>NZ_JAGQEG010000203.1 GCF_018305005.1 Collimonas silvisoli
CAAACAAATCTTCGAAGGCTTCTCGCCCTTGATCGACAATGTCGAGGCGATGCTGCACAACATTGCGATGGAGACCCACACCGTCATCAAGCTGAGCGGCTTTTCCAACGACAAGGATCCGCACACCACCATGGTGATACTGGTGTTGTCGCCGGATGGCACGGCAACCTGGGCGCATGTGGGCGATTCGCGCCTGTACCGCTTCGACGGCCCCAACTTTGCCGAGCACACTATCGATCATTCCTATGTCGAGAAACTGGTAAGCGAGGGCAAGCTGTCGCGCAACGAAGCAAAATCGCATAATCTGTCCAACATCCTGCTGAGCGCACTGGGCTCCAGCACCGACACGCCCACGGTAAGCATCAATCGCTATACCGGCCTCAAGGCCGGCGATGCTTTCCTGCTATGCTCGGACGGGCTGTGGCACTACTTTACGGAAGATGAGTTGGGCGCAGCCATCGCCATGAACAAACCGCGCGACGCCGCCGAAATGCTGATCAAAAAAACGCGCAAGCGGGCCGAGGGCCACGCTGCGGACAATTGCACTTTTGCGATCGTCAAACTGGTGGCGCTGCCCAAGGAAGCACAGAACTACACCGTCAAGAAGATGCGCCGGGCGGTGTAATTCCTGCCCTTCGTCGATTTACGGTGCTGACGCCGGCGTTGTAGTAGCTGGCGGCGTTACAGGTGCTGCCGGCACTCCGGTTTCAGCCGCTTTCTTGCTTGCCAGATCCTTGGCTTTGGCGGCCTTGTTTGCAGCTACCTGACGCTGACGCTCCGCTGATTCCTGGGCTTTTTTCTCGAAAGCGGCAGCATTGGCTGCACGCTGCGAGGCTTTGGCAGCCGCATCTTGCCTGGCCTTTTGCTCGCGGGCGTCATGCTCTGCCACGCGTTTGTCCGCCTCGCCCAGATGCTTGCGGGTATTGGCAGCAACTTCTTTTTCTTTTGCCGCGCCCTGCTTCACCTTGTCGGCGTTGCTCAGCTCTTTTGCATTTTGATCCTGGGCTTTCTGCGCCGCTTCGGCCGGTTGCTGGGCAGCGTGCACTTCCAGCGCCCGGTCCCGCTCATCGGCGCGCTCTTTACGCAAGAAAGCGTTGGCGGTGATGTCTACCGGGCGAATCGTTTTCATCGCCAGCCGCCGCTGCTCCTTGGCGGCATCCAGGCAATGGTTGACGAAGAATTTCTCATAGCAGACGCGCCGCTGTTCCAGATCGCGTGCCTCGACTTCGGCCTTGGCGTCGGCTACATCGGCCAGAGCGCGATTCGCGGTTTCCACCGAATTAAGGGTTTCAAGCGGGTAGCGTGCGCTCAGTTCGGCGGCAGGCTCGGCTACCGGCTTCAGCTGGGCGTCCGCGGCTTGGGCACCGGCTGACAGCGTCAGCAGCAGTGCAGCAACACCAGACAAAACCGGGCGCCGGCGCGACACGCGCACCTGCAATGGCGACGACTGCGACAAAGGAGCCAAAATCAAAGAGGCAAATTCCACGTAAACCCATCCATTTCTATACGTTATTTTCAAACACCGGACCCAGGCTCACACAATTCACACAATAGAGTCAGCCTCGGAACGCCGCTCGCTATCCATATACTCGCGCGACTGCATTTCCATGATGCGCGACACGGTACGGTGAAACTCGTTGGCCAGCATGCCTTGGGTGTACAACTCTTCCGGCGCCACTGCGGCCGACATGATCAATTTGATCTTGTGATCATAGAACACATCGATCAGCCAGGTAAACCGCCGCGCCTCGGACGACATCGCCGCCGACATCTGCGGAATACCGGACAATATCACCGTATGGAAGCGGCTGGCAATTTCGAGATAGTCGTTTTGCGAGCGCGGGCCGCCGCACAGGGTATTGAAGTCGAACCAGATGACGCCGCCGGCCCTGCGCAATGCCTTTATTTTACGCGCTTCGATATCGACGATAGGATCTTCGTCGGCGGTGTCAGCAACCCCGGAAAACGCATGCCGCAGGGCGCGATCGGTATCGGCGTTCAGCGGTGAATGATAGCTATCGACCTGTTCCAGGGCGCGTTTGCGGTAATCGATGCCGGCGTCGATATTCATCACATCCAGGTTATCTTGCAATAGCTTGATGGTCGGCAGCATGCGATCCCGGTGCAAGCCGTCAGGATACAGCGTACTCGGCTCGTAGTTCGAGGTCATGACAAACGACACACCGTTATCGAACAAGGCTTTCAGCAGATTGTAGAGAATCATGGCGTCGGCAATATCGGACACGTGGAATTCATCAAAACAGATCAGCCGGTATTTCCGGGCGACCCGCTTCGCCACTTCGTCCAGCGGATCGGCAACGCCCTTGAGTTCATCCAGCTGCCTATGCACCGCCCGCATGAACTCGTGGAAATGCAGGCGCGTTTTACGCACCACCGGCACCACCGAATAAAAACTGTCCATCAAAAACGATTTGCCGCGCCCGACTCCGCCCCACATGTACACGCCGCGCGGCACGTCCGGCCGGTTGATCAAACGCTTGAAGGAATTCGAACGCTGCGCCTTGTACTCGACCCACTCATCATAAGCTTGCTGCAGGCGATCAACCGCACGCCGTTGCGCATCATCCGCCTGGAAACCCCGTTGTGTCAGTGCCTGTTCGTAAAACTCTAAGACATTCATTGTGTTTTCAATTCTTGATGGAAAGCCAAAATCCGTTTGCCCGCCGCATAGATTAACAAAAAATTAATCTTGCTTATTAAATAAGCCGCCAAGTAAGCCGCTAAAAATAAAAATGGGCGAGCTTTCGCTCACCCACGTCAATCCAAGCAACAACCAAGGGCCTATTGACCTATGATTTGGGAGTGCGAACGCGCGGCAGGCGTTGCGTGCCTAGGCGCAGCGACGCGACGTGGCGGTGCCACGGCAAGGAGCTGCAACAACGGCATGCGACGCCTGCAGCCGTTCCCGAAGGGTTCCAACCAAAACGTGCGCTGG
>NZ_JAGQEG010000204.1 GCF_018305005.1 Collimonas silvisoli
GAGCCGGAAATCCGGCTCTGCCCATTTCACTTATCGATTTAATTTACGAGGAGGAAGAATTGCAAAACGCAATCTTTCTATAAGTAAATGTATTATAATTTTTGAAACTCACATGTTGTCTTTTAGAGATGTAATTTGATCTTCAAAGTCTCGTGTCTGAGGACTTGCACTTGAAATTGCGGCAATGCCGAGTCAGGATCGCTCAGGATGCCGCATGGTACGGGGCAGCTAAAGTGTCTGTCGGCGACTTCTGACAGAGGTACAAGACATCGTCAAAAAATAACAATTCAGAGGGAAGATAAAAATGCATGTGAGCTCGATACACATCAAAGGGTTTCGCTGTTTTGACGACGCTGGGCAACGTATATTGCTCAACGATTTCACATGTTTTATTGGTCCGAATGCTTCCGGGAAGACCGCTAGCATGTTGGCGTTAGCTCGTTTGTTTGCGGATACGCAAGCTGAACGCACCATCCGATCATCGGACTTTCATCTTCGCCCAGGGGAGCAGCTGTCCCAGGCGGACGAAAGGCATCTTAGTATTGAGGTGAAACTCGAATTCCCGGGAATTGCCGTCGGCGTTGCTGCTGATGCAGCCATTCCTGAAACCTTTAATCAAATGGTCGTTGCGGAACCTGGTGGAAGTCTATATTGCCGAATTCGCCTAGAGGCTATCTGGACGAAAGATGGGACTGCTCTTGGTGATGTTCAGCAGAAGCTGCTTTGGATATTGACTCCATCCGATGATCCGGAAATTATTAAGAATAATCAACGCTCGGTAAAAACTGCCGAGCGTGCTCGTCTACGAGTGATCTATGTACCTGCGGCACGCGATCCGGCCGCTCAAATACGCACTTCCTCGGCGACCATATTTGGACGTTTGCTCAAAGCCATTGATTGGGGAGAGCACCAAATGATCATCCAGGAAAGGCTGCAGGAGCTTAAGGAGGGGCTGGGCCAATTGACTGGTCTAGAAACGATGAATGCTCAAATTCAAAGATCTTGGGAAAGCCTTTATGAAGGGCGAGTTGCTGCAAATGTCTCGTTCCAGAGTGAACAAGCGGATGCGTCCTCGCTTCTTGGAATGCTTGTGCCAACGTTCGCGCCAAACGAGCAAGGGCAAGCAATCCAAGCGGCTGAGCTAAGCGATGGACTCCGGTCGTTGTTTGCATTGTCATTGCCACTGGGTTTCTATCGGATAGAAGAGCAACTGAAGCAAGCAGCGGAGAAAGCCGGATTTCGGGCGGATGTTGCAAATAGTTTGCCGTTGTTAACAATCTTCGCTGTTGAGGAGCCCGAAAACCACCTTTCGCCGCATTACCTTGGGAAGGTGGTCACGGAGCTGAATAAGATAGCAAATGATCCTAATGCCCAGGTGGTGCTGTCCAGCCATTCTCCATCTATCATGCGTCGTGTCGAGCCTGATGATGTGCGCTATTACCTTGGCGGAGAGAGCCATGTGTCTACGACCATATCTGCGCTTAATTTGCCTGAAATTAAAACGGATGAAGCATTCAAGTATGTGCGAGAAGCTATACGCGGATATCCGGAGCTCTATTTTTCTCGACTTGTTGTGCTTGGCGAGGGAGCTTCCGAGGAAATCATACTTCGAAAGGTATTTGAGGCTAGTGGTACACCGGTGGACTCGTTATTCGTTTCCGTTGTGCCCCTTGGCGGGAGACATGTGAATCATTTTTGGAAGCTTTTGCACGGTCTCAAGATTCCGTTCGTAACGCTTCTTGATCTGGATCGAGAAAAGCAAGGTGCTGGTTGGGGGCGATTGAGATATATCCGCGATCAACTTGTGGCTCTACACGGAGGCGTGTCTCCCATACTTGAATACCAGGTTGATGGCGGCACTACGGCGAATTTGGCCAATGTCTCCGACGAAATGCTCGGCGGTGACGATCAGGATAGCGTCAAAATGAAACCTTGGATTGACTACTATCAGCGGAGCTTTAGTGTGTTCTTTGCTAAGCCATTGGATATCGATTTCTCCATGCTAAAGTGTTTCCCAAACATTTACCAAGGGCAGGCTCCCGCCAATGGCGGACCACGTTTGCCAGCAGATGAGCCTTTGCTTACCCAAGCGAGGGTCGCACGAATGCACCAAGTGCTGGCTGCGGATGCAACTGCAGTTCCTGCAAATTTGGGGCAAAGCTATGATAACTCCACCGAGGTTCCTCTATTCGCCTGGTACAAGTATTTGTTCCTAGATGGCTCAAAACCTGTCAGTCATATGCGAGCCATGATCGCTCTTGAGGGATCACAATGGGTTGAGTCAATGCCGACTGAATTAAAAGAATTAGTCGCATGTGTTAAAGCGAAAACTGCGCCGGTTCCACCTCCACCACCACCTCTTCTTCAAAATATCGAAAATGCCGCTAATTAAAGAAGAGAGTTGGCTTCCAGTTGGAATCGATGATCTGGAGGTCGGCGCACATTACGTAGTTCGCTCCAGTGAAAACAAGCTTGTAATCGCTGGTCCGGGCGCGGGGAAAACAGAGTTGCTTGCGCAACGCGCCGATTTTCTTTTGACGACAGGTCGTTGCCCCAATCCAAAGCGGATTTTGGCCATTTCTTTTAAGCGGGATGCTGCAAAAAATCTTTCGGAACGAGTTCGAGCAAGGAGTGCAGATTATTCCAGTCGATTCGACTCCATGACGTTAGATAGTTTTGCTAAGCAATTAGTGGACCGGTTCTATCCGGCTTTGCCATTACAGTGGAGGCCAAAGCCCAATTACCTGGTACGCACTTCAGCTGTGCCGGATGACGCTGCACGGATCTGGTTT
>NZ_JAGQEG010000205.1 GCF_018305005.1 Collimonas silvisoli
GTGCATATGCAATAACGGGATTTGCGACACCATCATCCCCATGCGTACTCCGCGCCCATGATCGCCGGGGCTGTAGCCGCCGCCGACATCGCTATGCACGCCAGGGTAGAGGTATTCCGTGACATCGCGGCCTTTGACGCGGGTGATCGGAAAATTGCGGCGCTGCTCATGGGCCGCGATGTAATGCACGGCTTTTTTGACACAGGGTGGGAGCGCCTCGCGTATTTCCTTGGCCCAGCTAAAATGACCATCGGCAAAGAACAGCGGCGTGGTTTCCGATGCAGAATTCGCCAAGCCTATCGACGCCACGCTTTCAAACAAACCCAAAAAAGCAATGTCGGCATCCATGCCGGCAAAGGTGCCGTCTTTTTTAAGCAAGTCGGCAAACCAGTAGCAGAACGCCCGCGCTTCCACCGCGCCGCGTGAAAAGCCGAACACATTCAGCGTAATCTTCGGAATATTCGGCAACGGCCTCTTCTCACGGGCTGTGCGCAATAACGGGTCCAATTCCTTGGTGAGGTCTGCAAACCAACTACGGCGGTCGGGACGCGGATCACTGGCATCGCGCATCGGGTTGCTGGTTTCCACGTCTTTGGCGTATTGCTGGATTTTAGCGGTGATTTCCTGTTGACTGAACATAAAGGCACCTTCACTAAATGCTCGGTGCACTGAATTATAGACTTCAAGTAATGCGAATAAAATCCGCGCTTCACCGCCTTTGCCAAATGCTTTTCCTTCGGCACTTTCACGCCACTCCCGGTTTTCCTGGAAGCGTGTACCCAAGCCCGGAACATAAATCCGGTAATGACCAGGCGTTTGCAAAGCACCGTCGCCATCGACAGCTTTATGCGCTTTGTACAATTTGACGACATTGGTATGGCATTGCGATGGTTCGTCACGAATCATGTTGTTATTGGTGCCATCGAAAAATACACCAATATTGACGTATTTCTGGCAAGGGGGCGCATGAATAGTCGGCCGATCTTCTTGCAAAATACGACGACATAGGTCGGCAACGCTCCATGTCATTTCGCCTTCGGCGTGACCGGTAATACTCAGCGGAGCGGATTGAATTTGGGCGTTCATTTACTCTTCCTCCGGTGGTGCGATGGTGACATCTTTAAGAATTGGATGCTTTGGACTTTCTGTGGCATAACGAGCAGATGAGACTACTCGTACCTCATCGTTTGCAAAAAAATGAACGAAAATATTTCCGGCTTCGTCGTAGCGTCTAATCGTGGTGGTTTTTTCTATCCAGTTATCTTCACCCTTGATTGGTCGATTCCAGCGCACCTTGACTTTCATGCCGGGTTGCCATTTCAAGGGAAGCATGTAACCGCCACCGACAATACCGCCACAACTCAGCCCGCCCGCCATCCGCTCACTATAGGGTTCCTTGATATAAAAATCGTGAATGTAACCCACGCCTGGATGAGAAAAACAAGCTATCGATACCGGCACCAGCTCTATATCGACAACCATGGACGGCTTTTTAACGGGGACTTGCGCTGTATTCGGTGCCGTTGCCGCACAAGCGCTGAGTGCCAGCGTCGCGGTGAATATCAGTAGATGTTTGAGTCGCATGAATTTCTTTCGTGTAATTGGGTGGTCGGCAAGTCCGCCAGCGTGCGTAGCAAAGGTTTGGCAGCTTGGTACAGAGGATTACGCGCAGCGATAATTTTGTCCTGCCGATAGTGCAACTGTTCGATAGTTTCTGCGGCCTTGCTGACGATGGCGTTGATCTTTGCGTCCACCGCGCCCGCATCCTCGACCGCCTCCCAAGACGTTTGAGGAATCGCAGTCAGGCTCGCCCGAGGCTTGCTTCCGCCTTCCCACGCTGACTCTTCCTCATGAGGTTGAGTGTTATCCGTTATGCCTGTCATAAAATTGTTTGTTAGTGGACAGAAAAACAGTCAATCAATCGAACACTGCACGCTGGCGCAAATAACCGCTGCCTTCGCGCCGGGTTTCGGTTTGCGTGCGGATGGCGGCGGAACGCAGTTCCGGCGCATTAGCATCCTTTTGTGTCGGAAAACAGCCTGCCAGCGTTGCTTGATCCGCTTCATTAAACGGCGTCTGCTGGTCGGTATTTTCCATCGCTTTGAGTTGATCAAACCGATTGTCAGCCTTGGCGCCGGACTGCTTATAGGCGTCAACCCGGCTTTGCACCGCTGCGCCAATCGCAAGATTGGTTTTGATCGTATTCTGATATCTATCCCACACCTGATTCTTGTACGGTGCGGTCGGCGCTTTGCCGGTAGCGTCGTATTCCCGCGCCATCGTCAGCAGAGCTTCAGATTTTTCTTCGTCAGTGACGTAACCCGCTAAATAAAACGTCGCCAGCGAATCGTGAATCTGATTTTGCAATAACCACAGATAAGGCGAGTCGAAAGACGGCGGCGCCTTATCGAACTGCTCCAGCGCCCATGACTCTTCTTTGCTTAGCGACACACCGTTACTTGCCAGCATACCTTGCCATTGATTGGCGCTTTGCGCTTCTTTTGAATCGAGATAAATGCGACGATCACCGCCGCTGCTTTGCGCCGAAAAAAATTTTCGTTTGCGCAATAGCGCCAAATCGCCTTTCAACAAATTGTTGTAGCTATTCAGGTCTTCCTTATCTTGTGCGCTGGCACGATCATACGAAGGCAAATCCGTGAACTCGTTGAGCCATCTGCGGCGGAAACCGTAGTACAGTTGCATATGCTTCTGCACCATTTCCTGA
>NZ_JAGQEG010000206.1 GCF_018305005.1 Collimonas silvisoli
ATGCGCCTCGACAGCGGCGATCACTCTCTGCACCGCGTTGCCGTCGCTGACATCGAGTCGCCAGAATTTTGCTTTGGCTTGCCCGTCGTTGAGCAGCCCGGTGATGATGCGCCCTTCTCTTTCCAGCCCATCCAGAATCGCCAGCCGCGCACCGGCGGCGGAAAGCGCGCATGCGATCTGCAACGCCATACCGCGTGCCGCACCGGTGATCAGCGCGACCTTGTTCTTGAGGGGGAAGTAGGTTGAAAGTTGGCTCATTTTGTTTTCCTTTTGATCTTCGGTGCAGTTAATGCGGACGGTTTTCTCAAAGAGTTGTTCTAAATAGATGAGTGGTAATTGATGTGGGTGTGAGAACTAGCACGGCGGAATTGGCCGATCATGACCGGGTTTTCTTCTTTGTCGGCAGGCCGTCCTTCGGATTGGGATAAATCACAGGATTCAAAATATGTGGTGTGTAAATGAACCCGGTTTCTTTGGCCAGCCAGATGGTTCGCTCAGCGGGTAGTTTTGTCCGCCACTTCGTGACTGCCCAAGTGGTTTTCAGTCCGGCACGTTTAGCGACCGCTTTGTCACCGCCGAGATGATCGATTGCTTCGGAAACCGGGTTAGAGATGGGGATTTGTGCCATTTGATGTGGGTTCAAAGTAGAGTATTTGAACCGATATTACTACTTTAAGTAGTTTTTAACAACTACTTAAAATTGCGGTGACACAACTAAAAGTTTTGCCTATTCTGCTACCTATGGTAGACAGCAAAGAATCCAAAGGTATGCCGGGCAAATATCCGGGTTTCGCCAGCCGCGTTCAAGCAGCTATGAAAGACCACGCCATTACGGTGACTGACATCAAGGCCAAATTATCGATCAGCTATGAAATGGCACGCCGCTATATGCATGGCCAGGCAATGCCGCGCCAAGACAAAATTGTGTTGCTAGCTGAACTTCTGAAATCGTCACCCGCAAAGCTGCAGTTTGGTGATAGCGAAATAGTGGCTGAAAGAAAAAGCAACGCCAATAAATTTGTACCGCCGCAAGGGACCGGCGGCAAAGCAATGATTGATGCTGGCGACCTAACTAAGCTAATTGACCTATTTGCTAAATCAACTCCTCAAGGTCGCTCATCTATTCTTGATATGGCATCTCGTGTCGAAAAGATCGATATAAGACGCAAGAATTCTACTAAAGACAAACCTCAATGAGATCGCCACTTCGTGCATGCTATCGGTGCACCTAGTTCACCAGCTCTTTCAAATATCTTACTTTATCCTCTTGATGAAGCGATAAACGCAAAATGTGTCGAGATGGGTATAACTTATACACGCTATCCTGCGGCGACGCAGATGAGTGATGAATGGGTTCGACCGCGATTGTCTGATTCTGTCAGCCCGAAAGTAGCGGAAGATATCAAGGATGAAGGTTACGACCGTTGGTTAATATTAGTGGGACCGGATGGTAAGGTTGAGCAGATCACCCGTCTTGATGGCGCGGCCAACGCTATCAGCACGATCAAACCTTAAGGAATGAAGATGAAATCATTTGAAGAAACCAAGCGTGATCCGTTTTTAACGGAAGCGGTTTATCAAGAGCAAATTGACTATTGGCCCCGGTCAAATTTTTTTAAGCCTTCCGTACTGGCGAAGCTTGCGGACCCCCAACCATGATCGCGACCATCAACGTCTTTTAAGTTGGGATCGCTGTTACTCTAGTTTAGAGTACCTGACCCTTCGTTACTCGGCAGGCGAAACCATAGAAACGCTGCAAGAACCTGCACATGAGATGTTCGCCGAGTTCGCCCGGCACTACAGTGCATTTCCTGAAAAAAAGATGTTTCTTAGGGAGCAGGATGCTTATCAGTTCATTCTCTGGTTGCTGGGCTTGGCAGTGCTGTTCGGCCAAACTGAACGTGTGCAGCAAATCGCCACCTGGTTTAGCTACAAGCCAGAGGATGGCTGCGATCCGCTGATTGCGGCGCTGTTCGTCCGCATGGGAGTAGCGGACGTGCCGCGAGGCGACGGCTTGATCCATCCGAAGGCATACAGCTATCTCTATGATGCTGTGCGCGGCGATCCTGTCAATCCCGATGGTAGCGACCGAGTCGGGGCTATCCAGTTGTATCTGAAGAACTGGTACAAAGGCATGAAAAACTGTTACTGGTACAACCGACATAAAGGGCAGTTTGCCACCCATTTCGGCTACTGGTCGTTTGAATCGGGGCTGGCAACGATTTTGTATGAACTGGATGACAGCAGTTATCACGAGATGACTTTTTAACCAAAGGATCTAGTAGCATATGCACGCGAAAAAGGGCGAGCGACTGGTCCAGTCGGTCTCCCAGGGTCTACTCTCAAAGCTTTCCCCGGCTACATCTGCCCGCAAGCAGGAATGTGGCATGCACCGCATTTGCAAGGCCAAACAGTATGGGTATCGCAAGGCGATGCTATGCCCGGTTCTAAAACCAATGCCAGCGGCAATGTGACCTTACCCCGCTGAGTGCACCAATCGCAAGTTAGTAATTTCGCTGTTTTCGTTGTGATGCAATACCCGGAATTGGTCCGGTGCCATTTGCCCAAGGGCGCTATGTGGACGAACTGAGTTGTAAT
>NZ_JAGQEG010000207.1 GCF_018305005.1 Collimonas silvisoli
CAAAAAAATGCAGCAATATAAAAAGGTAGGAAAATCATGTCGATTCTTTCGGTAAGACCGGCCGTCGGCCGTGTGCGCCATCTTGGTTCGAAGTTCCTGTTTTTTCTTGCCGCAGCGTTGCTGGCTATCGCCGCCGATGCGGCAGAAGTCGATGCTGGCACCGTTCCCGATACCATCAAGCAGCGCCTCACCGCATGTACCGCCTGTCATGGCGAGCAGGGGCGCGCCACCAACGAGGGTTACTTCCCGCGCATCGCCGGCAAGCCGGCCGGTTATCTCTACAACCAGCTGCATAACTTTCGCGAAGGACGCCGCCAATATCCGATGATGACCTATCTGGTCGATCATCTGTCCGACGCCTATCTGCAAGAAATCGCCCAGTATTTCGCGGATCAGCATCCGCCTTACCCGGCGCCGCAGCCCTTCGATCAGTCGAATGCGATGCGCGAACGCGGCGAAATTCTGGTCAACAAGGGCGACCCCGGCAAGAAGATCCCGGCCTGCATCGCCTGCCACGGCAGCGCCATGACCGGCGTCTTGCCGGCTACGCCGGGTTTGCTTGGTTTGCCGCGCGACTATCTGGTCGGCCAGATCGGCGCATGGAAAAGCGGTGCGCGCCATGCGCTGGCGCCCGATTGCATGGCGCAGGTCGTGCAACGCCTGAGCGCCGAAGATATCGGTGCGGTCTCAGCATGGCTGGCTGCGCAACCGGTACCGGTTGGTGCTGCTGCAGTTGCTCCCACCTCGGTCAAACTGCCGCTTGCTTGCGGCAGTGTCCCCAACTGATGAAGCGGAGCGAAGAATGAAACGGATATTCAAGTGGATAGTCGCTGCTCTGCTGCTGCTGGTCGTTATGGCAGCGGGTGTGCTGGCATTGCTTAATGTTGATGACAGCAGCGAACAGCCGCAGCCTGCGGCTGTGGCGAATCCCGCCGAGCAGATTGCGCGCGGCGCCTACCTGGTGCGCAGCGGCGATTGCATGGCTTGCCATACCGCGCGCGGCGGCAAGCAGTTGGCGGGAGGGCGCGCGATACAGACCCCGTTTGGCGCGATCTATGCGCCGAATATAACGCCTGACAGCGGCACTGGCATCGGCACCTGGTCGGCCGGCGATTTCTGGCAGGCGCTGCACAACGGCAGATCGAAGGATGGCAGTTTGCTGTATCCAGCCTTCCCATATACCAGCTACACTAAAGTGACACGCGCCGACGCCGACGCCATGTTTGCCTATCTGCGCAGCGTGCCGCCGGTGCAGCAAAAAAATCTGCAGCACGATTTGCGTTTTCCTTATAACAACCGGTTCCTGCTCTACGGCTGGCGCGCCTTGTATTTCCGGCCGGGCGTGTATCAGCCAGAAGCACAGCAGTCGGTAGAGTGGAACCGCGGCGCTTATCTGGTGCAGGGGCTGGGCCACTGTAGTGCTTGCCACACTACGCGCAATGCGCTGGGCGGCACTGACTTGAAAGCAGAACTGGGAGGGGGCTTTATTCCGGTGGTCAACTGGTATGCGCCGTCGCTGACTTCGGATGAGGAAATCGGTCTCGGCGACTGGGATATCCAGCACGTCGCCGGCTTGCTGAAAAATGGCGTCTCGCCGCGAGGCACAGTGTTGGGACCGATGGCCGAAGTGGTGGGCGCCAGCTTGCAGCATCTGAGCGATGCAGATGTCGGCGCGATGGCGGTTTACCTGAAATCCTTGCCGCGTCAAAAGGAAGAGTCGGCAGCCAAGGAGCGCGTCAGTCCAGAGCAGGCGGCAAGCGTGCTGGAGTTGGGCGGGAAGATCTACAAAAACCATTGCGTCGATTGCCACCAGGCTTCCGGCAAGGGCCAGTGGCCGGCTTATCCGCCGCTGGCAAGCAATCACGCGATCACCATGCCGTCGCCGGTGAATGCAATCAGGGTGGTCCTGAATGGCGGCTTTGCGCCAAGTACCGCCGCCAACCCGCGTCCTTACGGCATGCCGCCTTACGGGCCGCTGCTGAACGACAGTGAAGTGGCTGCGGTCGTCTCGTACATCCGCAACAGCTGGGGCAACAAGGCGCCGGTTGTGAGCGCCGCCGAAGTCAATCGTTATCGCGCCGTGCCCTTGGATTAGTTCTGTGGTTTTACAATAGAAAAAGCAGCCCGTCTGAACTGACCCCATAAAGTTGGACGCCAACTTTTGGGGTTTTTCATTGGCGAAATACACAAAGCAATTCAAGCTGGAAGTTGTCCAGCAATACATGGCCGGTGCCGTTGGGTTCAAATCAGTCGGGAAGCAGCGAGGACTGGATTACGCGATGGTCAAACGGTGGGTGAGTTTGTACCAATCCCACGGAGAAGCGGGGCTAGAGAAGAAATTCAGCCACTACAGCGCCGCGCAGAAGCTTTCGGTGCTGCAGTACATGTGGGACAACGAGCTCTCGTATGGTCGGACGGCGGCTGCCTTCAATATCCGCAGCCCGGGAAGTATCCCTGAGTGGGAGCGCTGTTATCATAGCGGCGGTATAGACGCCCTGATGCCGCGACAACGTGGCAGACCCAAGACGATGCCTGATTCCCAGCCTCCCAAGC
>NZ_JAGQEG010000208.1 GCF_018305005.1 Collimonas silvisoli
GCGATGAAATCAACAAGATGGATCTGCCGAAAGACCTGAAGCAGGGATTGGCGCAGATCGCAGCAACGGCGCTGGGCGCGGCGATAGGCGGTGCTGCCGGGGCGGCTTCGGGATTGAATGTCGAGGCTAACAATCGACAACTGCATCCGGAGGAGAAACAACGCATTCACGAGCTCGCCAACGGCAATCCAACGTTAGAGGCACGGTTAAGTGCCGCAGCGTGCGCGTTAGCCCACTGCTCGGCAGAATACGCCGTAGGTAGTAAAGAGTATAACTACTACACCCAAGTCGAAGCATTGGGAAATAGTCCGGATCTAGCAGGTGAGCGCCTGAAGCTATCGCAGCAAACCGCCATGTTCGGCTACACAACGACCGGTGTGTTCAGTGATGCAAATTTTGACGCTGGCAAGCGTATCAACAATACATACCAGATAACGACGCGGACATTAGGTACTTTGCAGGCGGTGGGTGGCGCGGCAACGGCGGTGGCTGGAGCGGGCATTACAGCAGGCGGCGCAATAACTTGCCCAGAGACGGGCGTGGGTTGCCTTGTAGCAGCGGGCGGGGTTGCGTTGACAGGTTGGGGGTTGGATCAATCTAAGGCAGGTGTAAGTACGTCGATTAACGGCCAAGTACAGCCAACGATCGGCGGGCAAGCGTTGCAGAGTATGTTCGGGATATCGTCTGGCGCGGCCGAGCTGTTATATGGCATGGTTGGTGGCGTTGCGGGTATTGCCGCCGATGCTGCCTTGGCAAGTAGAGGTGCTGCGGTCATAACTACAGCGCCGAAGGTGGCAAATGGCGCATCTGGCAATTCCGGAATATTGGCGCTGAATGAGCTGACGCCTGTTTCTCCTGTCGCTTCTGGTGGTGTTAACGCCACTAAAGTAACTGGCAATGGTTATGCGTTGATAGATCTGACGCCTGCCGAGGCAAACCTGGCGAAACAGGTGGCAGCGCAGGGAGACAAATCTGGCGCCGTGACGGAAACCATAGTGGAGTCAGTGGCTCAACGACAAGGACTCAATTCTTTGGAAGGTGGGAAGTATGGCAGCAACAATGGCTTTGATCACGTACTTCAGAATTCTGACGGGACTGTTACCATTCTGATCGACTCTAAGCAAATGACGAATGGTACGTTCAAACTTTCTCAAGAAGGTGCTGGGAATGCGATGCAGATGTCAGATGAGTGGGTGCAAAATGTGCTCCTTAGAATTGACCCAACGTCCCCTGCCTTCAAAGCAGTGGACATGGCAAGAAAAAATGGCACGTTAGTTAAAGGCGTTGCGGGCGTTGACCGTGCTAACGGACAAGTTACAATTGTTCGAATTAAATAAATAAAGTTCTATGAAAAATACTATCGATACAAAAGCTTATGCAGAGAAGGCAAGCAAACGACTTGCTCATGTCAAATCTCATCTAGAGGGGGGATATAGTGACATTCAAACTACGGTGCAATTTATTTTGCAAAGTAGTGGAAATCCACGCGCTTGTGCAATGTCTTTATCAGCGCACGCTCAAGCCGGTGCTATGCTCGCATGGTTTCAAGATCATGATCTGCTTGCAATGAGACAGTGGTGCTATGTAGCGGCCAAGTTAGATCAATTTTATTACCAGATGCAAGAGGCTGACCCGGATTGGGGACGAGGTTTCCCGCAACTATTGAAACCACTCATGTCAAACAATGATGCATTAATTGATTGGTTCGCGCATTATGATTTGGCATACGACATGAAACGTGTGGAAAATCATAAAACCCTCGATTTCTGGGCATACCAAGCGAATGTGGCGTTGCGTGGCGACTGGCAGCGGTTAATAGTGCGCTGCGAAAAGGTTCTTGGTGATCCGCCGAAGGCGAGTAATCAACAAAAATATTTGCTCGATCACCATTTCTTTCTTGCCCTTGCTCAAGGCGACGTTGAGAAAATGCAGAGTACGCTTTTAGAGCTTGTGTCGCCCAAGGCGATAGGTGCGCGCAGCAATGACGAAAGCGGCTATACGGCAGATCTGATTTGCACTCCTGCTGTCATCTACAGCAAGATTGCGTGGCGACATGGTTACAAGATCAAAGTGGATTCTCCGTATATTCCGTCAGAATGGTTGCCGATCGAGCCGCTTACACGGTACGACAATCACTATTCTTTTTTGAAATAACTACCATTTGACCTCGTTTTCCCTCGTTACGATGTCATGAAGCCACCACCGAAGAATCTAAAGGGCTAACTAACGATGCGTTTAGAATTGGCTTCACCGGAAGTTGCGAGGAAAATACAGGGCGCTACGCCTGATCAGCAACGAGCAGCCAGTTTGCTTGCTTGTAAGTTGGCTATAAAGGCCGCGCCAATAGAAAATCGAAGTGTTCTGGATGCCCTTTATTTACTACAAAAAGAGGGCATCTTGTCATCCGCGAAAAGAGCTGAGTTGGATAGTTTG
>NZ_JAGQEG010000209.1 GCF_018305005.1 Collimonas silvisoli
CTTGACACATTTTGGTGCAAATAATATCTTGTAAATCGATTTAGTAAATCGATTTACTAATTCTAGCACAGGAAGAAAATAGGGAAATAATATTACCGTAGGACAATTTTATAATGTTGCAATAAGGCAACTCAAGCTCGGGAATTCGATGCCGTCGGTACGATGATCACTGGTAGTTAGATCATGGGCACCGCCCTGCTGGAGTTATGGTTGTACGATCAAGATGGTGATTACGATGGGCTGGACTGGACTTGTTTTCTCGTCCGTTCGACCTGGGTCGGTTTGTGACCTGCTTCATCCGGCACTAAAGCTGAAGATGTGGCTCGCCTCATGTTCAACTATCTTGCATTGCTACTTGCCATGCTGATATTTTTGGTCCTTTTCACAGTGTTATCCTTGGCACTACCCCGCATGATGCACCCCCGCTTAAACAGGAACCAATGACCACCATTCAAGATGTCGCTGCGCGGGCGAAGGTTTCCGTCAGCTCGGTATCCAATGTTCTCAACGGCAGAACCGATCGCCTCGGAGCCGCAGCCTTCGAACGCGTAGAGGCTGCGATCCGCGAACTCGACTATCATCCGAACCAGATTGCCCGGCAGCTTAAAACGGGACATATCCCTATGCTCGGCCTGCTGGTGCCGTCGACCGCGAACCCGATGTACGGGCATCTGGCCTTGCAGATCGAATCGGTAGCCAAAGAGCAATATGGCTATCGGGTATTACTCGGCAATACCTATCGCGACAAGGATCAGGAAAGCCGCATGTTCGATGATCTGATGTCGTTCGGCGTCCGTGCGGTCATCCTGGTATCGTCCTGGACCGACGAACGATATATGGACGCAGCGATCAGTCGCGGGCTGGCAGTGGTCAGCTATGACCGTCGTGCGTATCCTGACGAAAATTCCTTCATCGATCATGTTTCGCCGGACAACTTCCGTGCCGCATTCATGGCTGCCCGCCATCTGATCGAGCTTGGCCATACCCGCCTGGCGTTTCTCAGTCCGGCCAGCAAAACCAACAGTCGCACCAATAAAATCGCTGGTTTCCTGGCTGCCGCACAAGAAGCCGGCCTGGAGAATTCGGCACAAATCATTGATGGTCCCGGTAGTGCCGAGTACGCCGATTCGGCGTTGGCCGAGCTCGGATATGAAATGGCGGCACATTTGCTGGATCAACCGCACCCTCCGACCGGTGTCGTGACCGTCAACGACATGATGGCGATCGGTCTGATGGCCGGTCTGCGCAATGCGGGTCTATCAGTCCCTGAACAAGTTTCCGTCATCGGTATAGACGATCTGATTCTCTCGAAATACTCCAATCCACCCTTGACGACGGTGCGATTGCCGATTGAAGAGATGGCGCAAACGATGGTGCAGCGCGTCATGCTGCGACTGTCTCAGCCTCAGCTTGCGCCTGAGGAATTTCTGTTCGAACCGAGTTTGATCATGCGTGGCTCAGCCGGTGCGCCGCCGGCGCCCACTCCAGTATCTGTTTAGCACCGGGATAGTCCCTAAATTTCCATAACCCTTGTATTAAGCAAGAATGACTACTATTTTTCTCGCCTACTCGCCGCAATCGTTACCCCACTATTACGGTGACAATGCACTTGCACAATTGCAGATGCTTGCTGACGTGCGCCTCAACCGCAGCGACGCACCGATGACGCCGGAAGACCTGATACGGCAAGCGCAGAATTGCCAGATCATTGTGTCGTCGCGAATTCCCGAAGTGCCTGCCGCAGTGTTCGACAACTTGCCGAATTTGCTTGCCTACTGCCGCTGCGCTGTCGACATCCGCAATATCGATGTCGAAGCGGCCAACCGCAACGGCGTACTCGTCACACGAGCTACGCCAGGATTTTCCGGTTCGGTGTCTGAATGGATCATCGGCGTCATGATTGACCTGAGCCGTGACATCAGCCGCACCAGCTACGCATATCGGCGCGGCGAAGAGCCGCATATCCGAATGGGGCGCGAACTGCGCGGAGCGACGCTAGGCATAGTCGGCTACGGCACGATTGCCGTATATCTCACCAAAATCGCGTCGGC
>NZ_JAGQEG010000020.1 GCF_018305005.1 Collimonas silvisoli
GCACCGCGGCCAGCGCACGTTTTGGTTGGAACCCTCCGGGAACGGCTGCAGGCGTCGCATGCCGTTGTTGCAGCTCCTTGCCGTGGCACCGCCACGTTGCGTCGCTGCGCCTAGGCACGCAACGCCTGCCGCGCGTTCGCACTCCCAAATCAATTGTTAACAGGCCCTAGCTCATGTGCTTGCGGCGGCAAGCGAACGCGGCCGCATATCGGTCCAGTTCGATTCGATGAAAGCGCTGCAGGTTGCACGATCGCTGGCAGCCAGGGCGACCGTCCAGCCGTCGGGAATGTCAATGAAGAGCGGCCACAGCGAATATTGCCCTTCTTGATTGCTCAGTACCAGGAAGTTGGCGTTCTTGTCGTCAAACGGGTTATTCATATTCAATCTCCTTGTTGGGCTTAAGCCATTTCCGTGCATGCGGCGTTGATATCGGCAGTCTGCTGCAGCGCCGTCACTGCCTCGGCGATTTCGGCAAGTGCGTGATGGCGCGCGAAATCGTCGCGTAGAATCTTGGCGCGCTGGCGGTATTGGGGTTCGCTCAACACCTTGCGCACGGCATCGCCGATTTGACGCGGACTCGGCTGGGCGCCGCCAAGATTGATGCCGGCGCCGGACCAGGCCACGCGTGCGGCGATCTCTGGCTTTTCCTCGGTGCTTCCCGCCACCACCAGCGGCACGCCAAGACTAAGCGCGTGGTTGACAGAACCGTAGCCGCCGTTGGTCACCATCGCGTGCACTTTGGGCAGCAACCGGTCATACGGCAAGAATGGCAGCACCCGGGCATTTGCCGGTATCGCCAGATTCACGCCGACCGGCAACGGGCCGCCGGTGGTAGCGATGACCTGGATCTCTTTCATTCCAGCCAAAGCGCTCAAGCTTGGGCCAATCAGCTGCGCCGGATTCTGATTGGCCAGGGTGCCCTGCGTGACCAGCACTACCGAACGGCCATCGTCCAGCTCATGCCACCAGTCGGGCGGATTGAAATGACGGCTGGCCGGCGCCAGCAGCGGGCCGACGAAACGTACCGATGCCGGCAAGTCGCTGCGCGGATATTCGAAGGACGCCGAAGTCAGTTGCAGATACAGATCCGGCAAGGTGATCATGGCGTCGATGAAGAAAGCCGGCAGTGCAGGACTGCCCGAGCGTGTCAGCAAGCTATCAAAGTAACGCTGGACCTCGCCGAACATCGCCTGCTTGAGATTGCTGTTCATCGCCAGGTTGCGCAGCCGTCCTTCCGCAGTGGCCGACGGTAGCAGGGCTGTGCCGAAGAACGCTGTATCGCAACTAGATAGCGGCAATGCCGAGATGCCGATGGCAACGATGGCCGGGCGTGCTTGCCGGGCTCCGAGCAACAGCGGGAAAGTGCCGCAGAACATGGTGTCGGTGAGGATGGCGTCGGCGGCGAAGTTCTGCAGGATGGCGCGGATTCCGGCCAGTTGCGGCGCCATGGCGTCAGCGAAAAAATGCTTCAAACCGCAGCACAGCTGCGCATGCGCCGAAGGCAGCCGGCTACGCTCGGGAAAGCGCTGGTCTAGCTGCCGGTAGTCGAAATCGATAGCGCGCTCGAAGGCGGTAAAGGTGGCGCCGGTGGCCTCGGCCTGTGCCTGAAACTGGCTCGCGGTATGTACCCGCACTTCATGTCCGAGGCCGACCAGATGCTGAGCGATCGCCAGCATCGGCAAAACGTGGCCGGGCAAAGCGGTTGCAGCGATCAGATAGCGTGCCATGCGTTGATCCTCAGGTTTGAATTATCAGATACTGATCTCGACGGCGCTGCGCACTTGCTTGATGCCGAGGTTGACGAAATAACGTTGCAGCAAGTCACGATCGACCGGACGTATGGCTGCGCCTAGCGCTTGCAGTTGCGCATGGGTAGCTGCGCCGCAGACTTTGGGCGGTGTCGCCGCAGTGTCGTAACGATCCAGGATTGCCAGCACCGCCGCCAGATCGCGATCCTGGCTGACTGCCAGGCGTGCATGCGCGCGCTGCAGCCAGGACTCTAGCGCCAACGGCTCCAGGCTCAGGCCCAGCCGTTCGAATACCGGCGGGATGTCGCGCACGCGCAATGGCGTCTGGCTCATCAGGTGGTACACCTGGCCCCATGAAGCTTGGGTGCCGGCCAGGCTGAGGATGGCGCGCGCGACGTCGTCTACCGGCGTCAGGTTGAGCGGCAAATCCATATCCGGAATCGCCTTCAGTTCAGCGTACAGATGCGCCACGCGCCAGATCAGATCGACGGCGTTGCAAATCGCATGGGTGTGATCGCCGGTCACCGCGCCCAGCCGGTATATCGTTACCGGCAAGCCGCGCGCCTGCGCTTCCCTGGCCAGTGCGTCGCCCACCCATTTGCTCTGGCTGTAACCATCCAGCAGTCCAGCCCACGACGCCAGCGCCGAACGTTCTGTGACCAGCTCCTCGCCGTGGCCCGGATCAATCACCGCCAGCGTCGAAATATAATGCAAGCTCTTGGCGCGGCCCTGCGCGGTCCAGTCGAGCAAGGTCACCACGCTGTCGACATTGGCGGCTTTCAGGCTGGCGTAGGGATGGAGAAAGTCGACCTGGGCGGCGCAGTGATAAATGGCGTCGCAATTGTCGCGAATCATCTGTACTGCGCGGTCGCCGAGGCCGAGCTGCGGTGCGCCAAGATCGCCTGCCACCACCTCGATCCGAGCGTCGTCCCAGACTGCGGCCAGCTGGCGTTCGGCCAGCGCACGTTGCAGGCGGATCTTGCCCGAATCTGCATCGGCGGCTCGTACATGGCAAATCACACGCGCCGACGTATCGCGCAGCAGGGCGACCAGCAAGTGGCTGCCGACAAAGCCGCTGGCGCCGGTGAGAAATACCAGTGCCGGTGCCAGCAGCGGCGATCCGCCGTGGCTACGGATATGTGCGGGCAAGTGGAGTTCTCGCGACAAGTCGGGCGCGCTAGCCGTACTGCCGGTATTGTCGATCAATGCTGCCAATTCGGCGATCGAGGGGTGGGTATAAATCCCGGCGTGTGGAAAATCGGCGCGGATCTGCTCGCGGATGCGCATGCCGAGCTGAATCGCCAATAGCGAGTGGCCGCCGAGTTCGAAGAAATTGTCATGGACGCCGACTCGCGGCAGATGCAAAGTTTCTGCCCACAGCTCAGCCAGTATTTTTTCGGTTGGTGTGCGCGGTGCGCAATACGGCGTTTCTGCCTGCCGTTCGGGCGCCGGCAGCGCCTTGCGGTCGAGTTTGCCGCTGGGGCTGAGCGGCAAGGCCGGCAGAGTGACGAAGGCGGACGGCACCATGTAGTCAGGCAGGGCCAGCGCCAGATGCTGACGCAGTTCCGCCGGTTGCGGATCGGCGGCGGAGACGGCGACCACATAGGCCACCAGGCGTTTCTCGCCGGGCACGTCTTCGCGCGCAATCACGGCCGCCTGCGCTACCTGCGGATGCCGCAGCAGCACCGATTCAATCTCACCCGGTTCGATGCGGAAGCCGCGGATTTTTACCTGCTGATCGGCGCGGCCGAGGAAATCCAGGCTGCCGTCGCTGCGCCAGCGCGCCAGATCGCCGCTGCGGTACATGCGGCTGCCTGGTGCGCCGTAGGGATTGGCAACGAAGCGTTCGGCGCTCAGCACGGGGCGATTCAGATAGCCGCGCGCCAGGCCGCTGCCGGCGATATACAGCTCGCCGGTGACGCCTGCCGGCACCGGCTGCAAGCCGCCGTCTAGCACATACATCTGGGTATTCCAGATCGGCCGGCCGATCGACGGCAGCTCGGCCGCATTCAAAGGCGAGCTCAACGTAGCGCAGATGGTGATTTCGGTCGGACCGTAGGCGTTAATCATGTATCGTCCCCGCGACCAGCGCGCCGCCAGGGCCGGCGGGCAAACATCGCCGCCTACCACCAGCGTATGCAGGTGGGCGAATTCGCCTGCCGGCAAGGTCGCCAGCGCCGCCGGTGGAATCAGTGCATGGCTGACCGCCTGCCGTGTCAGCAGGGCGGCCAGCTCTTCGCCCAGCAATTGCTGCGCCGTCGGCACTACCAGCGCGGCGCCAGCGGCGAAGGCCATCAGCTGGTCCATGATGGACGCATCGAAACTACATGAAGAAAATTGCAAAACGCGCGAATCCGAGGTAATTGCCAAACGCTCAAGCAGGGCAAGCGCCAGGCTGCCCAGACCCGCGTGCGGCACTACCACGCCTTTGGGCGTGCCGGTGGAACCCGATGTGTAGATGATATAGGCCGCTTCTTGCTCATTACTTTGCTCATCATTTTGCCCATTAAGCGGCCGTCCTCTGCCAAGCTCGCTGTCCGACTGTATCGCCAGCGAGGCGACAATGGCGTCGCTATCGAGAACCAGGCGATGGGGGACGTCGGCCAGTTGCGGCAATTGTGCTGCGTGCGTGATCACGCAGGCTGGCGCCGCTTCGTAAAACACGAAGGAGCTGCGGGCCGCCATGTGATTCGGATCGAGAGGCAAATACGTCGCACCGGCTTTGACGATAGCCAGATGCGCCAGCACCAGATCCAGCGAACGCGGCAATACGGTAGCGACGATCGCGCCGGGAGCGATGCCTTGTCCGCGCAATAGATGCGCAAGCCGGTTGGCTCGGGCGTTCAGTTCGGCATAACTTACCGTAGCGTGATCAAGGATTACCGCTACCGCGTGCGGCTGTACGCTAGCTTGGGCCTCCACCATGGACGCCAGCGTGACTGGCTGCAAGCTGCGCGCGCTGCCGCTCCAGTCGACCAGCAGACGCTGACTTTCCTCGGCGCTCAAGATGTCGATGCTGCTGATTGCATGGTCCGGTGCATCGCAGGCATGCTCCAGCAAATGCAACAAGCGCGCGGCGATGGCTTCGACTGTGCTGCGTTCGAACAGATCGCTGCTGTATTGAATGCCGCCGCTTATGCCGCCCGGCAAGCCGTCGGCGCTACGTTGTTCGCTGAGAATGAAGGATAGATCGAATTTCGCGGTATCGATCGCTACCGGCTGCGGCGTGATCGATAAGCCGGGTAAGCTGAAGGATAGCCGGCTGCTGTTCTGGAAGCCCAGCATGACCTGGAACAATGGCAGGTTGCTGCGTGAACGCTCGGGCCGTAGCAATTCCACCAAACGGTCAAATGGAAATTCCTGATTTGCGTAGGCGGCCAGGTTGGTCGTCCGGACCCGCGCTATCAGCTCACGCAAGCTGGGTTGGCCGGAGGTGTCGGTACGCAGCACCAGCGTATTGACGAAACAGCCTATCAATTCGTCCAGCGCATGATCGCTGCGGCCGGCGACCGGGCTGCCGATGGCGATGTCGTTACCGGCGCCCAAGCGGCTCAACAGGCCTGCCAGTCCCGCTTGCAATACCATGAATACACTGGCCTGGCTGTCGCGCGCCAGTTGCAATATGCGTTGGTGCAGTTGCGGCGCTATTTGCAGCGGCACGACGTCGCCACGATAGCTGGGGGTGAGCGGCCGCGGATGATCCGAGGGCAGCGTCAGCTGCTCGGGGAGATCGCGTAAAGTGGCCCGCCAAAACTCGCGCTGACGGCCAGCCATGCTGTCGGGATCGTCTTCGTTGCCAAGCAATTCCTGCTGCCATAGCGCGTAGTCGGCATATTGCAGCGGCAATGGCGCCCAGCCAGGTGCTTCACCGCGGCAGCGCGCGGCGTAAGCAATGCTCAGATCGCGGCCCAGCGGCAGCAGCGATGCGCCGTCGCCAGCGATATGATGGGTCAGCAACAGCAGTACATGTTCATCCGGCTCCAGCCTGAATAAATAGACCCGCAAAGGGACTGCGCTGCCAAGTTCAAAGCCATGCCCAGCTGCCGCGTGCAACATGGCGGCCAGTTCATCTTCGCTGGTGTCGGCTTCGATCAGCGCCGGGTATGCAGCCGCGCCGTCGAGTATCTGTTGATACGGCAGCCCCGCTTCATTGGGATAGATTGTACGCAGACTCTCGTGACGCTGCACCAGATCGCCCAGGGCTGTGTGCAGAGCAGCCCGGTCCAGTGCGCCGGACAAGCGCAAAGCCAGCGGCATATTGTAGGCAGGGCTGGGGCCTTCCAGCTGGTTCATCAACCATAAACGGCGTTGCGCAAAAGAGAGCGGGATCCGTGACGGGCGTGGCATAGGCGACAAGCTGGGGCGCGCTACCGATTCCTGGTCCAGCCGCTGCGCCAGTCCGGCGATGGTGGATACCTGGAATAAGGTATCCAGCGGCAGATCGATCATGAATTGCTGACGGATCATCGAAATCAGTTGCACAATCATCAGCGAGTGACCGCCGAGTTCGAAGAAATTGTCATGGACGCCGACTCGCGGCAGATGCAAAGTTTCTGCCCATAGCTCAGCCAGTATTTTTTCGGTTGGTGTGCGCGGTGCGCAATACGGCGTTTCTGCCTGCCGTTCGGGCGCCGGCAGCGCCTTGCGGTCGAGTTTGCCGCTGGGGCTGAGCGGCAAGGCCGGCAGAGTGACGAAGGCGGACGGCACCATGTAGTCAGGCAGAGCCAGCGCTACATGCTGACGCAGTTCCGCCGGTTGCGGATCGGCGGCGGAGACGGCGACCACATAGGCCACCAGGCGTTTCTCGCCGGGCACGTCTTCGCGCGCAATCACGGCCGCCTGCGCTACCTGCGGATGCCGCAGCAGCACCGATTCAATCTCACCCGGTTCGATGCGGAAGCCGCGGATTTTTACCTGCTGATCGGCGCGGCCGAGGAAATCCAGGCTGCCGTCGCTGCGCCAGCGCGCCAGATCGCCGCTGCGGTACATGCGGCTGCCCGGTGCGCCGTAGGGATTGGCAACGAAGCGTTCGGCGCTCAGCACCGGGCGATTCAGATAGCCGCGCGCCAGGCCGCTGCCGGCGATATACAGCTCGCCGGTGACGCCTGCCGGCACTGGCTGCAAGCCGCTGTCTAGCACATACATCTGGGTATTCCAGATCGGATAGCCGATCGGAACGCGCTCTGGATCCGGTTCTGTATCCGATTTTGCAGCTGGTCCGCGGCGGCATTCCCATGCGGTGACATCGACCGCGGCTTCGGTTGGTCCGTACAGGTTATGCAGTTCGCAGGCAAGGCGTTGCTGGAATTGCGATTGCAGTACCGGCGCTAGCGCTTCGCCGCTGCAAATTACCCGCCGCAGCGTGCCGCACGCAGCCGCCGCAGGTTCAAGCAGGAAGACTTCCAGCATCGACGGCACGAAATGGATGGTGGTGATGCGCTCGCTGGCGATCAAAGCGGCCAGATAGGCCGCATCCTTGTGGCCGCCAGGTTTTGCCAGCACCAGTGTGGCGCCGTCTATCAGCGGCCAGAAAAATTCCCATACCGAGACATCGAAGCTTGAGGGAGTTTTCTGCAATACCCGGTCGTCGCTCTGCAAGCCATAGCGGGCTTGCATCCAGCGCAGGCGATTGACGATGGCGCGGTGCGATACCACTACGCCTTTCGGGGTTCCGGTAGAGCCGGAGGTGTAGATCACATAAGCCGGATGCAGGGAGCTAAGCGGCGCAATGCGCAGGCTGTCATCGAGATTTGTGCCGGCATAACCGTCCAGGGCCGTCACCGTCTGCGGCAGATCGAGCAACAATTTGGGGACATTGTCCGGCAATGTCTGTGCCTGGGCAGTGGTGGTGATCAGGCAAACCGGCTGCGCATCGCCGAGCATGAAAGCGATGCGCTCTTGCGGGTAGTCTGGATCGAGCGGCAGGTAAGCAGCGCCGGTTTTCAAAATTGCCAACAGTGCGACCACCAGTTCCAGCGAACGCGGGACCGCAATCGCCACCATGCGCTCGGGGCCGGCGCCACGCGCACGCAGCAGATGCGCCAGTTGATTGGCGCGTCGATTCAGTTCAGCGTAGCTGAGTTCCTGGCCCTCGAAGCGCAGGGCGATAGCTTGCCCATTGCGTGCAGCCTGAGCTTCTATCAGCGCCGGCAGATTGCTGTCCGGGACTGCGGTATTTGTGTCATTCCAGTCGGCCAGCAATTGCTTGCGCTCGGCCGCATCAAGCAGATCTATGCGGCCGATTCTTTGCGTCGGTTGCCGGATCACCGCTGTCAGGAAGGTCAGCAGCCGGCGTTGATGATCGGCCAGATCCTGCGCCGTATACAACGCAGGATTGGCGTCAAAATCGATCTGCAAGTCCTGGCCGTTGCCGCGTTCGTAAAGAAATATTCCTAGATCTTCGGCAGTGCCGTTGGACAGATTGCGAGGCTTGGCGGCATGCTCGCCGAAACGAAAATCGTAATCGAACGGCTCGACGTTGATCACGGTGGTGAACAGTTGCCGGTTGTTGAGCAGCATGCCCAAGTCATTGCGCAGGTTTTCGTAACGATAGGACTGATGCCGCAAGATCTGCCGCATTTGCCGCCCGACTGCCCGAATCAATTCTTCGATTGGCAGTTCTGCACTCAGCGCCAGACGCAGCGGCAAGATATTCGCCACCATCGCCGGCACGCGCCGCATGCGATCGTTGTGACGTGCCGTGACCGGCACGCCGATCACCATATCCGCGACGCCGGTAGCGCGATATAGGTAGGCAGCGGTGGCGGCAATCAAGATCTGCGGCAGGGTGGCGCCCAGTTCGCGCCCGATGCTTTGCAGAGCGCTCACGCTGGCAGCCGGCAGATAAACCGTCTGGCGTAGCAAACCACCGATGTTGGCCGAGCGCTGAGCGGCCAGGCTTAAAGGATCCGGGGCATCGCTAAAGTGCTCCATCCAATACTGGCGGTCCCGCGGGAAGCGGCCAGACTCGCGGTAAGCGCTATCTTCTTGCGTCAGCTGCGAAATCGGTGCGAAACGCGATTCTTCCGGGGCGGCGCTGCGGTTGACGAGCGCGCTGTAAACGTCTGCCAGGCGCCGTGCAATCAGGCCGCCGCCGAAGCCGTCGAGTACGATGTGGTGGCTGCGGTGGTACCAGATATAGTGATCCGGCGCGGTGCGGATCAATGCCGACATCCATAACTGTCCGTGCGTCACGTCGATGTTGCGGCTGAAATCGGCGCGCATCCAGGCTTCCGCTGCGGCGCTTGGATCATGGTCGCGACTGAAGTCGAGATAGGGCAGTTCGCCGTTGAAGCTCGCCGCCACGATCTGTTGCGGCCCATGTTCGGTATCGACGAAACGCAGGCGTGCTGCCTCGGCTTCATTTGCCACTTCCCGCATGGCAGCGAAGAAATGCACAAGATCTATCTCGCCGAAGATATCGACGGCCTCGGCCAGGTTGAAGTTGGTGTCTGGCGACGCGAATCTGGCGCCAAGCCACATTGCCATTTGACCAGGGGTCAGAGCTGCTGTGACAGTAGAGCGATCGACGGTATCCAAGCGTTTCTCCATATCATGAGTGACTGCGGCAATGATTTTCATGGCACGGGATGAATGCGTGGCTCACCCTCTGATGCGGGGGGAAATATGGATAGCCCGTTCGCGTTAATGCAGCCGTCAATCCGCACAACCCCTGGATTGGAGGTTTGATTTTGTTGCAATGCGATGAATGGTATTTGCGATGCTGCAGGCAATCGAATATTTCCAAATGGAAATTAATTTGGGCCAATATAACTTGCCGATTTCTGCTTTACTAGCTATTAAAAATGACAGCTGGTTAAAATTGCCAGATGGTGATAAAAGGCAGGCGCCTATGTCGAGCGCGATAGCTTTTAATTAATTTTTTTAAGCGCTATGCTGCGTTGCAGTATGTGAAATCACGCTGAACGCTTAGGCCCATGAATGTGGAATCGGATCTCGGCGTCCCGTGCCGTAAGCGTTGTGATTTTAGGACAGTGCAAACACCAGGCAGGTAGTGGTCGCATGGGCGTAGATTTTGCCGTCGACATCAACGATATTCGCTTCCGCCACGCCGACCCTGCCACCGACCTGGATCACTTTGCCGATGGCGCGCACCGGGCCGGTTTTATCGGTCAGCGCCCGAATCAGATTGACCTTCAACTCCAGTGTGGTGTAGCCGCTGCCCTTGGGCAGCATCGATTGCACCACGCAACCCAGCGCCGAATCCAGCAAGGTGCAAAAGTAGCCGCCATGCACACTGCCGATGGGGTTGTAGTGCCGCATGTCTGGCGTGCCTTGAAACACCACGCGGCCGGGTTCCGCCTCGATCAAGGTGAAGTCCAGCGTTTGCGCAATCGGCGCTACCGGTAACTCTCCGTTCAGGATGCGCTGTAAAAATTCAGCGCCGCTGTATTGTTTCAATTGCTCCAGCGAGGCCACGCCGGGAGCAGCCAGTCTGGCGCGCACGGCGCTTTCCTCGGCTTGCCATTGCGCCAGAATTTGTTCACGGTTGGGCATTTTTCCTCCTGTTCGTTGCTGATGGGTAGGGGAGCTTATTTTTGCATCACGTTGTTGTTGCAGCTTAACTCAACGCATTGTAAAGATTGCCGGCACGATTTGAGCTGTGTAATTTTAATTTGATGAGCAACACGACGCTCAAATTGTGCAACTGTGTTGCAAGCAATGCCGGTTCGCGATTACACTCACAGTCTGACGTCTTTGATTTTTACCAGAGACATAACCCAGGCCAAAACCGTATGTATCGCCAGCCGACCAGACCGATCCAGCCATCGCCGCGCTTAGCGTGTGAGACGGACGCGTCTGCAGATTTGCGGCAGATAGCAGCGCCTTGCCGCCGCAAGGACATCGCATGCGCCTGATCGCCGAACCGCATTTCGGCGCCCGGCGCCGCTTCAAGCTGCGCATGCAGCAGATCGCGCTGTGGCTGGCGCTGGCCATCCTGGTGTTGCAACTGGTCGGGATGGCTTTCCACAATCATAGCCTGGCCGACGTTTCGTCCGACTGTGTCAGCTGCGATCTGGCTGCCGATTTCCCGTCTCCTGTCTCCTCCAGCCCGGTGCCGGTGCTGACCCCGGTCCTGATATTTGCGTATCGCGCCGCTGTCGAACTGGTCTATGCCTTCATACCGGCACAAGAGCATTACCTGACTCCGCATTCCCAAGCCCCGCCGATTTCCCTCGCCTGACGTTTCCCTTTTTGTTTCTGACCTGGGACAGCCCCGACGCTGTCTGCAATCCATCTTCCGACCGCGTGGCAGCGCTTGCCGTCGCCCCGGAAATGGCGGTCGGGCTATTCGCGGGGTTATTCCCCCTGGGTTATTTCCCTTACTGGAGTTTGAGAATGAACACACGCTTGTTGCGTCGACTACAACTAAGCGCCCTGATTGCGCTCGCCTACGGCATTGCTATTCCTGCCGCTTATGCGCAGTCCGTCGCAAAACAAATCAGCGGCGCTATCCATGACGCGCTCGGCCATCCTTTGCCTGACGCCACGGTCGCCTTGAAAGATGCGCGCGGCAATACCGTCGGCAGCACCAGGAGCGATCAGCAAGGACATTTTGTCTTTAGCGACATTGCTCCCGGCAGCTATGCCATCAGCGTTGGCAAGCCGTCCTTCCAGTCGGAAACCGGCACCGTGACGGTGGCTGACGAGGCGGGCGCTACTGCCGACATCACCTTGAAAGCCAGCCAGGCCGGCACGGTCGAGGCAGGCAGCGCGGTGGTGATCACTGCCGATCGCCTGGATCGCGCCAGGAATGGAATTCAGGTAGAGACCGGCAGCAGCATTTATCGCATCGGCCGCAAGGAAATCGCCGCCATGCCGCAAGGCGAAGACACGGCATTCAATGAAGTTTTACTGCGCGCCCCGGGTGTGGCCCAGGATTCCTTCGGCCAGCTGCATGTGCGCGGCGATCACGCCGATCTGCAATACCGGTTGAACGGCATCATTTTGCCGGAAAGTATTTCCGGCTTCGGCCAGACCCTGGATACCCGTTTTGTCGACAGCGTCAGCGTCCTCACCGGCGCCTTGTCCGCGCAATACGGTTATCGGACAGCGGGGGTGGTCGATATTCATACCAAGAACGGCGAACTGGCCAACGGCGGCAATATCGGCGTGCAGATCGGCAGCAACAATACGCGCCAGGTCAGCGGCGATGTCAGCGGCAGCACCGACACCTTCAGCTATTACGTCAACGGTTCTTTTGAGGCCAACAATCTGGGCATCGAAAATCCAACCGGCGCTTCCAGCGCCTTGCACGACCGCACTTTGCAAAACAAGGCTTTCGGTTATTTTTCCTATCTGCTCGATGCGGATACGCGCGTCAGCCTGATCCTGGGCAATTCGGACGGCCGGTTCCAGATCCCGAACAGGCCCGGGCAGACGCCCGGTTTCCAGCTGGACGGTGTGACGGATTATCCGTCGGCTAACGTCAACGAACGGCAGCGCGAAACCAATCGCTACGGCATTCTTGCCTTGCAGGGAAAAATCGGCTCCGACATCGATTACCAGGTAGCGGCATTCAGCCGTTACTCGAAAGTGCTGTTCGAGCCGGACCAGGTCGGCGACCTGTTGTATACCGGCGTCGCCTCCCGCGTATTGCGGACCGGCCTGGCGAACGGCTTGCAGGCTGACGGCAGTTACCGTTTGAACGCCAACCATACGCTGCGCGCCGGGATCAACTATACGCGTGAGAATTTAAAGAACAGCAGCAACTCGCTGACCTTCCCGGCCGACGACAGCGGCGCGCAACTGTCGACGCAGCCGATTTCTCTTGCCGACAGCAGCCAGAAAACTACCAACCAGACCGGCTTGTATCTGCAAGACGAGTGGAAGCTGAACGACAAAGTGACGGTGAACTACGGCGCCCGCGCCGACTGGATCAATGCCTACGTCACCGCCAGCCAGTTCAGCCCGCGCATCGGCGTGGTGTACCAGATGACGCCGCAAACCACCTTTCACGCCGGTTACGCCAGATATTTCACGCCGCCGGCCAGCGAGCTGATCGGCTCCAGCACCATCGCCAGCTTCAACGGCACCACCAATGCTTCCGCCAGCAGCCAGAACGACCCGGTGCAGGCGGAGCGTTCGGATTATTTCGACTTGGGCGTCAATCATCAGCTGACACAGCACCTGACGCTGGGGCTGGATGGCTACTACAAGAAAGTCAAGAATCTGCTGGACGAGGGGCAGTTCGGATCGGCCTTGCTATTCACCCCGTTTAACTACGAACATGGCAAGGTCTACGGTCTGGAACTGACGCTGAACTATCGCAAGGGTGATCTGGGGGCGTATCTGAATCTGGCGCGCTCCACGGCGTTGGGCAAAAATATCGTGTCCGGCCAGTACAACTTCGGGCAGGATAAGCTCGACTACATCTCCAGCCACTGGGTGCATCTGGATCACGATCAAGCCATCACCGCATCGACCGGCGTCTCTTACCTGTGGCAAGGCACGACGCTGACGGCCGACGCGCTGTTCGGCAGCGGCTTGCGCAGCGGCTTTGCCAATACCGATCACTTGCCGGCGTATACCGAGGTCAACCTGGGCGCCAGCCATGTATTCAGCGATAGCCCGATCGGCAAGTTCACTACGCGTCTGAGTGTGATCAATCTGTTCGACAAGGTCTATGAGATCCGCGACGGCTCGGGCATTGGCGTCGGCGCGCCGCAGTTTGGGCAGCGGCGCGGTTTCTATCTGTCGATGACAAAATCGTTCTAATACGCCAAGTGTGAAGCCGGGGAGCTTGCTCCCCAGCCTTTGATCGCGATATTTCAGAATACGGAATTTGCGTTTCATAATATGAAATATGAAAATGCGAAGCACCATTTTCATATTTCACTCTCAGGGATTTTATTTCATATCGCGAAAATTGAAAATTAAGTCATTGAATTTAAACGAAATAAAAATACTTATATGTCTTATATAAGACATTGTTGCCTCGCACAGATAAGCCTACTATTTAGTCATCGAATTTGATTTCACTTTTTTGTTTTTAACAGGAGAACGACGATGACTACACGTGAACAGCAAGTAGCAGCATTGGCCAAGGACTGGGCCGAGAACCCACGCTGGAAAGGCGTTACCCGCAATTATTCAGCGGAAGACGTGGTCCGGTTGCGCGGTTCGGTACAGATCGAACATACGCTGGCAAAGCGCGGCGCCGAGAAACTGTGGAACCTGGTTCACGATGAGCCCTTCGTCAACGCCCTCGGCGCACTGACCGGCAATCAAGCGATGCAGCAAGTCAAGGCTGGCTTGAAAGCGATCTATCTGTCGGGATGGCAGGTTGCCGGCGACGCCAACCTGGCCGGCGAAATGTATCCTGACCAATCGCTGTATCCTGCCAACTCGGTACCGCTGGTGGTCAAGCGCATCAACAATACTTTCCAGCGCGCTGACCAGATCCAGTGGTCGGAAGGCAAAAACGATATCGACTTTTTCGCGCCTATCGTGGCGGATGCCGAAGCCGGTTTCGGCGGCGTGCTGAATGCCTATGAACTGATGAAATCGATGATCGATGCCGGCGCTGCCGGCGTTCACTTCGAAGATCAGCTGGCCTCCGTCAAGAAGTGCGGCCACATGGGCGGCAAGGTGCTGGTGCCAAGCCGCGAAGCAGTCGAAAAGCTGAACGCTGCGCGTCTGGCGGCCGACGTCTCCGGCACATCGACCCTGGTGATCGCTCGCACCGATGCGGAAGCAGCCGATTTGCTGACTTCCGACGTCGATGACAACGACAAGCCTTTCCTGACCGGTGAGCGCACCGTTGAGGGTTTCTACAAGACCCGTCCAGGCATCGACCAGGCTATCTCGCGCGCACTGGCTTATTCGCCTTACGCCGATCTGGTGTGGTGTGAAACCGGCAAGCCGGATCTGGCTTTCGCCAAGAAATTCGCAGAAGCGGTGCATGCCAAGTTCCCGGGCAAGATGCTGGCGTATAACTGCTCGCCATCGTTCAACTGGAAAAAGAACCTGGACGACGCCACCATCGCCAAGTTCCAGAAAGAACTGGGCGCCATGGGTTACAAGTTCCAGTTCATCACGCTGGCCGGTTTCCATGCATTGAACTACTCGATGTTCAACCTGGCGCACGGTTATGCACGCAACCAGATGTCGGCTTTCGTCGAACTGCAAGAAGCCGAATTCGCTGCTGCCGACAAGGGCTTTACCGCGGTCAAGCATCAGCGCGAAGTCGGCACCGGTTATTTCGATGCAGTGACCCAGGCTATCCAGCAAGGTCAGTCGTCGACTACCGCTTTGCACGGTTCGACCGAAGATGAGCAATTCTTCGAGTCCAAGGTTGCCTAAGTTAACTAAGTTGCTTAAAGCGGCGACTTCGAATAATTTCCGCGGCGTCATTCCCGCGCACGCGGGAATCTATTTTAGGCTGCAACTTGGATCCCCGCGTTCGCGGGGATGACGACTCATTTAGGGGCGCCGGCATTTTCATGTCAATAGCCTGGAAAGCCGCATCCCATAAGGATGCGGCTTTTTTATTTGGCCCGCCGCTGCATCTATCTCATACCGCAGGCAGCGGCAGCATATTGGTCGCCTTGATTTCATCCAGGCAGACACTGGAACGCACACCGCTGACGCCACGCATGCGCATCAGCTTTTCCATCAGAAAATCCGACAGTTCTTTCAAGTCGTGTGCGGTGACCTTGAGCACGTAGTCAAAATCGCCGGTGATTGAATAACACTCCAGAATCTGCGGCCATTCATTGATGGCGATCTTGAATCCCGACAAGTCATTGATATGGCCTTTTTCCATCGATACGTGGACAAAGGCGATCACGTTCAAACCCAGGCTGGCCGGGCTCAGCCTGGTTTCGTAGCCGACAATGAAGCCCGCCTGTTCCAGCCGGCGATGGCGGCGATGGCATTGCGGAGCAGATAAATTGACCGCTTCCGCCAGTTCCAGGTTGGATGCCCGGCCGTTTTGCTGCAAGAAAGTCAGGATTTTGCGGTCGATTTGATCGATATCAATTTTATGCAATTTATTCTCGATTTGTGGATTTATAGAGAAATTATATTTCATAAGCGCTTAAAAATCGGGCTCAAGTCGCAAACCAATTTTCAGCGTTAAAAGCTATACTTTTTTCAGAAAAAAATCTGTAGCAGCAAGGAGAACAACCCTTGTCGCAATATAAAGAAGCCGTTTCATAAGCCGATTTCCGGCAATCAAAACAGACTAATCTGGAGACAAATCCATGAAATTTCCTTTCTTGCGTTCCGCTATCGCATCTGTAGTCCTGCTCAGCCTGGCAAGCGTATCCGCTCCGGCTGCCTATGCCGCCGACAAGACCGTGGTCGTCACGGCGATTGTTGAACATCCTGCGCTGGACGCCGTGCGCGACGGCGTCAAGGATGAATTGAAGGCATCCGGTTATGAGGCCGGCAAAAACCTGAAGTTCGAATACCAAAGCGCCCAAGGCAATAACGGCACGGCAGCGCAGATCGCGCGCAAATATGCCGGCAGCCAGCCGGATGTCGCGGTCGCGATTGCGACGCCGTCGGCGCAGGCGCTGGTGGCCGCTACCAAGAGCGTGCCTATCGTGTTCGCCGCCGTCACCGATCCTGTCGCGGCCAAGCTGGTGAAGAGCTGGGATGCCTCCGGCACCAATGTCACCGGTGTCTCCGACATGTCGCCACTGACAAAGCAGATCGAGCTGATTCGTCAGGTCGCGCCCAAGGCCAAGCGCATTGGCGTTATCTATAGCCCGGGCGAAGCGAATTCGGTGTCGATCGTCGAATCCCTCAAGAAGCTGCTGGCCGGCACCGATCTGACTTTGGTCGAAGCCGCCGCCGCCCGTACCATTGATGTGCCTAGCGCTGCGCAGAGCCTGATCGGCAAGGCCGATGTGATCTACGCGCCGACCGACAACAACGTCATGTCGGCGCTTGAAGGCGTCGTCAAGGTTGCGGAGCAAGCCAAGTTGCCTATCGTCGCTGCCGATACCGGCGCGGTCAAACGCGGTGCGGCGGCCGCCATCGGCTTGAATTATTACGATCTCGGCCGTCAGACCGGCAAGATCGTGGTGCGCATCCTGAAGGGCGAAGCGGCTGGCAAGATCGCCTCGCAAACCAGCAACACATTTGAGCTTTACGTTAATCCTAAGGCTGCCCTGAAACAAGGCCTGACCTTGCCGGCTGAGCTGGTCAAGTCCGCCAAAGTCGTCGAATAAGGTAAGTGCGGATGGCCGTTGCGGTCATCCGTATGTTGCATCGTTGGTGATTCTGTTTTGTTGGTGAACCGCCTGCCGCTTGGCTGGTCAGGCGGTTCTGCAGCCTATTTAAGGAAGTTTATGTCGCTCATCGCTTCGCTCGGCGCCATCGAGATCGGCCTGATTTTCGGCCTGGTCGCGCTTGGCGTGTTCTTGTCTTTCCGTGTCGTCAATTTTCCCGATCTGACGGTCGACGGCAGTTTTCCTCTTGGCGGCGCAGTCGCCGCAACGCTGATTGTCTCTGGCTGGAACCCCTTCCTGGCTACCTTTATCGCACTGCTGGCCGGCGGCCTGGCGGGTTGCGTGACAGCCTGTCTGAACGTGTATCTGAAGATCATGCAATTGTTGGCCAGCATTCTGGTGATGATCGCGCTGTATTCAGTCAACCTGCGCATCATGGGCAAACCTAACGTCGCGCTGATCAGCGAGCCGACCGTATTCAGCATGATTCACGTTGGCGCATTGCCGGATTACTGGGTGCAGCCTTTGGTGATGGCGGTGATCGTGCTGATTGCCAAGCTCTTGCTGGATGCTTTTTTCGCGTCCGAGACCGGGCTGTCGATGCGCGCCACTGGCGCCAATGCGCGCATGGCGCGCGCCCAAGGTATTTCCACACACCGCCAGACCGTTTGGGGCCTGGCTATTTCCAACGCACTGGTGGCGCTGGCTGGCGCGCTGTTTGTACAGACCCAGGGCGGCGCCGATATTTCGATGGGCATAGGCACCATCGTGATAGGGCTGGCGGCGGTGATCATCGGCGAGACGGTAGTGCCGGCGCGCAGCCTGGTGATTACTACTGCGGCCTGCATCTTCGGCGCCGTGCTGTACCGTTTCTTCATTGCGCTGGCGCTGGATATGGATTTCATCGGCCTCAAGGCGCAGGACTTGAATCTGGTGACTGCCATGCTGGTCGGATTTGCGCTGTTGATACCTAATTTCAAACGCAGCTTCGGCCGCATGCGCGGCAATGTGAAACTGAAACCATCAGGCGCTAGTGTTTTGCCAGCCACCCGGGAAGGGGAAAACTGATGTTGCAACTGAAAAATCTGGAAATTACTTTCAATCCCGGCACGCCTATCGAAAACAAGGTGTTGCGCGGCCTCTCGCTGGAAATTCCATCAGGGCAGTTTGTCACGGTGATAGGTTCCAACGGCGCCGGCAAGTCGACCATGTTGAATGCAGTCAGCGGCGATCTAATGGTCGATAACGGCAGCATCAAGATCGATGGCGTCGACGCCACCCGCCGCTCCAGCTGGCAGCGTGCCGATCTGGTGGCGCGGGTATTCCAGGACCCGATGGCGGGCACCTGCGAAAGCTTGACGATTGAAGAAAACATGGCGCTGGCATGGAAGCGCGGCAGCGCGCGCGGCCTGCGTTTTTCGCTGAACCGCAACCTGCGCGAACTGTTCCGCGACAAGCTCAGCATTCTGAACCTGGGCTTGGAAAATCGTTTGTCCGACCGCATGGGCTTGTTGTCCGGCGGCCAGCGGCAGGCGGTCAGCCTGTTGATGGCCTCGTTGCAGCCGTCGCGCATCCTGCTGCTGGATGAGCATACCGCCGCGCTGGATCCGAAAACCGCCGCCTTCATCCTGGCGCTGACAGCCAAGATCGTCGAATCCAGCCAGTTGGCGGCGATGATGGTGACGCACAGCATGCGGCAGGCGCTGGACTACGGCACGCGCACCGTGATGCTGCATGAGGGCAGGGTCATCCTGGACGTGCATGGCGATCAGCGGCGCGGTCTGGATGTGCCGGATCTGCTGAGAATGTTTGAAACCACACGCGGCGAAAAAATTGACGATGACAAGCTGTTGCTTGGATAAGTATTGCTTGAACAAATATTGCTTGACCAAGCGGACAGCGTTATCGCAACCACAGATATCTCAAGGAGAAGTATGAAGGCTTTACTGAATGCGTTTGAAAGCAAGGCGCCGGAAATCGTCTTTGAATGGCATGACGCAGAAACCCCTGCGCGCGGCTGGATTGTCATCAATTCGCTGCGCGGCGGTGCGGCCGGCGGCGGCACGCGCATGCGCAGCGGCCTGGATCGGCGCGAAGTGGAATCGCTGGCAAAGACCATGGAAGTCAAGTTCACCGTCTCCGGCCCGGCCATCGGCGGCGCCAAGTCGGGCATCGATTTCGATCCTGCCGATCCGCGCAAGGATGGCGTGCTGAGCCGCTGGTACAAGGCGGTCACGCCTTTGCTGAAAACCTACTACGGCACCGGCGGCGACTTGAATGTCGACGAAGTGCATGAAGTGATTCCGATGACCGAGCGTTACGGTTTGTGGCATCCGCAGGAAGGAATTGTCAACGGCCATTTCCAGCCTAGCGACAGCGAGCGGATTCAAAAGGTCGGACAGTTGCGCATGGGCGTGGCCAAGGTGGTGGAGGATGTCCGTTACACGCCAGCCGCCAGCCGCAAATACCTGGTGGCAGACTTGATCACCGGCTGGGGCGTGGCGGAGTCCGTATTGCACTACTACCGCCTGTACGGCGGCAGCGTGGCAGACCAGCGCGTGATCGTGCAGGGCTGGGGCAATGTCGGTTCGACGGCGGCGTATTATCTATCCAAGGCCGGTGCGCGCGTGGTCGGCATCATTGACCGCAATGGCGGCCTGATCAACGCCGATGGCTTTAGCCATGAAGAGGTACACGCCTTGTTTCTGGCGAAGCAGGGCAATCAGCTGATTGCTGAGAACATGCTGTCCTTCGAGGCTTGCAATGCCGCCATCTGGAGCGTCGGCGCGGATATTTTCCTGCCGTGCGCCGGCTCGCGCCTGGTCAAGCAGGAGCAGGTGGATCAGATGATTGCGAATGGCCTCCAGGTGGTTTCCAGCGGCGCCAATGTGCCGTTTGCCGACAGCGATATTTTCTACGGCCCGATCTATGAATATGCCGATAATCGAATAGCTGTGATACCTGATTTTGTTGCAAACTGCGGCATGGCGCGCGCCTTTGCTTTCTTGATGCAGAGCGAGGTCGAAATATCGGATGAAGCCATCTTCGGCGATGTCTCGGCGACCGTGGCCGCAGCCTTGGAAAAATGTCACAGCCATTCCGCCAGCCATACCGGTATCGCAAAAGTGGCTTTTGAAATCGCTTTGCAACAGCTGATTACGCCAGCAACCCAGGAGCCGGTTGTTACCTATAACTGATCCAGTTTGATTCAGTCCACCAGATTTTATATTTAGGAGTGCATCATGTCCGACCTTTTTGAAAACCCCATGGGCCTGTGCGGCTTTGAATTTGTCGAGTTCGCCTCGCCAACCCCCAATGTGCTGGAGCCGGCATTCGAAGCCATGGGCTTCGTCAAGGTGGCGCGTCACCGCTCCAAGGATGTGATGCTGTATCGCCAGGGCGATATCAATTTCATCATCAACTATGAGCCGAAAAGCCCTGCCTATTACTTTGCCAAAGAGCATGGCCCGTCTGCCTGCGGCATGGCGTTTCGCGTGCACGATGCGCACCTGGCGTACCAGCGCGCACTGGAGCGCGGCGCCGAGCCGATGGAAATTACCACCGGCGTGATGGAGCTGCGCTTGCCGGCGATCAAGGGCATCGGCGGCGCGCCGCTGTATCTGATCGATCGCTTCACTCCCGGCAAATCGATCTATGACATCGATTTTGAATTCATCGAGGGGGTTGACCGCAACCCGGTCGGCGCCGGCCTGAAAACCATCGACCATCTGACCCATAACGTGTATCGCGGCCGGATGGCGCATTGGGCCGCCTTTTACGAGCGACTGTTCAATTTCCGCGAAATCCGCTATTTCGATATCAAGGGCGAGTACACCGGGCTGACATCCAAGGCCATGAGTGCGCCGGACGGCAAGATCCGCATCCCTTTGAATGAAGAATCATCCAAAGGCTCGGGACAGATCGAAGAATTCCTGATGCAGTTCAACGGCGAGGGAATCCAGCATATCGCCTTGCAAACCGACGATCTGCTGAAGACCTGGGACGCCTTGAAAAAAATGGGCACGCCGTTCATGACAGCGCCGCCGGCCACCTATTACGAAATGCTGGAAGGCCGCTTGCCTGGCCACGGCGAGCCGACCGCCGAGCTGCAAACCCGCGGCATCCTGCTGGATGGCGTCTCGGACGATCAGGGCCAGCGCCTGCTGCTGCAGATCTTTTCGGCGACCACGCTGGGGCCGGTGTTTTTCGAGTTTATCCAGCGTAAAGGCGACGAGGGTTTTGGCGAAGGCAATTTCAAGGCGCTGTTTGAGTCGATAGAGCGTGATCAAATACGTCGCGGTGTATTGAAATCCGAATAAAGACAGTTGGGTTTTAACAACAACTTGCCTTGGGGTAAGATTGTGCTGATATTATGGCTGCTCAGCTTTACCCCAGGCAACGCTGAAATGGCAGCGTAAGGCAGTAGTAGTGGCGGTAAAGCGACGGTCATGGCGAGGGTGCCATGCTGTCGTTAAAAAATCTAAAAATGTTCAATCTATGGAGAGATGCATGAAAAAATACACTTTGTTATTGGCGGCAGCAGCGGCAAGCGTCGCCAGCGGCAGCGTAATGGCGCAAACCAATGTCACGATCTACGGCATTGTCGACACCAGCATTCGCTATCTCAGCAGCGATAACGCGGCCGGACAAAAGAACTTCATAGTCACGAATGGCGCAATTTCCAACAGCCGTATAGGTTTCAAAGGCAGTGAAGATCTGGGCGGCGGCCTGAAAGCGATTTTCCGTCTGGAGAATGGCTTCAACTCCAATAACGGCGCCATGTCCAGCCCGGGCGTGTTGTTCAGCCGCCAGTCTTACGTCGGCTTGAGCGGCAGCTTCGGCCAGTTCACTGTGGGTCGTCAACAGACTCCGTTGTTCGATCTGATGGCTGATCACTTCGATCCGCTGACAGTCGGCAATTACGACCAGAACGCATGGATGCCGGCCGGCGCAACCTTGGTCCGCAATTCGAATATGCTCAAATACTACGGTACGTTCGGCGGCCTTGCTGCCGGTGTGAGCTATGCCGCGGGCGAGAAGGCCGGATCGATCAGGCTAGGCAGCCAGATCGGCGGCACCCTGGCTTATACCGCCGGTCCGTTTGCGATTGGCGGCGGTTTTCAGCAAACTGTCAGCCCGACCAATTCGGACTGGAAGGATACCGCCTATAACCTGAGCGTTTCCTACACCCTGGGTGCAGCCAAGCTGTTTGGCGGCTACTATCGGATCAAGGACAGCACTGGCACCACTCCTGCATATTTCGGCGTCTCCAACAGCGTAGCTGCGATCAACGGCGGCATCGGCGGTGTTGAGCGCAAGGACAATGCTTACTTCCTGGGGGCGACTTATCAGGCAACTCCAGCCTGGTCGCTGACCGCCGCTGGTTACTATGACAAGAGCAAGAACGTCACGGTTGCTACTTTGGGCAGCCTGGGCGACGGCACCCGTTACGCGCTGGTCGGCGTGGCGGAATATGCCTTGTCCAAGCGGACTCAGGTCTACGGTACGGTGGACTACAACAAGGCCAAGAATGCGGCCTTGTCGGAACTGGTCGGCAAGGATAGCGTGACTGGCGTCGCTGTCGGTATCCGTCACATTTTCTAAGCAGCGTTTAAGCAGCATCCGGCTTGAGAAAAAAGCGTAGACCCGATTCGGGTTCTGCGCTTTTTTATGGTTTGGCGGGCGCGCGCTTACGGGTTTATCCTGCCGTCGCGGATTTCGAAGATCTCGTCGCCTAACAAGGCCAGGTCGGCCGGATCGTGGGTGATTACCATCATCGGCACATCGAGATGCCGTTGCAGTTCCGATAGCTCGCTCCGCATCTTGTCGCGCAAGCTCAAGTCGAGTGCGGAAAACGGTTCGTCCAGCAGCAAGATATCCGGCTCCAATACGAGTGCCCTAGCCAGCGCCACCCGCTGCCGCTGGCCGCCCGACAACTGATGCGGATAACTGTTGGCGGTGGCGCTCAGTTCGAACGAAGCCAGCCATTTTTTTACCATCGGATGATCATGCGGGCGGCGCAGATTGAAACTGCCTTTACGCAAACCGAAAGCCACGTTCTGCGCCACGGTGAGATGCGGAAACAGCGCATAGTCCTGAAACAGATAGGCAACTTTGCGTTGCTGCGGCGGCAGGCAAATCCCGGTGGCGCTATTGAATAAAATATTTTGCTTGAGACGTATCAAGCCGTAGTCAGGTATCAGCAAGCCGGCGATGGCTTGCAAGGTCAGGCTCTTGCCGGCGCCCGACGGGCCGTACAACACTACCCGGTTGCTGTCGGCGTGCAAGGCGATATCCAGATTGAAGCCGCGATCGCCGGCTTGCAGGTGTTTGCGTATGCTGATCTCGATAGTCATAGAAAATTCGTCATGATTGCTGCCTGCGGCGCTGGCTTTTCGGCAGCAGGCGGCCGGCGATCAGCAGCACCACGATGCAGGTGGCCGAGGTAATCAGCACCAGCAGATTGGCGGTCTGGTCGTCGCCGGCTTGCACCGCTTCATAAATCGCCACCGATAAAGTCTGGGTGCGGCCCGGCAGATTGCCGGCGATCATGAGGGTGGCGCCGAATTCGCCGAGTGCGCGGGCGAAGGCCAGCAAGACGCCCGCCGCGATACCCTTGGACGCCAATGGCAAGGTCACGCGGAAGAACACGCCGGCTTCCGATACGCCCAGCACGCGGGCGGCGTTTTCCAGTTGGCCATCGACATTGTCGAAGGCGGCGCGGGCGGATTTGAGGACCAGCGGAAAGGCGACGATGGTGGCGGCGATCACTGCGCCTTGCCAGGTGAATACCAGTTGGACGCCCCATTTTTCCAGCCAGGCGCCAAACACGCCACGGCGGCCCAGCAGCACCAGCAGGTAATAGCCGAGCACCGTCGGCGGCAGCACCAGCGGCAAGGTCAGCACGGCGTCGACCAGATCGCGCGCCGGCGAGCGCCAGCGCGACAAGCCATAGGCGGCGGCGACACCGAACAGCATGTTAAGCAGGGTCGCCCAGCCTGCAACTTTCAACGACAGCGTTAGGGCAACCCACACTCCGCTGTTCATGACTTCTGCTTTCTATTCACTGCATACCTTGTTGCTGTGCTGAAAAACCTGACGATAACACTCTGTCATCAGGGTTTCAAGAAACCGTAGCGCGCCAGCGTAGTCTGGCCGGTCGGCGACAGCACATAGGCGACGAACTTGGCTGCCATCTCAGCTTGTTTGGTAGTGGCGGTGACAGCGATCGGATAGCTGACCGCGGTTTGCGAAGGCACGCGCAATGCGACTTTGACCTTGTCCGGCATGATCGCGGCGTCGGTGGAAAAAACAAACCCGGCTTCGACTTCGCCGCGCGCCACGTAGTCCAGGCTTTGGCGCACGTTCTGCGCCGGCACGCCCTTGGCGGCAACCGCATCCCACAAGTTGGCGTGCTCCAGCGCGGCTTTGGTGTAACGGCCGACCGGCACCGAAGCCGGATTGCCGTAGGCGACGCGCTTGACCGCCGGCCGGGTCAGGTCCTGCAATTGCTGGATGTGCAGCTGGCTGTCGGCCGGCACGATCAGCACGATCTGGTTATTCGCAAAGTTCTTGCGGCTGCCGGTCAGCACCGCCTTTTCGCTTTCGGCCTTGTTCATGGCTTCCTGGTCGGCGGAGGCAAATACATCGGCCGGCGCGCCTTTGATGATCTGCTGCAGCAAGACATCGGATGCGGCAAAGTTGAATATCACCTTGGTGTCCGGATGTTGCGCTTCAAAAGACTGGCCCAGATCCTTGAAGGCGTTAGTCAGGCTGGCCGCAGCCGAGACCACCAGATCGGCTGCATGTACTGCCGGCGTCAACAGCAACAGGGGCAGGGCGCTGGCTAGAACCAGATGTTTAAAGCGACGCAACATGCAATATCTCCTGAGCAGCAAATGGCAAAATCGAAATATATGGCAGGATACAGCGTAGGTCAACTTTAAAAAATACTGAGGCCGCGTGAAATCCGGCCGGGTTTTTGTTGAGCTGGCGAACTTGTCAACGAAATATCTGAGCCGCTGCTGACCTCCTTGCTACAATCCCGCATATGGCAAATTCCAAATCGATTCGGCTCAGAGTGTTGCAGGGCGATGCAATCGCCTTCGGTCCCGGCAAGGCAGCACTGCTGCAGGCCATTCATGAAAGCGGTTCGATTTCCGCTGCAGCGCGCTCGCTTGGCATGTCTTATCGCCGCGCCTGGCTGCTGGTGGACGCGATGAACCAATGCTTCAAGTCGCCGCTGGTGGCGACCGCGACCGGCGGCGCCAAGGGCGGCGGCGCGCAAGTCACGCCAATCGGACATGAGATCATCGCCCGTTATCAAGCCATGCAAGGCAGGGCGGAGGCGGCGGTAGCGGCGGACATGGCGTATTTCGATACGCTGATGGTTCAGCCTGGCGACTCTTAAGCGCTGCCGGCGGCCGCACTCCAACCACCATCTTCTTGCCACCACACACCATGCTCTTACGTAGCACATCGCGCAGTACCCTCTTACGATACCGGATCCGCCTGCAACGCCTGTTCCATTTTTCGGAAAGCCATTCGATGCTGTTGTGGGCGGCGGTGGTTGGTTTCCTGGGTGCGCTGGCGACGATCTTGTTCCGCGAATGCATCTCCGGCTTGCAGTTGCTGCTGACCGGGCAGAGCGGCAGTTTTGTCGCCATCGCCAAGAGCTTGCCGTGGCCGATGCGTTTGTTGCTGCCGGCTGCAGGCGGCTTGATCGCCGGCGCGTTTTTACTGTGGGCGAGACGTATGCCGTCCAGCGCGACGTCGGACTATATGGAAGCGGTGGCGCTAGGCGACGGCAATATTCCGGTGCGGCAGAGCCTGTTGCGCAGCATGGCTTCGCTGGCGACAGTCGTCTCGGGTGGTTCGATCGGGCGTGAAGGTCCGATGGTGCAGCTGGCGGCGCTGGCGGCGTCGCTGGTCGGCCGTTTCACCTATTTCAATCCGGCCCGCTTGCGCTTGCTGGTGGCCTGCGGTGCGGCGGCCGGGATTACCTCGGCTTACAACGCGCCGATTGCAGGCGCATTTTTCGTGACTGAAATCGTGCTGGGCGCAATCGTCATGGAAAGTTTCGGGCCGGTGGTGGTGGCCTCAGTGGTGGCCAACATCACCATGCGCGAATTGCCGGGCTACCATCCGGCCTACGAGATGCCGCCGTTCCCGCCGATCGCCGGCATCGAGATCCTGTGGTTTGTCTTGCTAGGGATGATGGCCGGCGTCGCTGCGCCGCAATTCCTGCGTTTGCTGGGCTTTTCCAAAAAGATGTTTATCAAGACCGCTTTGCCGTTGCCGCTTCGGCTGGGCGTGGGCGGCTTGCTGCTGGGCTTGATTTCGATCTGGATGCCGGAGGTCTGGGGCAACGGCTATAGCGTGGTCAACTCTCTGCTGCATACGCCCTGGCTGTGGTGGAGCGTGCTGCTGGTGCTGGTGCTCAAGGTAGTGGCCACCGCCATTACCACCGGGTCCGGCGCGGTCGGCGGCATCTTCACGCCGACACTGTTTGTCGGCGCCGCCATCGGCTATCTGTTCGGGCTGGGGCTGCACACGGTGTCGCCGGGCACTATCTCGGGGCCGTTCGCGTATGCGATGGTGGGCATGGGCGCGTTCCTGGCGGCGGCCACCAGTGCGCCGCTGATGGCGATCCTGATGATTTTCGAGATGACCTTGAGCTATCAGGCTGTGTTGCCGCTGATGCTGTCCTGCGTGGTGGCTTACTTTGTGGCGCGCAGCATCAACGGCGCGTCCATGTACGACATCACCATCAAGCGCAATCGCGATGCGCAAGAGCGGGTGCGCTTGCGCGGCATCCACATGAATGAACTGATCCGGCCGGCGGAAACGGTGTTGCCGTTGACGGCGCCATTCGCCGAGATCAGCGGCCTGTTTTTGAAATATCCGGTGAAATATATTTACATCGTCGACCAGCGCAATCGCTATTGCGGCGTGGTGGCGCTGCAAGACATTACTTCCTGCCTGCTGGAGAAGAGCGATACGCAAGAGCGGGTGGCGGCGGATTTTGTGCGGCGCGAATTCCTGCATGTGGTGACGCCCGAAATGTCCCTGGGCGACGCCTTGCAATCCTTTCTCGATCATCAGGGCGAACGGCTGCCGGTGGTGCGCAGCCACGAAGATCCGGAATTGCTGGGGGCGGTCTACAAGACGTCCCTGCTGGACGCGTATTTCCGGCTGGATCGTGCGCAAGAGCTGCACGCCTAGCATATTGACGAGACAATATTTCACATTTGTTACCGCAGCAATCGCTGCACGCAAGCAAAGTTTGCTCTATATTGAACAGCGGGTTGCTGGCTTGCTTATTGGCTAGATTATTAGCTTGTTGAGCGCCGCCGGCCCGCAACCAATATCAACTCTGAGGAGCTGCAATGGGAATTCAGTGTGATTTACGGCTTTGTCAAAGGCAAGGCGGCTAGCTGATGCTGGATCTCCTGCGCAATCGGCTGCCTGGACGCAAGCCGACCAGACCGAGCGCCGAACTGGTGCTGATCCCCGCTTCCGAGCAGGCGCTGCACGCAGTGCGCCGACGCTGCCGGCAGATGGTGGCCCAGCGGGCGCTGTTGTCGGCCGGCGCGTCCGCCTTGCCGATCATGGGCGTCGATATCGCGATCGATATTCATCTGCTGTCGCACCTGATCGAAGACATCAACGCCGAGTTCGGCATGACGCCGCAGCAGATCGAAAAACTCCAGCCCAAGCTCAAGGTGGCTGCCTACAGCACCATTGTCGGCCTCGGCAGCACGCTGGTGGGGCGGATGGTGACGCGTGAGTTGATGCTGAAAATCCTGACTCGCAGCGGCGTCAAAGTGGTTTCCAAGAACGCTACCCGGCTGGTGCCTATCGCCGGCCAGATGGTGTCGGCAGCGATCGGCTTCTCGGCCTTTCGGGCGATAGGCAACCGGCACATCGAAGCCTGCGTCAAAGTGGCGGAAGAGATGTTGAAAATGCAATCCGCAATCGAATAGCTTTTTCTTATCGATTGCCGCAATGTTAGAATGCGGGTCGTTTGCGCAGCGGGGGGCCATGTACTATGCGCTTCCCAAGCCATCTACGCCGCACATCTACACAGCAGCCGACTGGCCCTTTGATGTAGAGTGTAGCAACACACTTCACCACGATAGAGTTTCCTATGTTGAGTTACCGCCATGCCTTCCATGCGGGCAATCATGCCGATGTGCTGAAGCACTTGGTCACCATCCAGTTATTGCGCTACCTGGGCCAGAAAGACACTTCCTACATGGTTGTCGACACCCATGCCGGCGCCGGCGTCTATGCGCTGGATGGCGGTTATGCGTCGAAAAACGCCGAATTCGAGACCGGCATCAGCCGCCTATGGGACCGCAAGGATCTGCCGCCGGCGGTGGCCGAGTATGTCGACGTGGTGCGGCAGTTGAACCCGGACGGCAAGCTGCGCTTCTATCCCGGCTCGCCGTATTGCGCCGACGCCACCATGCGCGAGCAAGACCGCCTGCGCCTGTTTGAACTGCACCCCAGCGACGGCAAGATCCTGACCGACAATTTCCGCCGCCTCGAAGCTGAGCGCGAGCGTGGCAGTGGCCGCGGCAAGCGCGTCATGATCCAGCAGGGCGACGGCTTTCTCGGCTTGAAGTCCTTGCTGCCGCTGCCATCGCGGCGCGGCCTGGTCCTGATCGACCCGCCGTATGAAGTGAAAGAGGATTACCGCCACGTCAAGAACACGCTGGAAGATGCGCTCACGCGTTTTTCCACCGGCACTTACGCCGTCTGGTATCCCGTGTTGAACCGCATGGAATCGCGCCAGATGCCGGACAAGCTCAAGCGCATGAAAGCCAATGGCTGGCTGAATGTCACGCTGACCGTGCGCACGCCGTCGCCGGACGGTTTCGGTTTGCATAGCAGCGGCATGTTTGTGATCAACCCGCCGTGGACGCTGGAGCCGATGCTGAAAGAATTGATGCCGTATCTGGTCAAGGTGCTGGGCACCGATTCCGGCGCCGGCTTTACACTGGAATCGGGGCAGACCAAGGCCGTTGATACCGGAACCCGGCGGGTATAAAGCGTAAAGCAAGGCCGATGAATCAGACCTCGGGCTTGAATTTCAGCACAGCGCCGTTCATGCAATAACGCAGGCCGGTAGGTTTCGGGCCGTCGTTAAACACATGGCCCAGATGGCCGCCGCAACGGCGGCAATGCACTTCGGTGCGGCGCATGCCGAGCGTAGTGTCGTCTCTGGTGGCGACTGCGTTCGGCAGCGGTTGCCAGAAGCTGGGCCAGCCGGTGCCGCTGTCGAATTTGTTCCTGGACGAAAAAAGCGCTAAATTACAGCCCGCACAGAAGAAGGTGCCGGCGCGTTTTTCATGGTCGAGCGGACTGGAAAAGGGCCGCTCGGTGCCTTCCTGCCGCAAGATCGCGTACTGGGTCGCGCTTAGGCGCTGTTTCCATTCGGCATCGGTATGCGTGACTTCAAACACTTCGGCGGCAACCGCCCGCCGGCTCCGGAGCGTCAGCAGCCCGCCCGCCAGCAACGCGGCGCCAGCCCTGAAAATGATATTGCGTCGGCTAACCATGAGTGCATCTCCTTTGATTTTGAAACTGCATCACATTGGTATACGTGGGAATGAGGCTGGCGGATGCAAGCTGCTTATTGCGCAGGCCCTGATTCCAATCTAATCAAAAAGACGGATAATGCGAGTCCTGTTTTAATCGCACCCGGATTCCCAGACTCACCATGTGCATAATGATTAATTGATATGTACATATAACAACAAAATAATGACAAATAAAAAACAGCTATACCCCGCGTCTGGTCGTGGCTTGCCGTCGCCTGCCAGAAAAAAACTGCTGATTACATTGATTGCCTCGGCCACAGCTGCCGCCCATATGGCGCACGCACAAAGCGCTTCCGATCGGGCAGAGACGGCGGCAACTGCTTCCGGGCGGCCACAAGTCAAGACGGATAACGCCGCGACCTTGCCGACCATTACCGTGACCGGCAGCGGAACCGGCACCGATAGTTATCGCAAGAAATCGGCCTCGATTGCGACATTCGGCGACGCTCCCTTGCTCGACACGCCCGCCTCGATTTCAGTCATCACGCGCAGCCAGCTGGACGATCAGCAGTCACGTCTGTTGAGCGAAGTGGTGCGCAACGACGCTGCGGTCGGCGACAATTACACGCCGGTCGGCTACTACGAAAATTTCGCTATTCGCGGTTTTGCACTGGATCTGGCGTCCAGTTACCAGATCAACGGCATGAGCATTGCGGGGGAACAAAATGTGGCGCTCGAAAACAAAGAGAGCGTCGAAATCCTGAAAGGCCTGGCCGGTCTGCAAAGCGGCATGGCGGCGCCAGGCGGCTTGATCAACTATGTGACCAAGCGCCCGGCCGATGTGCGTTCGGTGACGCTGGAAACCGACTCGCGTGGCTCGCGTTACCTGGCCACCGATATCGGCGCCTTGTTTGGCGAACAAAAGCAATTCGGCCTGCGCATCAACGCTGCCCACGAAAGCCTGCATTCGTATGTGAACGACGCCGACGGCCAGCGCAATTTTGCCTCGCTGGCGGCCGATTGGGTGATCACGCCGCAGGCGCGGCTGCAATTCGACGCCGAATATCAACACCGCGAACAACGCTCAGCACCCGGTTATCAACTGCTCGGCGGCACTGTCATCCCGAGCGATGTCTCGCCTTACAAGCTGCTGGGCGCGCAGCCGTGGGCCAAGCCGGTGACGATCAATTCCGTGAACCTGAATCTGCGCCTGGATCTCGATCTGACGCCGGATTGGCATGCGTATCTGGCGGCCAGCCGCAGCCGGGTGGTGATCGACGATAACTCGGCCTTCCCGTATGGCTGCGGTTACGGCAGCACTTGCGGCGCAGGCGGAACGCCAGCCCGCTATTTCAGCGCCAGCGGCGATTTCGATATCTACGACTATCGTTTCCCCGACGATACACTGCGCAATGATCAATTGCAGGCTGTGCTGCAAGGGCGTCTGGATACTGGCAAGCTGCGCCATGAACTGACCTTGGGCGCGAGTGCTTTCCGCCGCACCGTGGCGCAGAGCGATGGCGTCAATGAGTATGTCGGCAGCGATAATATTTATAACCCGAACCCGATCGTCTACGCGCCGTCGCCGTCGACGCCGGATGCGTCTTACCTGCGTCTCGACAGCCGGCAAAAATCCTTGTTTGCGGTAGACCGCCTCAGCTTCAATCCGCAATGGCAGCTGATTGCCGGCGCGCGCCAGGTGTGGGTCAATGAAAGGGCGCTCGACATCAGCGGCGCGGCGACGCGCACCACAGATAAAACCTTGCTTTTGCCGCAAATCGCCCTGGTCTACAAACCGCAAGCAGACCTGTCGCTGTACACCAGCTACAGCAAAGGTTTGACAATGGGCGGCCAGGCGCCGTGGTGGACCGAAAACGCCTATGCCTTTCTGGCGCCGACCGTGTCGCGCCAGATCGAGGCCGGCGTCAAATACGACTGGCGCGACCAGCTCAGCCTGAGCGCGGCGATATTCCAGATGAGCAAACCTTACGAATATCCAAAGCCGGATGAGAATGGTTTTACCTATGTCCAGCAAGGCACCGAAACCCATAGAGGGATAGAGCTAAATGCAGCCGGCCAGGTCAGCAAACAATTGCGCCTGACCGCCAGCCTGGCCTTGATTCAGGCCCGCGCCGAGGATACCGGCACCGCGGCTTACGACGGCCATCAGGCCATCAACGTGCCGCGGCTGCGCGCCGCCCTGTATGCCGCCTATACCGTGCCGCAGATCAGCGGCCTGAGCGTGCTGGGCGGCTGGCAATACAGCGCCGGCAAGGCGGCCACGCGGGAAGGCAATGTCGAAGTACCGGCCTATCATGTGTTCAATGCCGGCATGCGCTACAAAACCAGTTGGCAGGGCCACGCCACGGTGCTGCGCCTGAGCGTCGACAATCTGTTCGACAAGCGTTATTGGAAAGATGTCGGCGAATACATAGGCGACGGCTATCTGCACCTGGGCGCACCGCGCACGGCGCGTTTGTCGGTTCAGTACGACTTCTAATCCGGATCGGGAAATTTAGGAAACACGCTGCATGAGCGACGCAAGACAAAATGACGCTATCGACAATGGCATGCCAACGGTATTGAGCCACGGCATGGGGCTGGATGCGGTGACGCCGAGCTGGCCTGCACTGACGCTGGATGAAGTGGCTCGGCTGTCGCGCCGCTATCCCCAGATCGGCATGGTCAAGCGCCTGAACTGGCATAGCCCGCGGCCGTTTTCAAGCGCCTGCGTGGCCGACACCGAATCGGGGCCGGTATTTGTGAAGCGCTTGCTGCAGCAGATCCGGACTGCCGATGAGCTGATGGAAGAGCACCGCTTCATGGCGCATCTGCGGCAGCACGGGCTGGCGGTCAGCGAGGTGTTGCAAGCCAGCGACGGCAGCACGGCTTCTGCCGACGGCGACTGGACCTACGAAGTGCAACGCGTCGGCCAGGGAGTGGACCGCTATCGCGACGCTACCTCATGGACCCCTTTTGTCAGCACGGCGGATGCGGCGGCGGCAGGCAGTGCGCTGGCCATGCTGCATCTTGCCGCACGCGGCTACGATGCGCCCGCGCGCAGCACCAAATTGCTGGCCTCCGGCTTTACCCTGTTCAATACCGAAGATCCGCAACAAGTGCTGCAGCGGACCGGCCGTTACATACAGGAACGGCCGGCATTGGCCGACTATCTGGCGCAGCGCGACTGGCAACAGGATGTGACGCGCGTATTGCTGCCGTTTCACGCGCGCTTGAGCCCTATGTTGCATGGCTTGACGCCCTTGTGGACGCATAACGACTGGCATGCTTCCAACCTGTTATGGCAGGCGCGCGGGCGGTCTGCGGTGACGACAGTGCTCGATTTCGGCCTGGCCGACCGTACTTGCGCAGTCTACGATCTTGCCATCGCCATCGAGCGCAACCTGATCGAATGGCTGGCGTTGCCATCGACGCCGGTGCCGCTCGACCAGCGGGCGCTGGTGCATATCGATCAGCTGGACGCCATGCTCGATGCTTATGAAGCAGTGCGGCCATTGTCTGCGCTGGAAGCCGCCGCGTTGGCGGCGCTGCTGCCGGTGGTGCATGCCGAATTCGCGCTGTCGGAGCTGGCTTACTTTCACGGCGTGCAGAAATCCGCCGAGAATTCGGCGCTGGCCTACGATACTTATTTCCTCGGTCACGCCGAGTGGTTTAATAGCGATGCCGGCGAATATCTGCTGGATCATCTGCAGCGTCGCTGCAACCGTAAAATTCATCGACAGGAGTCTTGATGTCAGGTTTGGAAATCAGCGCCGTCATAGTGAGCGCACTGGCCGTCTGGCTGACCGCCCGCCGCCATCTATGGTGCTGGCCGATCGGCCTGGTCTCGGTGCTGCTGTATGCGCGGATTTTTTTCGCCGCCAAGCTCTACTCCGATTTGTTGCTGCAATTGATCTTTGCCGTCATGCAGCTGTACGGCTGGTGGCAGTGGAGCAGCAGCAGGGGGAATAGTCAGCACAACGATCAGCACCATATACAGCCGCAGCGCCTCTCCAGGTCAGGCTGGCTGGCGGGTTTGCTGGCGGGGGCGCTTGGCAGCGCATTGCTGGGTTACGTCATGGCCAGCTTTACCGACGCCCACATCCCCTGGCTGGACTCGGCGCTGACCAGTTTCAGCCTGGTGGCCCAGTTCTGGATGGCGCGCAAATATGTCGCCAACTGGTGGCTGTGGATTGCGGTCGACATCATCTATGTCGGCGTGTATATCTATAAAAACCTGAACCTGACCGCCGGTTTGTATGCGGCTTTCATCGTGCTGGCAGTCATCGGCTTGCGTAACTGGCAGCGCCAGCTGGTCGTGCATCAACCGGCAAACGCTGCCGCAGCGCTCTAATCCAAGCTGCAGTCTAAGCGGTCTTCACGCGCAGCTTTTGCGCCCAAGCCAGCGCTGACAGATGCGCCAGGTTGACCTCCATCGGGCTGATCTTGAGTGCGCCGGCCAACGGCCCGAGCAGCGGTGAATTCAGTTCGCAAGCCTCGGCCAGCGCTACGTATTGGCCATATGGTCCGGCACGGGTCAGCAGTGCCTCGGCCACCTGGTCGGACAATTTGATATTGGCCAGAACCTCTTCCATGCTGACACCCAGCAGGCGATCCAGCAGCGAAAAAATACCGGCGACAAACAGGCTTTCCGATTCGCCCCTAGGCAGATATTTTTGTCCGAGCAACTCCGAGAAACGTCCGCGGATGATCGCGGTTTCCATCAGTACCGGCGAATAGCCGCTGCTGCTGGCGGTCGCCAGCAATAGAGACAGCCATTGGAACAGCGCCTCATAGCCTAGCAAGGCGAGGGCGCCGCGCAATGACTGTACTTCTGCTTTCAAGCCGAACGCGGCGGAATTGATAAAGCGCAGCAATTCGTAGGACAAGCCAGGATCGCGCTTGAACATTTCTTCGATCTTTTGCAGATTATCGTTCCTGGCGACCATGTTCATGATTTGCACGATGATCTGTTGCGCCGGATTCAAGCCTGTGGCGCGTTTGCCGGGGCGCGGCGTCAGGTGCAGTTTGCCGACGAAAGCGTCCAGTCCCAGCATGGCGCAGGCGTCATAGTCCTGCCAGCTGCTGACCGGCCGCCCGACCATGCGCAGCGACGATTTTTTTAGCGCGGCGTAGCGGCGCGCCTGCGCCGCAAAATCGCCGGCGGAAAAACGTACTTCAAGATGCGAGATATCAGTGGGCAGCGCGCTGGACAACACTGCGCCTGCCAGCTCGGCGTCGCGTAACGATATGCCATAACCCTGAGCGCGCAAGGCTGTTACGGCAGCCGATGTATCGGGATCGGCAAGGTCGCTGTGCTTGAGCGTCAGCACCGTGCTGGCGGCCGGCATTCTTTTAATCGCCTCGCTGTTAAGCAGAGCCGGAGACACCTCCAGGAATAGCAGTTTGTTGCCCAGCAGCCAGTGGCCTTGCTCGCTGCTTAATTGATCGGCGACGAAAGTCAGCAAGCCATGCAAATCCTCTCCATTCGGCTGCGCATCGTCGCCGCGGACTTCCTGCCAAGTCAGCTCGTAACCGACAACGCCTTGTTTCGGATCAAGCAGAGGTTCTCGAACTATGAAATTTTCATTACTCATCTTGGTTTTTTATAGTGAATGGTGGAGGAGGGTAGGAGATCAGATTTTTCTGAACAGTGTTTTCAAACAATCAGTGTTTCTAAGCCATCGGTGTTTCTAAGCCATCGGTGTTTCTAATCCATCTGCGCTTCTAATCCACGTTAACGGCTGTTTTCTCGAAAAATTAAGCAAATGGCTCTATCCACGTGGAAATGTGTCATGGAGTCGGAAGAAAGATGTCGTATTGTTACGACAAAATTGCATATTATCAACAAGCATCCAATTTGTTTTTGATTGGCAATTGATTGCTCTCTAGATTTATATGGTTTTTGAATATCGCCCGGAGAGGCAGGTCAGGACTGGCTTTGCGACATTTAATTGATTGTTATAAGCAGTAATAATCTCGCAATTTGCCTTGAATTTTTAAGTTGTTTGTTGCTGATGAATAACTAATTATAATTAATAATTGTTAAACATTGTTATATATGTATTTTTGTGAATTTTTACCCCTAGAATGTGTTTCGCCGTGTTGGCAATTCATTAATGTGAATAGAACATCAACTTTATATCTGAGGGTAATAATGAAACAAATGACTATCGCTAAATTGGTTGCAGTTGCTGCTGCAGGTCTGTTGTCCCAAGCGGCCTTCGCCGACGGCGGCACGATCAATTTCAACGGCCGGATCGTCGACTCCCCATGTTCGATCGCTCCAGCCAGCCAAAACATGACTGTGCCAATGGGTACGGTTTCCCGCGCAGTGCTGAACGGCGCCGCCGGCAAGAAGGCCACACCATCGAAGTTCCAGATACTGCTGCAAAACTGCGGTGCGACTGCCAAAGGCGCAACCGTCACTTTCACCGGCACAGCCGATGCCAACGTGACCGACGACCTGGGCCTGGCCAACGCTGGCCAGGTAGGCGTTACTGCTGCAACTGGCGTCGCCATCGAACTGGGCGACTCTGCCGGCACCAAGATCCCTGTCGGTTCGGCATCGGGCACCTACGTGTTGGGCTTGGGCGACAATCCTTTGAACTTCCAAGCTACCTACGTTTCGACTGGCCCTGCAGTCACCGTCGGTCCAGCTAACTCAAGCGCGCAGTTCGTTGTTACTTACCTGTAAGCAGCGTCCCTGGCAAAAATCCTATAACTGCATTTCTTCATCTCTGTGTGACGGGATGAAGTGCCGGGCGCTTGCTAAGGCCAGGCTTTGAGGATGCGCCGGCGTGCCGCAACGGTAACGGCACGCCGGCCATCATTTTCCCGCTACCCATGCATCAATTTGTGAGCACGTGGCAATTGCTTGCTTAGAAATTTGTGCATAGGACATTTGATAGACGAGGTTTTCCATGTTGAGCAAACGATTCATCACTTCCGCCATTCTCGGCAGCGCGCTGGCAATCTGCACGCTGGCGGCCAACGCCAGTGTGATGCTGGGCGGCACCCGCGTGATCCTGGGCGAGAAAGACCGGCAGGCGTCGATTCCGCTGAAGAACACCGGCAGCTCGCCGTATGTGGTGCAGACCTGGGTCGACGCCGGCGAAGGCAAGAACAAGGCGCCGCTGCTGGTGACGCCGCCTTTGTCGCGGCTCGATCCGGGCGCGGAAAACATCTTGCGCATCGTGCGCATTTCGGGCGACTTGCCGAGCGATCGCGAATCGGTGTTCTGGCTCAACGTCAAGGAAATCCCCGAAAAATCGGATCAGCCGAATGTGCTGCAAATCGCGGTGCGCACCCGCATCAAGATTTTCTACCGGCCGGCAGGCCTGACCGGCAAGCCGGATGAGGCACGCGGCCTGATCACGTTGGCGGTGGTGCCGGGCGAGGACGGCAAGGGCGCGGCGCTGCGGGTCAGCAATCCGAGCGCTTATAACGTGACGTTTACCGGTTTCAAGATCAATGGCAACAAAGAACAGACCAAGGCTGGCATGGCGCCGCCTTTCGGTGCGCTTGATTTTCCGCTGACCGCGATCAGCAGCCCGCAGGCAATCGATGTCAGCTACACCACCATCAACGACTACGGCGGCGAAACGCCGGAAGTTGTGACCAAGGCTGCGGTTGCCGGTGCAACGCCTGCTGTCGCCGGCAAATAGGCACCGTCGCGATTCACAGGTAATTCACACGTAGCGCCAAGTCCTGTTAAGGCAAGTCAGTCTGTCGCGCAAGGCAGAAATAAAGGAAGGGAAAGCTGTGATCAGATCGTCGCATCAACGCAAGCCGGTACGCCTGGCGCTCTCCGCGATCACGCTGGCGGTGCTGGCGCAGCTGGCCCATGCGCAAGGACAGGCCGGTTCGGTATTCAATGAACAATTCCTGGATATCGGCGGCGGGCAAAGCCGTGCTGACTTGTCTTTGTTCGCGTTCGGCAATCGCGTCATGCCCGGCAATTATCTGGTCGACGTCAGCCTGAACGAAAGCAGCATCGGTCAAAGCCAGGTCGATTTCGTCGACAAGGGCGATGAAAAAAATGCCCAGCCTTGCCTGACCCGCGCCATGCTGGACGGCTGGGGCGTCAAGGTCGAGGTGTTTCCGGCCTTGATGGCGGCCGGCGATCAATGCGTCGATCTGGCGCAAGCGATTCCCGGTTCCAGCGTTTCTTACGACGGCGAGAAACTGCGTCTGTTCGTCAGCATCCCGCAAGCCGCCATGAAGCGCCAGGCGCGCGGCGCCATCAGCCCCGACAAATGGGACAAGGGCATCAATGTCGGCATGCTGGATTACCAGTTTTCGGCGGCGCGCTATGACGGCGGCAACAATAACACCAACAGCAATGTCAACAGCAGCATCACCGAATTCAACGCCAATCCGAGCACTACCACGCAAGCACGCAATACCTTGTATGCCGGCCTGCGCGGCGGTTTCAATCTCGGCGACTGGCGCTTTCGCAATTTCTCTACCTATAACCGCGGCGTCGACGGCGAGGGCCGCTGGCAATCGGTGACCTCGTATCTGCAGCGCGATATTGCCTCTCTCGGCGGCCAGCTGGTGATTGGCGACAGCACCACGCCGGGCAATTTCTTCGACGCCTTCCCGTTTCGCGGCGTCCAGTTGTCGTCCGACGACGGCATGCTGCCCGACAGCCAGCAAGGTTACGCGCCGACCATCCGTGGCGTGGCGCAGGGCAACGCGCGTGTGACGGTGCGGCAGAACGGTTACGTGGTGTACAGCAGCTACGTAGCACCCGGCCCATTCGTGCTGGACGACCTGTATCCAACCTCGCCCAGCGGTGATCTGGAAGTCACGATTACCGAAGCCGATGGCCGTGAAACCAAGTTCAAGCAAGCATTCTCCGCGGTGCCGACTTTGCTGCGCGAAGGCGTCTGGCGTTACAGCGCGACTGGCGGCCAGTACCGCAACGGCTATTCAACCATCAATAGCGGCTCCAGCAGCGCCAAGCCGAATTTCGTGCAAGGCAGCTTGGCGCGCGGCCTGGGCCGGGAATATTCAGTGTACGGCGGCTTGATCGCCTCGGATATTTATCAATCGGTATTGTTCGGGGTCGGCAAGAACCTGCGCGCTTTCGGCGCCATCTCGGCCGATCTGTCGCAAGCGCATACCAAGGGACCGAACCGGCAAGACGTCAACGGCCAGTCATTGCGATTCCTGTACGCCAAGGCGTTCGAGAATTACGGCACTTCGGTGCGCATGGCCGGTTACCGCTATTCCACCGGCGGCTTCCGCACCTTCCAGGAAGCGGCGCAGATGCAGGATCTGCAAACCGGGCAAGAACTGAATAACCGCCGCAATCAATTGCGGCTTGAACTGGCTCAGCAGCTGGGCAGCAACGGCGGCACCGCCTACGCATCGGCGCAGCAGCAAAGTTATTGGGGCACCGATCAGAAAGACCGTCTGATCCAGGTCGGCTATTCGAATTTCTATAAACAGCTTAGCTACAGCGTTTTCTATAACTACAGCACCAATCTGAACGGACCATCGAATCGGCAACTGATGCTGACCTTGTCGATCCCGCTCGGCGATAGCCGTTCCTATGCGCGCTACACCGTAGCCAAGGGCAACAACGGCGAGCTGACGCAACAGGCCAGCGTCTACGGTTCGGCGCTGGATGACGGCCGCCTGACTTACAACGTCACCGCCGCCCATTCGAATCAGCAAGACAACAGCGGCAGCGCCAGCGCCAGTTATCTGTCGCAAATCGGCCGCTTCGATTTCGGCCGGGCGCAAGGATCCGGTTATGGCCAGACCACGCTCGGCATTGCTGGCGGCCTGGTGGTGCATGGCGGCGGCGTCACCCTGGCGCAGCCTTTGGGCGAAACCATGGCGCTGGTGCAAGCGCCGGACGCCGCCAATGTCGGCTTTGAAGTGTATCCCGGCGTGCGTACAGATAGCCGCGGCAACGCGGTACTGGCGAATCTGAGCCCGTACCGGCTGAATCGTCTGGCGGTGCGCACCGAGGATCTGGGCGACAACGTCGAAGTCAAGAATGCCGCATTGGATGTAGTGCCGACCCGTGGCGCGGTGGTGCTGGCGAAATTCGAAACCTCGATCGGCTTGCGCCTGATGCTGAACCTGAGCGACAGGAACGGCAAGCCGCTGCCGTTCGGCGCCAGGGTCGAAAACCAGCAAGGACAGGAGATGGGCATCGTCGGCGGCGAAGGCCAGACCTTCATCAGCGGCGCCAAGGAGGCCGACGCGTTTACCGTGAAGTGGGGCCAGGCTGCGGCCGAGCAGTGCCGCATTAAATATCGCGTACCGCTTGAGAAAAATCCAGCGCCGATTCGTGAATTGAATGCGCAGTGCGAATGAGCGCCGGCGTTAATCCGGGTCAATGAGGAATAGGGAAAAGAGCATGAAGATATTGCGGATAAAAATTGCTGACGCCCGGCGTTGCCTGGCATTGCTGGTGTTGCCTGCCTTGGCCCTGCTGGGCGTTAGCGGTGTCCAGGCTGCCTGCTTCCGGCCGGCCGGTGCGGTCGAGAAAATCATCCAGATGGATATGGGTACGGTGGTCATTCCGAACAATGCAGCCGTCGGCGCGGTTTTCGCCACCAAGAGTTTCACCATTCCAATTGCCGGTGCATCTGAAATATCATGGAACTGCCCCGGCGGCGGTTTTGTCAGCGGCAAGATATTGCAAGGTTCGGCGCTGGCCGGCATGCCCAATGTTTACACAACTGCCGTCACCGGCGTAGGCATCAGATTGTCGCGCCAGATTACCGGCATCGGCCAGACTTACTACCCTCATGTGATCAACATTCCGAATGGCAATGCGCAGTTTTTAAGTCCGTCGTATTTCACTGTCGAGTTGATCAAGACCGCGACCAAGACCGGCAACGGGCCGCTGGCGGCGGGTACTTACACCACCTACACGGGCAACGGCGATAACAAATCGGCCATCACCTCTATCCTGTCCGGCAACGGCATCACCATCATCACGCCGTCGTGCACGGTGGATGTCGGTTCGCAGAATATCGCGGTGAATTTCGGTTCGATATCGCGCGCCAGTTTTAAGGGCGTCGGTACTACAGCGGGATCCAAGAGCTTCAGTATCAAGCTGAATTGCCAGCGCGGCGAAAATGCCCAGAATACGATTGCGTTGAGAATGTCAGGCAGCGCCGATCCATCCAACCAGCTCGGCGTGCTGCAATTGACGCCGGACGCCGGTGTCGCCACCGGCGTCGGCATCCGGGTGCTGGATCAAGCCAGCAAACCGGTCAGCTTTGGCGCATTGATGACGGTCGGTCCCTCCGCCGATATCCAGTACATCGTGCCGTTCACCGCCAGTTATTACCAGACTGCGCCGACGATCACTACCGGATCAGCCAACGGCGCCGCCACCTTTACCGTCGAATATCAATAGCGGCCGCCCATCTTGCCTGGCGGCGAAAGTCAGCCAGGCACACACAATCTCTTCATTCATTTGCGCATCGGCACTGCCAATTCTTTACCAGCAGGCATCGTAGCCGGCAAGGTCTTGTTTCGGCCCGAGTAAAAATTGCTTAAGAATCAAGTTTTTCTTGGGTATCTTGGATTTTTATGCTGGTCGATGGCGCGGCCTGCAGGATCGGTTTTCCTGAATAGCTCACGGTCGTTTTTTTAATGAGCAATTAGTACGGTCTGCGATGAGTTATGCCATGACGCAAAGATTGTGTTGTATTTAAACAACGAGTCGGTATATTTTTCATAATTATTTTTGCGTTGCAAAATGGAAATTAATCTATTTTTTTTGGATCATGCTGTTTTGAGTTTTGTATGTAAAAGCCAGAAGATACTCTAATTTAATACATTTAATATCATATTATTGAATGAAGTCCATGTAAATTAATTGTGAATTATCGTGGCAGGCGCACAATTTCAAAAATCAATGTCTACACAATTTTCATTTATTTTTCTTGAGTTGCTCATTTCCCATTGACAACCAATAAGAAATTTATAATTTTTTTTCAGATTTTTCCCTTACAATGGCCTTGCATTAAGTTGTCAATTGATTAATGCATTAACTTTATCCGAGGAAAAAATGAAACAAATGACTATCACTAAACTGATTGCAATTGCTGCTGCAGGTCTGTTCTCCCAAGCTGCTTTCGCGGATGGCGGTACCGTCAATTTCAGTGGCAAGATCACTGACTCGCCATGCGGTATCTCTGCCTCCAGCATCAACCAGCTTGTACAAATGGGTACCGTTCCTGCAGCAAAGCTGAATGGTGCTGCGGGCAAGAAAGCCGACAGTGTCCCTTTCACAATCCTGTTGACAGACTGCGGCGTAACTGCCAAGGGCGCAACCGTCACATTTAGCGGCGTCGCTGATGCTACGGTGACTGACATTCTGCGTATTAGTAACGCGGGCCAGGTTGGCATCTCTGCCGCAACTGGCGTTGGCATCGAATTGGGTGACTCTGCAGGTGCCAAGATCCCTCTCGGTTCGGCATCGGGCAACTACGTTTTAGGTGTGGGCAACAATCCATTGAAGTTCATGGCTACTTACGTTTCGACCGGCCCTGCAGTGACTGTTGGTCCTGCTGACTCTAGTGCGCAGTTCGTTGTTGCTTACAACTAATCGGCTCAGAAAAAACCTTAGCTTCCGCTACTTCATCTCGCCAGGTTTGACGAGGTGAGGCGCTTGGCGCTTGCCACGGCCAAGTTTTGAGGATGCGTCGGCGTGCTGCAACGGTAACGGCACGCCGGCCATCATTTTCCCACTACCCATGCATCAATTTGTGAGTACGCACCAGCGGCTTGCTTAGAAATTTGTGCATAGGACATTTGATAGACGAGGTTTTCCATGTTGAGCAAACGATTCATCACTTCCGCCATTCTCGGCAGCGTACTGGCAATCTGCGCGCTGGCGGCCAACGCTGGCGTAATGCTGGGCGGCACCCGCGTGATCCTGGGCGAGAAAGACCGGCAGGCGTCGATCCCGCTGAAAAATCACGATACTTCACCTTACGTGGTGCAAACCTGGGTCGACGCCGGCGAAGGCAAGAACAAGACGCCGCTGCTGGTGACGCCGCCCTTGTCGCGGCTTGATCCGGGCGCGGAGAACATCTTGCGCATCGTACGCATCTCGGGCGATTTGCCGAGCGACCGCGAATCGGTGTTCTGGCTCAACGTCAAGGAAATTCCCGAAAAATCGGATCAGCCGAATGTGCTGCAAATCGCGGTGCGCACCCGCATCAAGATTTTCTACCGGCCGGCAGGTCTGGCCGGCAAGCCGGAAGAGGCGCACAGCCTGATCACGCTGGCGGTGGTGCCGGGCGAGGATGGCAAGGGGGCGGCGCTGCGGGTCAGCAATCCGAGCGCTTATAACGTGACGTTTCCCGGTTTTAAAATCAACAACAGTAAAGAGCTGACCAAGGCTGGCATGGTGCCGCCTTTCGGCGCTCTCGATTTTCAGATGAACATGATCAGCAGCCCGCAAGCCGTCGATGTCAGCTACACCACCATCAACGACTACGGCGGCGAAACGCCGGAAGTCGTAACCAAGGCTGAGGTCGCGAGCGCCGCTGCGGCGCCGCATGCAGCGGTCAAATAAACATTACTGCCATCTCCAGCTAACGCCAAGTCCCATCAGGGTGTGTGAGTCTGTGCGCAAGACAGGAAGCAAGACAGTAATAAAGGAAGGGGAAGCTGTGATCAGATCGTCGCATCAACGAAAGCCGGTACGCCTGGCGCTGTCCACCATTACGTTGGCAGTGCTGGCGCAGATGGCCCATGCGCAAGAGCGGGCCGGCTCGGTGTTCAACGAAGAATTCCTGGATGTCGGCGGTGAGCAAGGTAGGGCCGATCTGTCTTTGTTCGCGTTCGGCAATCGCGTCATGCCCGGCAATTATCTGGTCGACGTCAGCCTGAATGAAAGCAGCATCGGTCAAAGCCAGATTAATTTCGTCGACAAGGGCGATGAAAAAAATGCCCAGCCTTGCCTGACCCGCGCCATGCTGGACGGCTGGGGCGTCAAGGTCGAGGTGTTTCCGGTCTTGATGGCGGCCGGCGATCAATGCGTCGATCTGGCGCAAGCGATTCCCGGCGCCAGCGTTTCTTACGACGGCGAGAAACTGCATCTGTTCGTCAGCATCCCGCAAGCCGCCATGAAGCGCCAGGCGCGTGGCGCCATCAGCGCGGAAAAATGGGACAAGGGCGTCAACGCCGGCATGCTGGATTATCAGCTTTCGGCGGCGCGTATGGACGGCGGCAGCAATAGCAGCCGCGATATCCAATTCAGCGGCAATTCGAACACCTCCAGCCAGGCGCGCAATACCTTGTATGCCGGCCTGCGCGGCGGCGTCAATCTCGGCGACTGGCGCTTGCGTAATTTTTCCAGTTATAACCGCGGCGCTGACGGCCGCGGCCGTTGGCAGTCGGTGACCTCGAATCTGCAGCGCGATATTGCCTCTCTGAGCGGCCAGCTGGTGATTGGCGACAGCACCACGCCGGGCAACCTCTTCGATGCGGTTCAATTTCGCGGCGTCCAGTTATCGTCCGACGACGGCATGCTGCCCGACAGCCAGCAAGGCTATGCGCCGACCATCCGTGGCGTGGCCCAGGGCAATGCGCGGGTGACGGTGCGGCAGAACGGTTACGTGGTGTACAGCACCTACGTAGCGCCCGGCCCGTTTGTGCTGGACGACCTGTATCCGACTTCCTCCAGCGGCGATCTGGAAGTCACGATTACCGAAGCCGACGGCCGTGAAACCAAGTTCAAGCAAGCATTCTCCGCCGTGCCGACTTTGCTGCGCGAAGGCAGCTGGCGCTACAGTGCGACCGCCGGTCAGTATCGCGACGGCTTTTCAAACAGCCGCAGTAGCAGCAACGCTGCCAAGCCCAGATTCGTGCAAGGAACGATAGCGCGCGGCATGGGCAAGGAATTTTCACTATATGCCGGTACGATCCTCTCCGATCCTTATCAATCGGTGCTGTTAGGCGTCGGCAAGAACCTGCGCGATTTCGGCGCCATCTCGGCCGATCTGTCGCACGCGAATACCAAGACGCCGGACCGGCCGGATGTCGGCGGCCAGTCCTTGCGTTTCCTGTACGCCAAAGTGTTCCAGGATTACGGCACCAATGTGCGCATGGCCGGTTACCGCTATTCCACCGGCGGCTTCCGCACCTTGCAGGAAGCGGCGCGCATGCAAGACCTGCAATTCGGCCAGGTACTCAATAACCGCCGCAACCAGTTGCAGGTGGATATATCCCAGCAACTGGGCAGCCACGGCGGCGCGGTCTACGCTTCGGCGCAGCAGCAAAGTTATTGGGGCATAGCAAAAAAAGACCGTCTGATCCAGGTCGGCTATTCGAATTTCTATAAACAGCTTAGCTACAGCGTTTTCTATAACCAAAGCAGCAGTCTGTACGGCCCCACCAACCGTCAGTTGATGCTGACCTTGTCGATCCCGCTCGGCGATAGCCGTTCCTACACCCGCTACACCGTGGCCAAGGGCAGCAACGGTCAGGTCAATCAACAGGCCAGCGTGTACGGTTCGGCGCTGGAAGACAGCCGGCTGACCTATAACGTCACCGCAGCCCATTCGAATCAGCAAAACAACAGCGGCAGCGCCAGCGCCAGTTATTTGTCGAAAATCGGCCGGATCGACTTCGGCCGTACCCAAGGATCCGGTTATGGCCAGACCACGCTCGGCATGGCTGGCGGCCTGGTGGTGCATGGCGGCGGCGTCACCCTGGCGCAGCCTCTGGGCGAAACCATGGCGCTGGTGCAGGCGCCGGACGCCGCCGATGTCGGCTTTGAAGTGTATCCCGGCGTGCGCACCGATAGCCGCGGCAACGCAGTACTGGCGAATCTGAGCCCGTACCGGAGCAACCGCCTGGCGGTGCGCACCGAGGATCTGGGCGATAACGTTGAAATCAAGAATGCGGCACTGGAAGTGGTGCCGACGCGCGGTGCGGTGGTGCTGGCGAAATTCGATACGTCGATCGGCTTGCGCCTGATGCTGAACCTGAGCGACAAGAACGGCAAGCCGCTGCCGTTCGGCGCCAGGGTCGAGAACCAGCAGGGGCAGGAAATGGGCATCGTCGGCGGTGAAGGCCAGACCTTCATTACCGGCGCCAAGGATGCCGATGAGCTGAAAGTGAAATGGGGCAGGGGCGCGGCCGAGCAGTGCCGCGTTAAATACCGCGTGCCGGCAGAGAAAAATCCGCCGCCGATTCGGGAACTGAGTGCGCAGTGCCAGTGGACGGCGGCATCAATGCAGGAACATGAGATGCAGGAACATGAGAAATAGAGGATGGACATGAAGATATTGCGAAAAAATGCTGGCACATGGCCTTGCCTGGCGTTGCTGACCGTTAGCGGCGCACAGGCTGCTTGTTTTCGGGTGCCCGGTGCTAGCGTGAAAACCATCCAGATGGATATGGGCACGGTGGTCATTCCGAACGATGCAGCCATCGGCGCGGTTTTTGCGAGCCAGAACTTCCCGATTCCGATTGCAGGTGATTCCGAAGCAGCATTTCAATGCGATAGCGCTGGCGGCACTACCAACGGCAACATGCTGCAGGGTTCGTTGGTGGCTGGTTATCCGAATGTTTATACAACGCTGGTGCCTGGTGTCGGGATTCGATTGTCAAGATTGATCGGGCAAATAAGCGGTGCCGGCGTGCGTACTTATTACCCGCACATATTGAGTTTCCCGGCGGATGTTCCGGTGCGTTTTTATAACCCGTCTTACTTCACAGTTGAACTTGTCAAGATTGCCGCAAAAACCGGCAATGGCCCCTTTGCCGCCGGTACTTACACTATATATTATGGCAATGGCGACTATATATCAGCCATTACCACTATCCTGTCCGGCAACGGCATCACCATCGTTACGCCGTCATGCGCAGTGGATGCGGGTTCGAAAAATATCCCGGTCAATTTCGGCGACGTTGACAAGAACCGCTTCAAGGGCGTCGGCTCGACTGCCGCCGACCGGCCTTTCAATATCAAGCTCAATTGCCAGCGTGGTGAAAACATGCAGAATACGATTTTACTGAAGATGAGCGCCACCGCCGACCCATCCAATCAGCCTGGTGTGTTGAGGTTGAAACAGGTCGCCGGCGTGGCGACCGGCGTCGGTATTCAACTATTGGATAAAAACAGTGCGCCAGTCAGATTCGGTACGGCGGCCACGGTCGGCACCTCTGCGGACATCACCTATACTGTGCCGTTCACCGCCAGGTATTACCAGACTGCGGCGGCCATCAAACCCGGCCCAGCCAACGGCGAGGCGACTTTTACGGTCGAGTATCAATAAGCGCTGTTCATCCCGCCAGACGCTGACTCAAGGCTTGGCCAAGGCGGCGCGCTGTTGCAGCAAACCGAGCCAGCGCTCGCCGCATTGCGCATCGCTGATGCAGAGCGCGTAATCGGTGACGGTGCGGGCGGCGCGTTCCAGCAACTGGATATCCGCTTCGTGCTGGCGGGCGACGTGCGGATCTTCCAGGAATAATACGCGCCGGCACTGCTGGCGATCCAGAATCAATTCGGCGATCTGCGCATCGCCGCCGAGCGGGCCGCTGAGGAAAGGTTTTACCCAGTTGCGGCCGGCTTCTTCACCCTTGATTTTCTGCGCCAGCTTATTCAGCAGGCTGCCGGTAGTGCCGGTGGCGCAGCGAAATGCAAACTGGTCGAGTAGCGCAAAATGGCGCTCCGCTATATCCAGCATCCGTTCTTTCATGGCGTCGTGGGCAATCAGCGCGATGCCTTCCTGCGCCAGATTGAAGCTCGGATCCAGTGCTGGATCCGGCGCGGCGCCGGCCGCCACGGCTTCCAGTTCCAGCCACTCGCGGGCGCCGGCCAGCGTCGATAGAAACGGCTTGCCGTGAATCACGCATTGCCGTTTCAAGGCCACCGCTTCCGGAAAGGTGGATGAAGGATCGACCGGATCCATCAGGTAAATCACCGCATCCAGGGTGCGTGCCGGGTCGGCGTCGACCACCCGCGACACCAGTTTCATCAGGCCGCCATGGCGGCCGTAGGGGAAGCGTTCGATGTGCGGATAGTCAGCGAGCAAGCCCAGTTGCTGCATGGCGTCCAGAGTGCGCCCGACCACTATCAGTTGCGGTTGCAACTGCTGTTCGATGCTATGGCGGCTGCCATTGAGCAACTGGGCCAGCGCGGATTCCGGGCCGTGCTGGTGGCTGCGGCTGGTGGCGAGGCCGATCCGGAAGCGGGCGGCAGAGGCATTGGGGGAGGAATTGGCAGGCATATAACAAGAAACTCGCAGAGGTCAACAGGGGCAACATTGCACCGGCCTGACTTTACCATATTGGCATGCAGGAAAAACCATGGCCTGCAGCCAAATCGGCAGATTCAGTGCAGGTCGTCCCCGCGAACGCGGGGATCCATTTTAAGGTCGACATGGATTCCCGCCTTCACGGGAATGACGGCGATTTTAATTGGAACTACAATGTCCGCTATGAACAAGGCATTTGTAAAAGAATCTGAAGGCGATGACGACGATCTGGAATTCGGCTTGCCGGCGATCCCGCCTGGCGCCAAGAATTACATGACGCCGCAAGGCTATCAACACATGAAAGACGAGCTGTTGCGTCTGATTGACGTCGATCGGCCGGAAGTGGTGCGCATCGTTTCCTGGGCCGCCTCCAACGGCGACCGTTCGGAAAACGGCGATTATATTTACGGTAAGCGCAGGCTGCGCGAAATCGATCGTCGTATCCGCTTTTTAACCAAGCGCCTGGATCTGGCCGAGGTGGTCGATCCGAGCGTGCATCACGGCCGCGACCAAGTGTTTTTCGGCGCCACGGTAAGTTACCAGAACCATGCCGGCGAAGAGCATACGGTGACCATCGTCGGCATCGACGAACTCGATCCGCTGCATGGCAAGATCAGCTGGATTTCACCGGTGGCGCGCGCCTTGACCAAGGCCTACGAAGGCGAGAGCGTCACCTTGATGACGCCGGCCGGGCTGGACGAACTGGAAATACTGGCGGTCAGCTACCCCGCGCCTTAGGCCAGTTGAAGGCGCATCCATGATGGGCCAAACAGGCTCGATGTTGGTCTTCGCAGCTTCAATTTCCTCCCTCGCAAGATCGCTGTTGATGCTCGGAGCATGAGGAACGTTTTTCATTCTGCTTGCAGATTGATTGTCGTATAGATAATTAATGGTTGTGGGGAGTGGAAGATTGTTGCTATTATAATATTTAATGGCTAATTCTTAATCATTCCAAATCCCCTGCCACACACTACAAACGGAGAGAGCATGGCGCGTTATCTCAGAATGAACGGCGTACCCATAAGTACCGACCTGACTTTAATTTCCGGCAATAATATGCATCAGGAAGGCTAGACAATGCCCCAAATAACACGGTATTACCTTGTCGTCGGCGATGTAGCTGACAATGGCGCTGTGATAATGACCGGCGCACGCTCTTTATATCACGGTCAAAACGATGCACAAGATGGATCGTCAGTGTTCTGTCCAGTGTGCAAATCAGCAGGTGTCCTCAAATGCGTTGGGCCTCGCATATCCAATAAAATTGACGGCGTGCAGAAAGCTTTGAGTGGTGATATTTGCCTATGTAAATGCCCCCGCCCCCCAGTGTTCATCGCTACGCGTAGCACTTACTGCATGACGGTCGATACCGATGCAGATTGGTGCGTGCATTTGGGTGATTCGTCTGAGATAGCGGCTCTTAGAGCGGGAATTCCTTTTGATGCGGATCACTCCCAAATGTTTGATCAGTATTTTCAGCTTCATGATGAAAATACTGGTGAGATATTTAAGAATCGATTCTACAAAATTCGCTGCTCCAGCGGTTCTATTTCGGGATATACGGATGCTTCCGGGTTCACAAAAAAAGTCACAGCCAATAGTGCTGAAGAAGTAAAGATTGAAATATTCGGAGAAGGAATTTAAATGGCAGACGGCTTCTACCAATAGCTGTCGTAACAGCAGTAATGACTTTACGAAGTGACACCAAGCCAGTAAAAATCTATATCAAGAAACCGAGAGGTACTTTATATTGGGGCGGTGCTGGACTTAACGGCCCGTACATTGATGATCAACTTCAAGCGCTAAAGAGCGCCGGCATTCAGCATGTATATCGTGGAGTCAATACAACAGGCAACGAAAAGACCGACGCCCTATGGACAGCAACCACCTTGCGTTACGAGGACACAGATGAGTGGACGATCAGTAGTGGCCTCGACAACCCAAGTGGGCAATTTAATCTTATCGGCTACTCCTACGGATCATTGCTTGCAGCTCAAACTGCAAATTTCTACGCGAATCATGGACACATAGTCGATCATTTGGTACTGATCGGTTGTCCGATAAATTCTGGATTCTTGAATTCGCTCGTCATGAACAAGAACATCAAGAATGTCATTCGAATTAATCTGACAGATGCGGGCGACCCTATTTACGCGGGAATGTCCGAATCGGAGTTGGTAACAAGCGTGAAGACTTTAATGGATCAAGATGCTGCTTCCGGCACAAGTAGAGGGATTGGTCATTTCTATTTTCGCCCCGACAGTGCCGAAGGAAAAGAGCGCCGAGCGCGGCTTGCGAAATATTTATACGACCAGGGGTTGCGGTGAAATACCTATTTTTTATCTTCCCCGCATACATTCTTTATGTTGTGGCTACTACCTATCACAAGCCTGAATGGGGATTTAATTTTCTCTGGCTATTGGAAGTTCTAGCGATTCAAATCATTGTTTCCGGTATCGTTTTGATAGCGGTATGGCTGACTAATAAGCAGCAGCTACCTGCAGTCCGAAAAGTGGGCATCTATACTCTACTGGGGTCCACTCTAATCACATTTTTGTCATTCGTATTCTAAAAAAAGTCTTATCACTGCTCGCCCTAATCTAAAACTTGGCAAGGATACTGTCGAAAACGCAGAGGATAAGCATGGCAGTATGTATCTCGTACCGTAAAGAACAAGTAAAGCAATTCCATCTGAAGCAAGGCATAGTCGCTCGACCGATAGCAATGGTAAGACGAATAAGCCGTCGTTCCGCATCAAATCTTAAGCCGCCGCGCGGCTCCGGATCTCACCGAGAACCTGGAACAGCAAATCCACTTGAGCCGTCGGAAATACCCCGTCCGGCCCCGTCGGGCTGATATCGGTGAACGGCGATTCGTATAGCCGGTCAGCTTCCATCACGCCGTTTTGCGTCAGTTCTTGCACGATCAGGTCGATGAATTCGATCTGGTCTGGCGTCGCCGTGCCGCCGCTGATGAACTGGCTGAGCGCCTCGGCGACTGCTTCGCGATCCAGCCCAACCAGGGAGCGGATGAACAGGCCCAGCCCGTGCGCCTGTTCTTTGGCGCGGGCAATGTGCTCCAGTTCTGTGAGATCGCTTGGCGTCAGTTGCTGGTTGCGGCGCAGCCGTTGCAGCGAGAGGTGGTTTTCGTGGGCGCGCAAGAACTGCCTTGCCTTGTCCTTGAATTTTTCCCAATTCATGCCGAGGCTGACCTCCGGCAGATTGACGTGCGCCTCGTCGCCCAGCTCGTCTTCGAAATCGGTATAGACGATTTTCTTCTTGCTCTTTTCGATCAGTTTCACCAGTGCGCGCAACCTTCTGCGCACGGTTTCCAGCATCGCCACGCTAACGTCTTGCCACCACTCATCACTGGCCAGCGATTGAATCAGCACCATCTCAGCCTTGATCGCCGGGATCGCTTCCTGCGTTTCAAGCGCGGCAGCAATGGCCTGGATTCTGTCGCGCAAGCCGGCGAAACCCGGCTGTGCCTGCAAGATGGCAAGCTGGGTCCGCAGCAATAACAGGTCGAAGCGCTTGGCTTCCTCGTCATTGTCGGTCAGCTCAGTTGGAAGGTCCGCCAGCTTGCCGGAAAGCGCGATGTAATCATCCGGCCCAAGCTGCTGCCAAGCCGTTTCCTGCGCAAATTTTTCCACTGCGCGGCGCTGGGTGCGGACGATGAAATTGTCGGCATTCATCGCCGCTACCTGCTGATGCAGGAAAGCTGCAAGGTCTTTGCGCAACTGCGGTTCATCCACGCGATCACCATAAGTGGCAAGCTCTTGAGCCACTCCAAACACAACTCTCGCATCCAGCGCCGCGATCATTTCCAGGCGTGCGCGGAACAGCCGCGTGCCCAGCGCCACGGTAGCGGAACCGTCGGAACGATCCGGGTTCTGGCTGAAAAATTCCAGGTTCTGGCAATAGTCGAAAATGAAGAAAAATTGCTTGTCATCGCCCGGCCCGAACAGATCCGGGCACAGGCGCGTGCCGCGCCCCACCATCTGCCAGAACTTGGTCTTCGAACGCACAATTTTGAAGAACACCAGATTGACCGCCTCCGGCACATCGATGCCGGTATCCAGCATGTCGACTGAAATGGCGATGTGCGGCGCGCTGTCCTTCTTTGAAAAGTCGTCGATCAGCGTTTGCGCGTAGCCGATCTTGTAAGTCACCACGCGCGCGAAGTGACCTTTGTCCTTCGGATAGTTGATGCCGAAACGATCGGAGATAAACTCGGCGTGGTCGTTATTCTTGGCAAAGATGATGGTCTTGCCCAGCCGGTCGCCGCCGGCCACCTTCTGGCCCTTGCTCATCAGATGCGCCAGCACCTTGTCGACCGTATCGATGTTAAACAGCCAGGTGTTCAGCGCTGCGGCGTCCACCGCATCCGGGATATTGCCGTCTTCGTCCCACTCCAGCGCATCCCAATCTTCCTTTTCCTGTTCCGATAAATCGTCGTACTTGATGCCCTCGCGCTGGAACTTGAGCGGCACCGACACCGCGCGCGGCGGCACCAGATGCTTGTCCGCCACGGCTTCATCCAGGCCGTAGGCATCGGTCGGCACGCCGCTTTCCAGATCGAACAAACCGTAGGTGTTGTGATCGATCTCATCCTTCGGTGTGGCGGTCAGGCCGACCAGCAGCGTATCGAAGTAATCGAAAATGGCGCGATATTTCTGGTACACCGAGCGGTGCGCCTCGTCGATGATGATCAAGTCGAAATGGCCGACACCGAAACGGCGCTGGTTATCCGAGGTGTCATCGATCAAGCCCATCATGGTGGGGTAGGTCGACACATACATCCGGCCCTCGGTATTCTTCTCCGTCACCAGGTTCACCGGCGAGGCATCCGGCAAGTGCTTCTTGAACGCGCCCACCGCCTGATTCACCAAGGCCACCCGGTCCGCCAGGAACAGCACCCGCTTGGCCCAATTGCAGCGCATCAGCAAATCGGCCAAGGCAATCACAGTACGGGTCTTGCCGGCGCCGGTGGCCATCACCACCAGCGCCTTGCGCTGGTGGTCAACCTCAAAGCTCGCGCCGATGCGGCGGATGGCGCGGGTTTGATAGTAGCGGTTGACGATGCCGGCGTCGATCACGCCTTGCGCCAGCGGCTTGCGGCTGGCGCGGCGCTGGATCGTCAGTTCCAGTTCATCCTTTTTATAAAAACCCTGCACCCGGCGCGGCCCGTAACTGGCGTCGTCCCAGATCCAATGTTCGTAACCGTTGGAATAAAAAATCACCGGGCGCTGGCCGTATTGCCGCTCCAGGCAATCGGCGTACAGCTTGGCCTGCTGCTGGCCGACGGTTGGCGAGCGCAATGTTTTCTTTGCCTCGATCAGCGCCAGCGGTTTGCCGTCGTCGCCCCACAGCACATAATCGACGTAACCCTTGCCCGTAGTGTTGGGCATGCCGCTCACTTCAACCTCGAAATTCTTGGCCGGGATCAAATCCCAGCCGGCTTCTTTCAACAGCAAGTCGATGAAGTAATCGCGGGTTTCGGCTTCGGAGTAATCATGCGTATCCGGCTGCGCGGCGTTGGTTTTTTTAGCGGCAGCGACTTGCTCGCGCAGCTGCTGCAATTCCTGATCGAGTGCGGCGCGGTCGTTGAGCAGGGTGGAAAGTTTTTCATCGCGCTCGCGCAACTGTGCTTCAAGCTGCTGTAATTGCACCAGGCTTTGCTGCGGCACAACCGGGGCCGCGGTTGCGGCGCTTGGCATCAGCGCCGGCACAAAGCGCAGGCCCGGCTCTGGCCTTGCGCGCTGGCCGTAGCTGCGCGCCACCCAGTAGCAGAAATGGAATAGTTCGCGGGTGGCGCTGAGGGCGTCGTTCGGCGTGATCTTGCGGGTGCTGTGCACCGCGAAATTGCCAAGGTCCTTGAGAATCTTCGCCTTGGCGAACAGCGCCTCGCCCACCAGTTGGCGGAAGCTCGGCTCATGGATCAGCGCCGCCAGATTATCCTGGTAGGGCAGGCGCAACGCCTTGTCGTGCTTGTAGAGCCAGGCCACCGTCAATTCCAGGGTGCGCCTGGCGTAGAAGCAAGAGGCCCTGGCGTCCGTATTCGCCATTCCTTCCGCCTTCACGGCTGCTTCGTGGAGCAAAGACCATTCGGATTGGAGGAAGGCGAAGTTGCTCATTTAGAGTTTTCCACTGAAGGCGCGGTGTTGTAGGCCGGCGAAAAGCGCGTCGAGATTGGCAAGAGAGCTACGATGAGCGATTTTTAACTTCTCCACCGCAGCACTCCACGTTGAAAAATCACGCTGCAATCCAATCGGCGGCAATGGTACTGGCATTTCTTTAATAATGCCCATATTCAGGCCATCCATAATTGCGCCTTTAGCTGTTCGTGCCAAATACTTCCTCGCGATCGGATGTCTCAGAAAATACGCGTGGAGAAAACTGGGAAGACATTTGTTTTGATCAAGAGTGATGCAGCAAATATGCTTAGTATTGATGGCAATCGGAATGTCTTCTGGAACGACAGCGCATCGCCCGCAGGTCCCCATGATTGTTATCAGTACATCGCCTTTCTGAACTGTATAACGCTTCAATTCCTGATATTTTTTATCCGAAATATATCTACGCTCGCCCCAGCGGAATTCGTTTGCAACCACGTTATCAATACCTAAAACGGGTATGCCATCATCCACGAATTCACTATGCAGAAGTTGGCTCCCGAATGGCCCCGTCCGGATCGCACCTTTTCTTGAAAGAGCTATCCCTGCAACGTTATCCATTGGCCATCCTTTGGCGGCCACGTCACCAAACATGTCAATAAAAATGGCTTGCGTCAGCCTATCCAGTTGCGTCAACGCTTCTTGGTGCTTGGCCCTCAGCGTATCAGCCAAATCCAGGATTGCAGCAATGCGGCGTTGCTCGGAGAGTGGGGGGAGCAACAACTCTTGTCGGTATGCATCTTCCCGATTGAGCCCCGGCACTGCAGCCGCCTTGTTTAGCCGATTCAAACCCAAGCAAGCGAGCCTGTGTGCTAGCCAACGTATATCGTGTTCCGTCGACAACTCATCCACAAAATAGGTGGTATCAATAGGCCAGCAAGCTTTGTCAGAATAGTTAATCTCGCCGAACGAACCTTTCCGTCCAATTACGATTGTTCGCCCTTTTGTGATTGCCGAGTCATGATGACCCACAATGCCATTTGAGCCGAAGACTGGTGTTTTTCCGCCGTTTCTCGCGCTTGCAGGCAAGGCTTTCCCATAATTGAAAACGCAGATATCGCCAAGCCGAACCGAACGCCATTCGCCCTTCATTTAAGCATCCCTTCAAGCTCTTTCATTCCCGCCTGAATCTCAGCCTCAAGTTTGGAAAGCTCTGCAAGAATCACCTTCGGTGGCAGATACTCAACCGCGTCATGCTCCACTTCTTTGTGGCGATTAATGGAGAGATCATAATCAGCGGCAGCAATGTTAGCTTTAGCCACACAAAAGCTCTGCTCGGTGCGAGTGCGTTCCAGTTCGGAGGTGTCGCGCTTAGTCCAGCGTGACAGCACATCCGGTAGATTATTTTTGACATGTTCCGTTTCAGTTAAAGCTTGTACTGGCGTGGCTCCGAGCTTTTCGTGCGGCAGCAAAGGCTGGCGCTTGTCATCGAGACTCCAGCCATCAGCTTGCATGTCGTAAAACCAAACGTGATCGGGACCGCCCGAATTGGTTTTGGTAAAAATCAGAATGGCCGTGGAGACACCGGCATAGGGTTTGAACGCGCCGGAAGGCAGGGAAATCACCGCATCCAGTTTCTGCTCTTCGACAATCATCCGGCGCAGTTCCTTGTGCGCTTTGGATGAGCCAAACAACACGCCATCCGGCACAATCACCGCCGCCCGGCCACCGGGTTTGAGCAGGCGCAGAAACAGCGCGAGGAACAGCAGTTCGGTTTTCTTGGTCTTGACGATGGCCAGCAAATCCTTGGCCGTGTTCTCGTAATCGAGCGAGCCGGCAAATGGCGGATTGGCGAGGATCAGCGAATATTTTTCTTCGTCGCCGGCATGGTCTTGCGCCAGCGAATCCTTGTAGCGGATATCCGGATTATCCACACCGTGCAGCGCCATGTTCATGCTGCCGATGCGCAGCATGGTGTTGTCGAAATCGTAGCCGTGGAACATGCCGTGATGAAAATGTTCGCGGGATTTGGCGTCGCGCAGAATTTCGGGATGCTTTTCACGCAGATATTCACCGGCCGCCACCAGAAAACCGCAAGTGCCGCTGGCCGGATCGCAGATGAGATCGCGGGCGGAAGGTGCGGTCAGCGCCACCATCAGTTGAATAATGTGGCGCGGCGTGCGGAATTGGCCGTTCTGGCCGGCAGAGGCAATCTTGCCGAGCATGTATTCGTAGACGTCGCCCTTGGTGTCGCGGTCTTCCATCGGTACGTGATCGAGCAGATCGACTACCTTGGCCAGCAGGCCCGGGGTGGGGATGGTGAAGCGCGCATCCTTCATGTGCTGGGCGTAGGTGGAAGCGTCGCCGCCTCTGCTGCGCAGGAAGGGGAACACATGTTCGTCGACCAGCGCAAACATTTCCGCCGGCGCGAAATTCTTGAAGCGCGACCAGCGCAGATCGTCATAGTCGCGCCCCTTGGCGTCCTGGCCCGGCGGAAAAACCCGGCGCTCGATCGGTTTGCTGAGGCGTACGGCCTTGCTTTCTTCGAGCGTGTGAAGATCGTCCAGACGGCGCAAGAACAGCAGATAGGTGATTTGTTCGATGACTTCCAGCGGGTTGGAGATGCCGCCGGACCAGAAGGCGTTCCAGATTGAATCGATTTGGCTGCGTATTTCGCCAGTGAGCATGGGTTAAATCCTGTGTGTTAGCTGATGGCGGTTGCTGCGGGGATTGACTTCACATCATCCCTTTTTGTGCATGTCGACAATGTTATATCAGAATCGCCGGCGGGAGCGACATGCCGGCCGCCGTCATGTGAGGGGAGATGAGATAAATGAGAGGGAAACCCTGAGATAATTCTGGGATTCACGGGATAGGACGGGAAATATCGGGAACAGAATTGTAAAAGACTTACAGAAATTGAGTCTCATAAAAATTGCAAAAAAATCAATCGACAAGTCTATTTGCCCATTATTGTTAAATAAGGTCAGTGAAACGATTTTTTCTGGCGAGCCTCCGGAGGCCCCATTTTCCATTGCTTAGTGTCTGGAATAAATACACCCCAATCCGTGACATCAGGCACGTGTTGGGTGAACGCAACTTGACTGATAGCTTCCTTGGCAAGCGCGTTTATAGTGTCGTTATCCAGTGAATTCAGGTCATCAAGTTGGTCTGCGTAGTTAGTGGCCCCAATAATTTTCCACTGCTCGCGCATGAAATCAAAGACCCATCCATTGAAACTGAAGGTCGGACGCGGAGAACCTTTGGGTACGGTAAAAGGCATCGGTACATGAACCGTGCGTGGCGCGCCAGTTGGGGCCAGCACTTCGCCTTCGAGTGTTGTTGAGAACCCCAATGAGAGCATGCATTCAAGCCGACCAGCGCAATCGATGACATGCTGATAGAGATCGAACTTGCTCAGTGAAATACGTCTCCAATTATGCGATTCTTGAGGGTCGTCGCTTTCCCTGTTGTTGCGGAGAATTCTGAAGATTTCGGCCTCAATCGGGGAAACGAAAAGAAGGGGGCCGGAACGTCCCTTGGCGCCTACCCATGTCGGTTCAGTCCAAGTTGTGTCATTGCCTCGCCGGAAGGTTCTCACGACAAGCGACAGACCATAGTCAGAAATGTAATTTGTTCCGTGATTCTTGTTCATCTCAAAAAGAGGATAAAAACCAAGTTAAAAAGGGCCGGTGTGCCATTTCCGTTAATGGGTCTGCGGTTCCGGAATTGCTGCTTTGTCGATTCTGTAACACGTAAGCATTCTTATACATGGAGGTTGAACTGCCACCACAGCTGTATTTGCTTCATTTCGAGTCAAACGCCGTGCTGCATTTGGAACGTTGAAGTCCTCGATGGCCGCATCTTCCATTCGAAATCCTAATGTATCCAGTAACGATCCTACGGCAGCTAGGCGTTTCTCGGCGAGGCGTAAGGGTACTTTAAGTCGATTGTCTGTCTTCAAATACACGCCATAGTGAAGGAGTCCGTGGCGCTGTAAAATTTCTATTTTCCAATCGACCAGTGCACGCACCTCTTCTACAGAAATACGGTCAGATTTTTTTGCGAAATGAATTTCGTGAGTTAGCATGGCAATAGATTGCGCACTAACTGAGGTGATTGACAATAGAAGCGCCAAGCAGCAAAGAATTTTCTTCATAAATATTTTCGCAGCCAATGCTATTTGTTTTGCTCTGCTGGCTTCCATCCGGGAATCGGTTGTAGGCCACAATCATGGGTCTTTGTGCAGGGTGGTTGAACTGAGATGATTGCAGTGCTTATTTCTTCTTGAGTTAAACGAGATGGCTTATGCCGGAGGTTTAAGTCTTCAATGTCGGTGTCAGTAACTTGAATTCCCAATGTGCTCATCAAAGACACTATCGCATCCCTGCGATGCTCCGCAAGTTTCAAAGTTATTTGGAATCGATCATCTTTTTTTACGAATACAGCGTAATCAATGCCTCCAAATTGCACAGTTTTTATTTTCCAATCGACCAGGGAGCGAACTTCTTCAGTAGATATTTCACTTGAATTTTTAGCGAAGTGAATTTCGTGTTCCAATCCGCCGAAAGACATAGCTCCAGCATTAGATAGCTGAACTAGGATTGCTACAAAGCAGATAAAGCGCTTCATGATTTTCCTCGTTTGGCAAAAACAACATAACTAGCAATGTTATCGGCAGTGCTAATTGGGATGCTGCCTCCAGCCTTCGCTTTCCTCCTCGAATTTGCTATCCCATACCAAGTGTCGCCTGTTTGCATGGTGTCGTTAAAGTGCGAAACTTCATGTATCAACGTCAAAAGCTTAGAGTCTCCGTCAAGAGCTTGACCTGTATCAAAATTTTTCTTTTCATCAGGCATCTCGCAAAAATTAGGACCGATTGCAATCGTGTGTGTTTCTGTGTCGGGCTTGCAAACGGCTGCTGTTGTATTCCCATTAGTTGCACTGGCATCGCAGCTAAGATTTCTCGAAGATATTTCCGACAGTCGTACAAAATTGGATGGTTTGAGACTGGACAACACACGACTTATTTGTGGAAGGCCAATAAGTAAAGTTGAACGCACTTCCTCGCTATCTGAACCAAACCACTCTATCGCTTCAGCTCGATCATCTGCGTTCCAGCGATTTAGATTGGCAATTCGTGTGGAGGTAAGTTTTACAGCGACATCCCGCAAGCGCATAACCGTTTTAGCGAACTCTTCGTTCGTCATATTTGGACACATCGTTTCAGGATAAACGGTAATTACTTTTATCGATGTATCCGTTGTTGGGGTCGTGGTCGCTGAACCGATGTAGCGGAACTTAGTCCCATCTGGTCCTACATGTATTGGTTTTGGATCTGGCATATTTATCCCACAAGGTAAGCGTTAATATTTTCGGAAGCAGCAACAGATGACAGTAAGTGTGTATGCCCGCTCCCATTCGTTGTGCCGTATTCGAACACACCAGAATGACGCTCGACTGCGTATATGGCGTTGGGAACTGGCTTACCGGCCCCATCTCTGAGCACGAATTTGTCATCGAATAATGTGCCGGTGGTAGGCGTACTCGGGCCTTCTTTGTAACCGACCCATGAGCCATACCCTTGCTCGACAACTTCTTCAACGGTCATGGTTTGACCCATGCAATTCAGCGAATTGATAAGCCTGGGCTTTGGATTGCAGGCGCAAACACACAAATCCCTGTCTAGTGCAGCCTCTCTGCCCATGAAGTAGCAATGCAAGCGGGGACCGTATGCAACAACGACGCCCGTTGTGTGACACTTCGGGCAGATTACCTGGTCGCCAATCATAACGATGGCTCTGCCCATATTGGTAGAGGAGTTCTGGGAAGCGAGGACTGTTCCGCCTGCCGTAGTCTTGTCACCGTGAACGATGTTGTAGCGCCGCATAAAGCTCTCTCACCCGCCTGTTAAATGAGGCAACTATAAGCTTGATAATTGGGCAATGACAAGTAGAAATGTTGATTATTTGATATGACAATTCTTAACAATTGCCACAATTAAATTTATTGGGAATTTTGCTTGACGTGGGAACTGGAGGCAGTTTCTAGTGCTGAGAAGCATGAAAGCCCCCTACCTGGGACTCTCCGCTGATTATGGTTCAGATTGACGATTTCTTTGGAACTGGGACACTGAACACGTTCTAACTAATTTCCAATAAGGAGCAGCAATGACAGAGCGAGCAGGTGGCTGCTTGTAGATGAATTGATCTGTCATTACAGGGTATATCGGATTTTTTTCGGCGGGTAGCTCGCCAGGACGACTGAGGTTGTTACCGGCCCGAATTTGGCAAGCGCATCGATCGTGGCTTCCAGCTGCGTCATATGCTCGGCCACGACCCGAACCACAAAGCAATCTTCCCCTGTAATCCGGTGTGCCTCGATGATTTCAGGTATCGCTTCGAAAGCGCTCAAACAGTGCGCAATTTGAGCATGACTGGTCCGTATGCGAATAAACGCCGAGATGTCCCGCCCCACCAATCTAGGGTTGATCCTTGCCGTATAAGCTTCGATGACGCCATGTTCTTCAAGACGCTTGATGCGAGCGGTAATGGCAGGTTGCGATAACCCGACTTGCTTGCCGAGCTCGGTGTTGGTTATGCGTGCGTTGCTTTGGAGCGCCTCTAAAATCCGCCAGTCGAGTTTATCTAGCGCTATTGACTTAGGTTTCATCAGAATACAGTCCCATTTTTTATCAATTCTTATGCATTAACTTGCAAATTCATTTGTTTTGGCATGTTGCCCGATTTCCCCAGGTTTTACAATAATGCCAATTCACTCATGGAGGTTTTGAATGGACTGTCCGGTTCTTGTGGTACCCGGTATTGGAAACTCCGGGCCAATGCATTGGCAAAGTTTATGGCAGCAAACGCGACCGGAATGGCATCGCCTGCAGGTAGATAATTGGGACCACGTAGTGCGTGACGACTGGGTGTCGGCAATAGAGCGAGAGGTTGTCAGCTTGGGCAAAGACACTGTCCTGGTGGCGCACAGTTTGGGATGTCTCGCCGTTGTGCACTGGGCCGCTCAGCATGCACCCCGAATCCGAGGCGCTCTGCTGGTTGCAGTGCCCGATCCGGCAGGACCGGCATTTCCAGCAACTGCCGCGTTCGGATTTTCGCCTTTGCCGTTGACGCGCCTGCCATTTCCTACGACTATCGTCGCCAGCAGCGACGACCCGTATGGCAGCATCGCTTATTCGCGCAGCTATGCCGACGCATGGGGCAGTGATTTCGTCGACATGGGCGCGCGCGGACATCTCAACGCAGACAGCGCCTTGGGTGATTGGCCCGAAGGTTATCGGCTGCTGCAAGGAATAGGTGCATGAGGCAAAACGTAGCAGCTTGCATCCGCGGTGGAGCGGGCCGCCGCTGAAGAGTGGGCGCCGGAGGGCGGCAGCGTTCCTTCCGGCCCTCGCAGTCCGCTTGCCGCTTCTTTGACGTTTCTTTATCGTTTCTGATACTGCTGGCTGCCAAACAAGATATCGCGCGCCTTGTCGTCGGTCAGCGGCTTGCGGGCCGAGGCCAGCACTTCGACGCCGCGTTTTACGGCAGGGCGTTCGCTGATGGTGTCGAACCAGGTTTTCAGATGCGGATAGTCGCTTAGTTCTATGCCCTGATTTTTCCAGGAACGGATCCATGGGAAGGTGGCGATGTCGGCGATCGTATATGCATTGCCGGCCAGGTAACGGTGTTGCGACAATTGCTTGTCGATCACGCCGTAGATGCGCTTGGCTTCGTTGGTGTAGCGATTGACTGCGTACTCGATCTTTTCCGGTGCGTAGATGCGGAAATGGTGGGTCTGGCCCAACATCGGCCCGACCGCGCCCATCTGGAACATCAGCCATTGCAGGGTGTTGAATTTCTCGCGATCGGTGTGGCCCAGGAACTGGCCGTTCTTGCTGGCCAGGTAAACCAGGATCGCGCCCGATTCAAACAGGGAAATCGGCTTGCCGTCAGGGCCGTGGGCGTCGACGATGGCCGGGATCTTGTTGTTGGGTGAAATCGACAGGAAGTCCGGCTTGAACTGGTCGCCGGCGCCGATATCGACTGCGTGTACGCGGTAGGGCAGGCCCAGTTCTTCCAGCAGGATGTGAACCTTGTGGCCGTTCGGTGTGGCCCAGCTATAGACATCGATCATGGCTATTTCCTTTGTTGTGTGGTTGCGTGCTTGGGGTGAAGGGCTCAGATTTTTGCCAGCCGCTGCAGCGCCTGCTGCAAGGTCTGGTCTTGTTTGGCGAAGCAGAAACGGACGATGCCCGATTCGCGCGGAGACTGGTAGAAAGCCGATACCGGAATTGCCGCAACGCCGATTTCAGAAGTCAGCCAGATCGCGAAATCGGCCTCGCTCAGCGATGAAATGGCAGAGTAGTCGACGCACAGGAAATAGGTGCCGTCGGCCGGCAGCAGTTTGAAACGGGTGTTTTTCAAACCGTCGCGAAACAGGTCGCGCTTGCGTTGATAGAAAGCCGGCAAGTCGAGATAGGGCGCGGGATTCTGCATGTACTGCGCAATCCCATGCTGTACCGGCGTATTGACGGTGAAGATATTGTATTGATGGACTTTGCGGAATTCCGCGGAAAGCGCCGCCGGCGCCGCCACATAGCCGATTTTCCAGCCGGTGACATGGTAGGTCTTGCCAAAGCTGGAAACCACAAACGCACGCGCCGCCAGTTCCGGATGGCGGCAAATCGATTCATGGCGTATACCGTCGAACACCATGTGTTCATAGACTTCGTCCGACAGGATCAGGATCTCGGTGCCGCGCACGATGTTTTTCAGCGCTTCGATGTCGGCCGCGGTCAGCACGCTGCCGGTCGGATTGTGCGGCGAGTTGACCATGATCATCCGGGTGCGCGGGCTGACTGCCGCTGCAATCCGGTCCCACGGAATGGTGTAACCGTCCGCGCCTAATGTCATTTGCACCAGCACCGGCTGGCCGCCGGCCAGTTCGATCGCCGGCACGTAGCTGTCGTACGCCGGTTCAATCACGATCACTTCGTCGCCCGGATGCACTGCGCACATGATGGCGGTCAGTATGCCCTGGGTAGCGCCGGCGGTGACTGTGATTTCGGTGGCCGGATCGTAGCTGTGGCCGTAGAGTTTTGCGATTTTGCCGGCGATGGCCTGGCGCAGGGCCGGTACGCCGGGCATTGGCGGATATTGGTTGAAACCGCTTTTCATGGCGTTGCTGACGGCGTCGACCAGCGCTGGATCGCAATCGAAATCGGGGAAGCCTTGCCCCAGGTTAACCGCGGATTTTTCGCTGGCGAGGGTCGACATCACCGTGAAAATGGTGGTGCCGACCTTGGGGAGTCTGGATTGAAGCTGCTTGGGCGCGTGGTCCGCGTTGTCTGCTTTAGCTGCGCCACTAGGATTTCTTAAATCACGGTTCATCTGCGGTTAATCTCGGCTAATGTCTGAATTCGGCATTTTAGCGGTTTGTCCGAGACTGCACAGGGGCCGGCGCAATCCTGCGGGTCAAGCGCCGCCAGGGCGCCATGCCTGAGGGGGGATGATGGCAAAAAGCCCTGCCTTGGCGGTTTTGCGCGCCAGCTTCAACAGGGCTTTGTCCTTGGTGATCAAGGTGCTGGCGTGCGCGCCCAGCGCCAGTTCCAGGAATTTCTGATCGTCCGGGTCGGTGCAGATGGGCAGGCGGATGTCGGTACGCGGGGTCAACGCTGCGGCTGGCAGGCAGGTGATCAAGGCGTCAAATTCGGCATTGAATACGGGGCGCGTGTCATCGCTGACAGGCAGATGCGGATAATGCAACACCATTTGCCATTCCTGGCGGCAGTCGGCGCGGGTGACGGCTTCGACTTTGCCGCTCTCCAGTGCCGACATTAAGCCGGCCCAGCGCGGATCGTGGAAGACAAATAAATCGAGGCACACATTGGTGTCGATGACGATGCGCGGTTTGTTCTGGCGGGTTTGAGTCTCTGCCGGTAAGTCTGGGGACATGCTTGGCCTATGCGGGTTTCCATCAATCGGTAGCGCGCATTCTACCCCGGCTGCGGGGCCGGCAAGCCAGCTTCCAGCAGGCGCGCGAAAGTAGTGGCGAAATGATGGGCGTCGCCGGGCCAGCGGGCCGAGATGTAATTACCGTCTTGCACCACGAAAGCCGGGCGAATATCGTTTGTGCTGTCGCGGAACAAGCCGCTGCTTTTGCGGAAGTAATCCGGCGTAGCGGGTGCGACATCGATGAAATCGTCCGGCTGCGCCAGAGCCCGTATTACTTCTGCCTGAACGCCGCGATGGCCGGCCGCTTCGCCGGCTTGTTCGCCATAGGTGCGGTAATAAGCGGGGTTCCAGAAGCGGCCGCAGAATTTCATCAGAGTCCAGGCGCTGCATTCCAGTTTCCATGTCAGCGCGGTGGTTTTGCGGCCATACAGGACCGATTTTCCGGTGCGCGGCGATAGGCTGCGTGCTGCAAGAACGACGCCGTGGCAGATGGCTGCTACCGGTTTGCCGCTGTCAAAGAAAGCGCCGACGAAATGCTGCAGCGGCTGGCTTTCCAGATAGGCGCGCATGCCGCGTGCATTGTGGCCGCCTGGCAGTAGCAGGCCGTCGTAGTCTGCAACTTGCAGCTCGGCATAGGTCAGCGGCGTTTGAAATGCGCGATCACCCTGGAGTGCGGCGTAGTCGGCGCGTGCAGCGGCGTTGGCGCGCAGCGTCAGGCCCAGCAGCTTTATTTTTTTCAGAAACGGGATGAAACCCCAGATATCCAGTCCCTCGCCGGACAGCATCAGCGGGTCGGCAGCGGCGGGCCGGCCGTCGGGAGTGGCAAAAACCACCGCATGCCCGCGCTCGGTCAATATGCGCCAGGACACCGCCACCTCGCTGGGATCGAAATCCAGATTGGGTATGGGGATCAGGACAATTTTTGACGATGCGCTCATGGCTGGTGCTTGGTCGGATGTGCAATAGCTCCAAGCATACCCCTGCGTGCCGATCAGTAGACAATCAACGGCTCAGTGCTTATGCTTGAGCGCTACCGGCAGAATTCAACTCCAAGGAAAAACCAAGTCGATGAAAGTTCTTGAAACAGAGCGCTTGATTTTGCGCAAGCTGAATGGCGATGACGCCGCATTTTATCTGCGGCTGGTGAATGAGCCTTCGTGGCTGCAGTTCATAGGCGACCGCGGCATAAGAACCGTGGATGAAGCGCGTGCAAGGCTTTTGAGCGGCCCGGTGGCGATGTATGAGAGCCACGGCTTCGGTTTCTACATGGTCGAGCTGAAGGATGGCGCCGTGCCGATCGGCATCTGCGGCCTGGTCAAGCGCGAGACCTTGCCGGATGTCGATATCGGCTATGCCTTTCTGCCGGAATTCTGGGGCAGGGGCTACGCTTACGAGGCTGCGGCGGCGGTGCTGGAGTACGGTAACAGCGTCTGCGGCCTGCAGCGGATCGTGGCCATTACCTCGCCCGACAATTATCAATCGATCAAATTGCTTGAAAAGATAGGCTTGAGATTTGAAGCAATACTGGAGTTGAAGAACGATGGTTCGAAGACTAAATTGTTTGCCTGTCAATTTTAGTGCGGTGCTGCACGGCGTCGGTCTTGGTACAAAGCGTTGCAGGCGCCGCCGTGCTATGGTGACAGTTCGCGATGTCACTTCAGGGGGCGCAAATGAAGTTAATCGAGCCAGACGAAAAGAGTCAATTTCATGCGATTTTGTCAGCGCAGCATCTTGCTGCCGACGACTTCGAATTACATGAAGTGGATACGACAGATCCCAAAACCGATGAAATATTCGCGTTGAGCGGTTTTGTCACGGTGAGCCGGAAATCCACCAGTCGTCAACAACAATACCCTATCGGCGACGGTTCGATCTGGGTTGCCGAGTTTGAACGCGATCTGTCGCAAGGTGTTTTTGACTAAATGCCGATAGCGGTGATTATCAAGTAGATAGCGGACAGCGCTGCCAGCGCCGATGTGTTTGTTTCGGTATCATTGCGAACATTCTCAGGTTTATTGGATGTTCACATGCTGATTGTTTTGTCGCCCGCAAAATCCCTTGATTACAGCACTCCCAGCACTACAGACACACACACCACGCCAGATTTCATCGACCACTCGGCTGAGTTGATCAGCGTCCTGCGGGAACTGTCGCCGGCGCAGATCGGCAGCATGATGAAAATTTCCGATCCGCTGGCGCAACTGAACACGGCCCGTTTCGCGTCATGGTCAAAGAAATTCACCAGCGCCAATTCCAAACAGGCGATCATGGCTTTCAACGGCGATGTCTACGAAGGCCTGGACGCCGCTTCCCTGAACACCACCCAGCTGAATTACGCGCAAAGCCGCATCCGGATCTTGTCCGGCTTGTATGGCGTATTGCGGCCGCTGGACCGGATGCAGCCTTATCGGCTGGAAATGGGCACCAGCCTGGCCAACCCGCGCGGCAAGAATCTCTATGCTTTCTGGGGCGATACGGTGACCCAGGCTTTGAACCAGCAACTGAGCCGGCAAAAGGCCAAGACGCTGGTGAACCTGGCGTCGGAAGAGTATTTCAAGGTGGTGCGGCCGAAGGTGCTCGACGCCGGTATCGTCACCCCGGTGTTCGAGGATTGGAAGAACGGCAAGTACAAGATCATTTCCTTCTACGCCAAGCGGGCGCGCGGCTTGATGGCGCGCTACGCGGCGCTGAACAAGATCAGCGATGCGGAGAAGCTCAAAGAGTTTGATCTGGACGGTTATCAATATATTCCGCAGGATTCCGATAGCGGCCGCTGGCTGTTCCGGCGCCGTTTGGCTGAATAAATAGTTACGCGAATGCAGAGCGCCGTCTGCTGCGAGTTAAGACAAAGGATGAAGAATGACTGCTACTGAACCTGCCGCACTTGCCGTAACTTATCAGGACATCGCCGCTGCGGCCAAACGCCTTGAGGGGATTGCCTACAAGACGCCGGTGCTGACTTCCAGCCAGGCTGACCATCAGGTGGACGCCAGCGTTTTCTTCAAGTGTGAAAATTTTCAGCGGGTAGGCGCCTTCAAATTTCGCGGAGCCTATAACGCCATCAGCTGCCTCAGCGAAGAGCAGAAGCAGCAGGGCGTAGTGGCTTTTTCCTCCGGCAACCATGCGCAAGGCATGGCGCTGGCGGCGCGCATGCTGGGCGTGCATGCGACCATCGTCATGCCAAGCAATGCGCCGGCCATGAAGCTGGCGGCGACGCGCGAATACGGCGCTGAAATCATCCTGTACGATCGTGAGCGCGAGGATAGGGAAGTGATTGCCGCGCGCTTGTCCGCTGAGCGCGGTTGCGCCGTGATTCCTGCTTATGACCATCCCGATGTGATTGCCGGCCAAGGCACGGCGGCGAAGGAGTTGTTCGACGCCGTCGGGCCGCTCGACTATTTGTTTGTATGCACGGGCGGTGGCGGTTTGCTGTCCGGTTGCGCTATCGCTGCGGCGCATTTGTCGCCTGGTTGCGTCGTCATCGGCGTCGAGCCGGAAGCCGGCAACGATGCGCAGCAGTCGCTGCGCAGCGGCAGCATCGTGCATATCCCGGTGCCGGACACGATTGCCGACGGCGCCCAGACGCAGCATGTAGGCAAGCTGGTGCTGCCGATTCTTCAGGCATATGTAAAAGACATCGTTACCGTCAGCGACGATCAGTTGCGCACCCAAATGCGATTTTTTGCCGAGCGCATGAAGATCGTGGTCGAGCCGGCCGGTTGTCTGGCCGCTGCCGCAGTCATGCACCGGGTGCTGCCGTTCGCCGGAGAAAAAGTCGGCGTGATCGTGAGCGGCGGCAATGTCGATATGGAACTGTTTGCGCGCAGTATTGCTGCTGCGAAAGCATTTTCTTGATGCGTCTGGGATAAAACCTGCCTGGCACGAGTTGGTATAAGCGCCGAGATCCGATGCTTGATTGATGCTTAAGGCGCATGTCATATGCATGTCATATATTTCTTGCTGGTTTGACCGCTTTCCCCGCGACGCGTTAGAATGCCGGGTTATTGAAAACCTGGGCCTTGCTGAATATGCGTCGTAAACTTGTAGCCGGTAACTGGAAAATGAATGGCAGTCTGGTTGCCAACGCTGCATTACTGGCGGAAATCAAGGCTGGCCTGGCTGCAGCAGCTTGCGATATTGCGGTATGCGTACCTGCTCCTTATTTCGCGCAATGCCAGGCTGAGCTTGCCGGATCGGCAATTGCCTTGGGCGCGCAGGATGTTTCAGAGCACGCCGCCGGTGCTTATACCGGGGAAGTGGCGGTCAGCATGTTGCAGGATTTTGCTTGTCAGTACGCTATCGTCGGCCATTCCGAGCGGCGCGCTTATCACGCGGAAAGCGATGAGGCGGTGGCGCAGAAGGCCTTGCGCGCGTTGCAGGCTGGCGTTACGCCTATCGTGTGCGTCGGCGAAACCTTGGCTGAGCGTGAAGCCGGCCGGACCGAGGCGGTAGTCGGGCGGCAGCTGGCGGCGGTGCTGGGTGTGCTGGATGCAGCCGATCTGGCCAAGATTGTGGTGGCGTATGAGCCGGTGTGGGCGATCGGGACCGGTAAGACGGCAACTCCGCAAATGGCGCAAGATGTGCATCTGGCCTTGCGCGCCAAGCTGGCCGAGAAAAATCCCGCGGCCGCGGCTGAAGTAAAGATTTTGTATGGCGGCAGCATGAAGCCGGACAACGCTGTCGAATTACTGGCCATGCCGGATATAGACGGCGGTTTGATCGGCGGCGCAGCGTTGAAGGCGGTTGATTTTCTGGCGATTGCCGCTGCAGCCCGGTAGTCCGGATTTGGTAATTTAGCAAAAACAAAGCATTAACTCTCATTGGAAATCATTAAATGAACACAGTATTTAACATCATTGTCATCGTTCAGGTGTTGTCGGCGTTGACGATTATCGGCCTTGTGCTACTGCAGCATGGCAAGGGCGCCGATATGGGTGCGGCCTTCGGCTCCGGCGCCTCGGGAAGTTTGTTTGGTGCGACCGGTTCTTCGAATTTTTTGTCGAAATCGACCGGCCTGGCGGCAGCGATTTTCTTCATCGCGACCTTGGCCCTGGTGTATCTGGGTAATCATCGTACGGTAGCCAGTGGCGGCGTGATGGACAATCTGCCTGCGGCTTCTGCGCCTGCGGCAGCAATTCCGGCGCCGGCGGCGGCGCCTGTTGCGGCGCCTGCAACAGCATCCGCATCGGCTAGCGCGGCTGTCTCCGCGCCTGCACCTTCGACCGGCAGCGCGCAGTCGAATCAAATTCCTAAATAAGTCCTTTATAGAGTGAAAATGCTGACTTTTAATCCGATTGTGCATTGAACAAAAGCACTAAATCAGGTTAAAATACGCGCTTATGCCGACGTGGTGAAATTGGTAGACACGCTATCTTGAGGGGGTAGTGGCGAAAGCTGTGCGAGTTCGAGTCTCGCCGTCGGCACCAAAGAATATGAGGCCAGCAACGGTTGCCCCTGCGCTGGCTTTTTGTCGAGGAACTTGTAGCGTGGTTTGCTGGATTGGGGGCGTCAGGTCTGATGATTCGGATCGGCAAATCATTCTGCTAATCGTTCAAACTACTGGCGCATACAATCGTGAACCTCGAAAATTATTTTCCCGTCCTGCTGTTCATTTTTATCGGTATCGCGGTTGGCATCGCCCCGCAATTGCTGGGTCGCATACTTGGGCCGCATCGGCCCGATTCCCAAAAAACTTCTCCATACGAATGCGGTTTTGAAGCATTCGAAGATGCGCGCATGAAATTCGATGTGCGTTATTACCTTGTCGCCATTTTGTTCATTTTGTTCGATCTGGAAACCGCATTTTTCTTCCCGTGGGGGGTTGCCATGCGCGACCTCGGTTGGCAGGGCTTTATCACGATGATGGTGTTTATCGCTGAATTCGTGGTGGGCTTCTGGTACATCTGGAAGCGCGGCGCTCTGGATTGGGAGTAAGCCATGTCTATTGAAGGTGTATTGAACGAAGGCTTTGTCACCACTACGGCTGACAAGCTGATCAACTGGACCCGTACCGGCTCGCTGTGGCCGATGACGTTTG
>NZ_JAGQEG010000210.1 GCF_018305005.1 Collimonas silvisoli
AGCAGAACGCCCGCGCTTCCACCGCGCCGCGTGAAAAGCCGAACACATTCAGCGTAATCTTCGGAATATCCGGTTTCGGCCTGTCTTTACGGGCCTTGCGCAATAGCGGGTCTAATTCCTTGGTGAGATCGGCAAACCAGCTACGGCGGTCGGGACGCGGATCGCTGGCATCGCGCAGTGGGTCATTGGTTGCCACGTCTCTGGCGTATTGCTGGATTTTAGCGGTGATTTCCTGCCGGCTAAATAATGCTACGTCATCAGTAAACGCTCTATGCACAGCGTTATAGACTTCAAGCAAAGCGAATAAAATCCGCGCTTCGCCGCCTTTGCCAAACGCTTTACCCTCGGCACTTTCACGCCACTCTCGGTTCTCCTCGAAGCGTGTGCCCAAGCCCGGAACGTAAATCCGGTAATGACCAGGTGTTTGCAAAGCGCCTTTTCCATTGACGTCTTTGTGCGCCTTGTACAATTTGACGACATTGGTATGGCATTGCGATGGTTCATCACGAATCATATTGTTATTGGTGCCGTCGAAGAACAGGCCAATGTTGACGTATTTCTGGCAAGGGGGCGCATGAATAGTCGGCCGATCTTCCTGCAAAATACGACGGCATAGGTCGGCAACGCTCCATGTCATTTCGCCTTCGGCGTGACCGGTAATACTCAGCGGCGCGGATTGAATTTGGGCGGGCATTTACTCTTCCTCCGGTGGTGCGATGGTGACATCTTTAAGAATTGGGTGCTTTGAGCTTTGTGGATAATATCTTGCAGATGACACTATCCTTACCTCATCGTTTGCAAAAAAATGAACGAAAATATCTCCGGCTTCGTCGTAGCGTCTGATCGTGGTGTTTTTTTCTACCCAATCGCGCCCATTCGGCTTCCACCGCACTTTGACTTTCATACCGGGTTGCCATTTCAAGGGAAGCATGTAGCCGCCGGCGACAAGGCCGCCACAACTTAGTCCCCCAGCCATCCGTTCACTAAAAGGCTCTTTCACATAAAAATCGTGAATGTAACCCACGCCCGGATGAGAAAAACAAGCTATCGATACCGGCACCAGCGCTATATCGACAACCATGGACGGCTTCTGATTTGGTGCTTGTGTTGTGTTCGGTGCCGTTGCTGCACAAGCGCTGAGTGCCAGCGTCGCGGTGAGTATCAGTAGATGTTTGAGTCGCATGAATTTCTTTCGTGTAATTGGGTGGTCGGCAAGTCCGCCAGCGTGCGTAGCAAAGGTTTGGCAGCTTGGTACAGAGGATTACGCGCAGCGATAATTTTGTCCTGCCGGTAGTGCAACTGTTCGATAGTTTCTGCGGCCTTGCTGACGATGGCGTTGATCTTTTCGTCCACCGCGCCCGCATCCTCGACCGCCTCCCAAGACGTTTGAGGAATCGCAGTCAGGCTCGCCCGAGGCTTGCTCCCGCCTTCCCACGCTGACTCTTCCTCATGAGGTTGAGTGTTATCCGTTATGCCTGTCATAAAATTGTTTGTTAGTGGACAGAAAAAAGTCCATCAATCGAACACTGCACGCTGGCGCAAATAACCGCTGCCTTCGCGCCGGGTTTCGGTTTGCGTGCGGATGGCGGCGGAACGCAGTTCCGGCGCATTAGCATCCTTTTGTGTCGGAAAACAGCCTGCCAGCGTTGCTTGATCCGCTTCACTAAACGGCGTCTGCTGCTCAGTATTTTCCATCGCTTTGAGTTGATCAAGCCGATTGTCAGCCTTGGCGCCGGACTGCTTATAGGCGTCAACCCGGCTTTGCACCGCTGCGCCAATCGCAGGATTGGTTTTGATCGTATTCTGATATCTATCCCACGCCTGCTTCTTGTACGGTGTAGTGGGAGCCTTACCGGTAGCGTCGTACTCCCGCGCCATCGTCAGCAGAGCTTCAGATTTTTCTTCGTCAGTGACGTAACCCGCTAAATAAAACGTCGCCAGCGAATCGTGAATCTGATTTTGCAATAACCACAGATAAGGCGAGTCGAAAGACG
>NZ_JAGQEG010000211.1 GCF_018305005.1 Collimonas silvisoli
CCAACTCATGTTTTGGCGCAATATCGCCAACGACTATGTTAGGGGCGTTTGTAGCTGGAACCATAGCCAAGTACCTCTAAATCGCTCACTCGTTGCGACGATAGCCTCCCCCTTCTGCTGCTCGCCCCCCTAGCAGTTCGTTCCAAATCGGCCAATCAATCGAATTCCTTGAGCGTGTGCGACGCGGAAGCTCGTCGTGCGAATGCGCGACCTGGCCGGCAGTACCCGACCCTGAACGGTCTGTCGTCGCACCAAATGGAACGTCCGCTTACCGCGCCGACGCGGTCGCACCGGCCAATGATGAAGCAGCCACCATCGACTGCGGCGAATGAAAAAGTTGCTTCGTTAGCATGTTTACGCGTGCCCTAATATGCCGAACCGGAGTGCTAGATCACAAAGCAAGCTACGAAGATGAAAAGGCCTAACGGAGACCCAAGTCACTCGGGCCTTGATTGAATGCATAAGCGATGCTTGGTAGTTCGGACGGATCCAGCAACAGGAGCAACGCCACGCGCCCAAGCGTTCTCACGTCGAAGGCCGCCTGCAAGAAGTTGTAACGACCAACTTTCACCGATAATTCGAGCGGGAGCTCGCGCAGGTCATCGATGCGCCCGTTAAAATGAACTATGATTCATTCTTCGACAACCCCGACCTCGACTGTCCTATAGTGCATGGCAGATAAGAATCAATATCAAGCATTCGTACGTGCAAAGATCGGCGGGGCGATTGCTGAGGCTCGCGCCGCAAGTTCGCTAAAGCATCAAGGTGTCAAGGGAACGGTTCTTGAAATTTTGGTCGCGAGGCTATTTCGCCCCCTGTTGCCCAGTGATATTGGAATAGGCAGCGGGCAGATAATCGATCAAATGGGTGGAAACATGTCCACTCAAATCGATATTATTCTCTACGACAAGTCGATCTTGCCGCCCGCACTCTACGATGATAGCACCGGGATTTTTCCCATTGAAGCCGTCTTGTACGCCATCGAAGTCAAGACTACTCTAACTGCAAAGGACTTGGCGATCGCGCACGACAGTGCTACTGCTCTTCGATCGTTCGGGTATTTGCCTGGCTTGAAAAATGACGACGGCACTCTTCAGCATCACACGATTCAGAAAGTCCGAAGCGTCGTCTTCGCCCTTGGGTCAGACCTCTCCGGGAAAGCTTTAAAGGAATGCCTGCGTTACGAAAAAGTCTACAATCGTAAGCAGCAATCCCCGGTATTGGCTGCACTTTGCGTCGTGGGTCGAGAGTATTCCTGGAATCAGGGTGAGCACTGGGTAATTTATCCGGGCACGGAAGATTATGACGAGGTCCTGTCGTTCATTGGTGGGGTGACCAACAGCTACCGGGAGGTTGCGCGGAGCCGACATTACCCGAAACTTGGAAACTATCTCATTCCCCGCTCATCTTCACTCAGTTTAGGACCGAGGACAAGCCCGCTAAATAGAGTTGTCGTGACCTGCGAAACGTGCGGTGGGACCGGAAGACTCCGGCCAAAGGTTCCGTCGAAGAATCTAACGGTCAAGGGCACCATATCGAAAGATGCAGCTTGCTCTCGGTGTGGCGGCAAGATGACTTCTGCGCCAGGCGAATATGAGTTCGTTGACGGAGAGTTAATCAACGGCGACCCATTTATGTTGGTCGACCGGGATAGCAACCCCGAACCGGACCTTCGAATCTTTACCCGTGCCGATACCACCGCTCTTCCGGGGACGACAAATGAGGGTGGATAATAGCTTCCAAAATCGTAGGCCA
>NZ_JAGQEG010000212.1 GCF_018305005.1 Collimonas silvisoli
AGCCTAAAAAAGCAATCTCGGCATCCATGCCGGCAAAGGTGCCGTCTTTTTTAAGCAAGTCGGCAAACCAGTAGCAGAACGCCCGCGCTTCCACCGCGCCGCGTGAAAAGCCGAACACATTCAGCGTGATTTTAGGAATATTCGGTTTCGGCCTGTCTTTACGGGCCTTGCGCAATAGCGGGTCCAATTCCTTGGTGAGGGCTGCAAACCAGCTACGGCGGTCGGGACGCGGATCGCTGGCATCGCGCATCGGGTTGCTGGTTTCCACGTCTTTGGCGTATTGCTGGATTTTAGCGGCGATTTCCTGTCGAGTGAACATAACACCACCGTCACTAAACGCCTGATGCACCGCGTTATAGACCTGAAGCAGCGCAAATAAAATCCGCGCTTCGCCGCCTTTGCCAAACGCTTTACCCTCGGCACTTTCACGCCACTCTCGGTTCTCCTCGAAGCGTGTGCCCAAGCCAGGAATATAGAATTTGTAATTGCCGGTCGCTTGCAAAGCACCATCGCCATCGAACGATTTATGCGCTTTGTACAATTTGACGACATTGGTATGGCATTGCGATGGTTCATCACGAAGCATATTGTTATTGGTGCCATCGAAGAACAGGCCAATGTTGACGTATTTCTGGCAAGGGGGCGCATGAATAGTCGGCCGATCTTCCTGCAAAATACGACGGCATAGGTCGGCAACGCTCCATGTCATTTCGCCTTCGGCGTGACCGGTAATACTCAGCGGCGCAGATTGAATTTGGGCGGGCATTTATTCTTCCTCCGGCGGAGCGACGGTCACGCTTTTAATAATGGGGTGCAGAGGGCTTGATGAATCATAGCGTGCAGATGAGACTATTCGCACTTCATCGTTTGCAAAAAAATGAACGAAAATATCTCCGGCTTCGTCGTAGCGTCTGATCGTGGTGTTTTTTTCTACCCAATCGCGCCCATTCGGCTTCCACCGCACTTTGACTTTCATACCGGGTTGCCATTTCAAGGGAAGCATGTAGCCGCCGGCGACAAGGCCGCCACAACTCAGCCCACCGGCCATCCGCTCGCTAAAAGGCTCTTTCACATAAAAATCGTGAATGTAACCCACGCCCGGATGAGAAAAACAAGCTATCGCTACCGGCACCAGCGCTATATCGACAACCATGGACGGCTTCTGATTTGGTGCTTGTGCTGTGTTCGGTGCCGTTGTGGCACAGGCGCTGAGTGCCAGCGTCGCGGTGAATATCAGTAGATGTTTGAGACGCATGAATTTCTTTCGTGTGAATGTTTTTTTGTGATCAACGCGATGAAGCTGCACGCTGCAATGCAATCTCAGCGCCATGCTTTTGCGCATCTTCCAGCAACGCCAACGCCTGATTTTGCAATAGCCACAGATACGGCGAGTCGAAAGACGGCGGCGCCTTATCGAACTGCTCCAGCGCCCATGACTCTTCTTTGCTTAGCGTAGCTATTCAGGTCTTCCTTATCTTGTGCGCTGGCACGATCATACGAAGGCAAATCCGTGAACTCGTTGAGCCATCTGCGGCGGAAACCGTAGTACAGTTGCATATGCTTCTGCACCATTTCCTGA
>NZ_JAGQEG010000213.1 GCF_018305005.1 Collimonas silvisoli
GCTGTAACCGCCGCCGACATCGCTATGCACGCCAGGGTAGAGGTATTCCGTGACATCGCGGCCTTTGACGCGGGTAATCGGAAAATTGCGGCGCTGCTCATGGGCGGCGATGTAATGCACGGTTTTTCTGACGCAAGGCGGGAGCGCCTCGCGTACTTCCTTGGCCCAGCTAAAATGGCCGTCGGCAAAGAACAGCGGCGTGGTTTCCGATGCGGAATTCGCCAATCCTATCGACGCCACGCTCTCAAACAAGCCTAAAAAAGCAATCTCGGCATCCATGCCGGCGAAGGTGCCGTCTTTTTTAAGCAAGTCGGCAAACCAGTAGCAGAACGCCCGCGCTTCCACCGCGCCGCGTGAAAAGCCGAACACGTTCAGCGTAATCTTCGGAATATTCGGCAACGGCCTGTCTTTACGGGCCTTGCGCAATATCGGGTCCAATTCCTTGGTGAGGTCTGCAAACCAGCTACGGCGGTCGGGACGCGGATCGCTGGCATCGCGCATCGGGTTGCTGGTTTCCACGTCTTTGGCGTATTGCTGGATTTTAGCGGTGATGGCGTCGTTGTCGAACATGTCATCATCATTACTGAATGCCTTATGTACCGCGTTATAGACCTTGAGTAGCGCGAATAAAATCCGCGCTTCGCCGCCTTTGCCAAACGCTTTACCTTCGGCACTTTCTCGCCACTCTCGGTTCTCCTCGAAGCGTGTGCCCAAGCCAGGAATGTAAATCCGATAATGTCCAGGCGCTTGCAAAGCGCCGTCGCCATCGACAGCTTTATGCGCTTTGTACAATTTGACGACATTGGTATGGCATTGCGATGGTTCATCACGAAGCATGTTGTTATTGGTGCCGTCGAAGAACAGGCCAATGTTGACGTATTTCTGGCAAGGGGGCGCATGAATAGTCGGCCGATCTTCTTGCAAAATACGACGACATAGATCGGCAACGCTCCATGTCATTTCGCCTTCGGCGTGACCAGAAATACTCAGCGGCGCGGATTGAATTTGGGCGTTCATTTATTCTTCCTCCCGTGGGGCGACGGTGGCGCTATTAAGAATTGGATGCTCTGGACTTTGTGAACCATGAATAGGCGACGAAACAACGCGTACTTCATCGTTTGCAAAAAAATGAACGTACAGCGTTCCAGCTTTTTCATACCGTCTGATCGTCGTGGTTTTTTCTATCCAATTATCTTCGCCCTTGATTGGTCGATTCCACCGCACTTTGACTTTCATACCGGGTTGCCATTGCCTAGGGAGCATGTAACCGGCTGCAACTTCGCCGCCACAATTCAGCCCACCCGCCATCCGCTCACTATAGGGTTCCTTGACATAGAAATCGTGAATGTAACCCACGCCAGGATGGGAAAAACAAGCTATCGATACAAACGTCATCGGTAGATCGACAACCATGGACGGCTTCTGATTTGGTGCTTGTGTTGTGTTCGGTGCCGTTGTGGCACAAGCGCTGAGTGCCAGCGTCGCGGTGAGTATCAGTAGATGTTTGAGTCGCATGAATTTCTTTCGTGTAATTGGGTGGTCGGCAAGTCCGCCAGCGTGCGTAGCAAAGGTTT
>NZ_JAGQEG010000214.1 GCF_018305005.1 Collimonas silvisoli
CAGCGCAAATGCGATTTGTTGCTCGGTAAATTTGCTTTTCTTCACGACATGACTCCTGTTTCATCTAATGAAAAATCACGTCGGAAATTCTACTTTTAAATGCGACTGTTTATTGGGGTACGGTCAAGCGCTAGAGGGGGTTGCGATGTTGACCAGGGGCGTGCCATTGGCGGCATTCGTGACGGTGGGTTTCCGGTTGTTGGCCGCATTCGGATCCGCCACGATCTGGGCCGACACCAGCGTGACGCCGCCGAACAACGCTGCAATGGCAACGGCCAAGTGCGCGAAGCGCATCAATGGCGAATGGTTTGCGCCAGATTCGCTACCATCTCCCGCCCCTTTTCCCTGACTGGACACGTTCTCGGCAACGACCATCATCTGGCCGCGATTTTTATTAAAAATAACGCGGTAGGCTTGCTTATTCATATTCTTTTTTTCCGATTCGGGGCATTGACTCTCCGGGACGAAGAGCAGCTAACAAGGAATCCATGCCCGGCATGTCGTGGCATTGATCAAGTTGCAATTTATGACGCCCGATTTTACAAAGTAGAAGGGTATTGCGCGACGGAAATCTGCTTGAAAACTGAATAGTTTTGCAATCTTTGACAATACGTTGTGAAATGACAACTGATGCGCAATGCATTAATTCCAAAAGGAAATTTTATGCATCCGGCGGATACGGTTGAACGGTATGAGCGATGACAACCGCGAGAGGAAAATTACTGATGAGCTGAGACCGGATCGACGTCGACCTTGCCGGGGTCGTAGTGGATCTCAAGACGAACCTTCTGCTGCGCCAGGCGTTCGGCATCGCTAACGCTAAATGTTGAGCCACAAGCTGGACAGAACAATCTGCGCCCAGCGGTGGGAGAATCGCTAAAGAAACGTTTCTCGCCATCGACGCCGCAACGTGGGCAGCGAATGTACGGTCGCGTCTTGATTCCCAGCCGCACCTTCGCCTCCCACTTGCCCGTGGGATCGAGTTGCAGCAGCCATTTCCTGAATTTTTTTGTCCAGCTTTGTACGGTGGGATAACAAATATCAAGATGCCGGCAGGCTTCCTCGTAAGGTATTTGTTGCGAGAGAAATGGTATAAAAGCGGGGAGCCTGTCGCGGGCCAGTTGTTTCAATGGCGTGCCAGTTAAACGATTGAAAGCGCGCTTACAGGTTAAACATTTAAAACGCGGCAATGCCGAACTGTCCGACCTCCTTTCCCATCTCGTATAGCGCGAATGACAGTGCGGACATGCGATCGGCTGCTTGCTCTTGGAATATACTTCGGCCAATGCTTGTTCCAGATAGGCTGTTAATTTCTTATCTTCCGTATCTGGAAAACTACCACCTGCCCGTCGAAACTGAAGCTGATCAACGAGAAAACGACGCTCTGTTGGCGCAATCGGCAATGCAGGCGGCGTAGGCAGCTCCCCTGCCTCGGCAATTATTTTTTTGAGCGGCTTCGGCTTGGGTTGTGCCGAGATAATGCCTAAGACGCGCCGACGGTAGCGAACTTGTTGGCCATCTATTCCTAATTTT
>NZ_JAGQEG010000215.1 GCF_018305005.1 Collimonas silvisoli
AAAAAATAATTGACCACAATAAAATATACTCCAGGAATCTACGTAGATTCCTGGAGTGTAGATTTAAGATATTTAACGTTTGAACGTATATCTTGAATCTATTTTATTGCTTCATGTGACACATATGAGAATATGCAGTAGAAACGACACCAGATATATAAGAACCAAGCGCTACACCACCTGCAAAAGCATATACGAGTGGGCTTGGCATAACAAAACCCAAACCTGGTTCAGTGCCGCCGGAGACGGAATTAATTTCTTGCTCTGTCAATTTCTTGATGCTCATTTTATAATTTCCTTAAATTAAAAAAAACAAATTTATTATTACCTTATTACCAACAACTGCTACAAACAACAACAAAAACTGAGATTTATTTTCAACGACATCGCGTATTATTTTTATGCTCTCAAAGCTTTACACTTTTCGGATAATTTCAATAAGTAAAATACGGCTCCAACCAACACAATAAAATATGGTATAGCGGTCAAAAATGACCCATTACCATTAATAATTCCTGTTGCATAAAGAATGCTAGGTTTGGGCGTTAAAATAAAAAAATTATAAATTACATGAGCAATGATTGAATACAACAATTTCCTTGTTGTTAAATACAAAATTCCCAAACCAATACCTAATACAACGTGAGAAAATATCAATCCAAAAACCTCTAGAGGAGGATTTGAATAATTATCCACATGTGCTACAGAAAATAATATTGAACTAATACATAAGGCAACAGGAATTGGGGATTTTTTAAGAACAATACCAAGTAGAAATTTTCTAAAAAACAATTCCTCAATCAAAGGGCCAACAGTAACAGCCGCTATAGCGAAGAACAAAGAGTTTCTGTCCCGCCAAAAAATATTGTCAGGAACCTCAAAAAGCGCAGCATTAAGAACAACCTGGACTACATGAAGAATTTGCAGTAAGCAAAATACAAATAAGTACAAACCTCCCGCCATTTTCAACGCCAGAAAAAAATCGTGCGTACACTCTCTTCTGCTACGCTTTGCATCCCCGACGCTCCGAAACATAAATAGACCTCTTACTCTCCGCACAGACTTCGAATCACCGTTGCCATCTTTAAAATGACATTCATTTACATTAAATGTCGAATATGCAATAAATTAAATTCATAGTATTACGTCTTTGGAAATTCGGCTACCCTCTCTTCAGAATTAGACTTGTGCCTAGGCAGAACAAATTGTTATTCATTGTTAAATAATTTCTTCTTAAATGTAACTTAGAAAGAATTAAAACATAGACAATGATTTTTATCACCTGTCGATTTTGACAGGTGATAAATCGGGAATAAGAGGATATGGAGATTTCTCAGTTTCGTCTCATGAGGGTGAGAACGCTATGTATAAGATAAGAATAGACGCAGCGGCGCTCCCGGAATTCTATAAGGATAGGTTTG
>NZ_JAGQEG010000216.1 GCF_018305005.1 Collimonas silvisoli
GACCACACCTTTTTGGTGGCCGAATTTCTGGTACGGATAAGCCTGGTAACGGATCAACACCTGGTCGCCGGGACGCACAAAGCCGATGGCGCGGCTGGGCGCGTACAGCTCGGCGCGTAAGGTGGCGCCGGCCGGCACGATACTGACCAGCTGTCGGTTGCCGTCGACCGCCTGGCCGGCGTCGGCAATCACCGCGGTAGCGATGCCGGATTCTGGGGAGGTAATGACGATACGGCGCTTGGCTTCGCTTTCCGTCAGTTCCTGGCCGGTACTGGTGAGTGTGCGATCAATCTGCGCGAGCTGATTTTGATGCTTCAACGTCAGACCGCTCAGTTCGGTCTGCTGTGCTGACAACTCACGGCCAACACTGATGCGATCACGCTCAAGACCTTGCTGACGGTTCTTCTGGTCGAGCAGATCTTCCTGTTTTTGCTGGAATTGTTCTTTGGAGATGTAGTCTTGCTGCAGCAAGCCTTGGTAACGCTGCAAGGTTTCTTGGGCCAGCTTAACGCGATCCTGCTGCCCGACGATCTGACTGTCCAACTTGGCCAACTCATTGCCGAGACCAGCAATTTTATTATTCAGGCCGGCACGCTCTTCCTGCTGCAATTGCCGGGTCTTTTGCATTTCATCGCGCAGGCTGGTCTGGCGCTGTTCAACCTGGCTGCTGATGGCGGCCTGAGTGGCGCCTTGAGTGCTGCTCTGGCGCTCACTGGACAGCACATACAACACCTCGCCGGACTTAACCTGTTGACCTTCCTTGACGCGCTTCTCGATGACGATGCCGGTTTGCGGCGCGTAGACTTTGATCAAGCCGGTATTAGGGACCAGTTGGCCGCTGACGGTGCTGTGCTTGGTGTAGCTGCCCCATGCCAGAAATGCACAGACAATCGACGCCAACATAACGGCGAATGTCGTCAGGAGTGTGAATGAAATTGGGCGTATCAGAACGATATCGCCAAGCCACTTAGTCTGTTGTGAGGCGAGGGCTTGATCGCGGAATAGAGACATGTTGTTTTTAGTAGGGAAATACAATATCTGCAAACAAGATTTTTACCGAAAATATCTTCTAGAGAGGGAAAATCCGTGTGCGGAAGCTGTTTAGCTGGTGGTTTTAGATTTTTTAAACGTTTTAAATTGATTGAAGCACCTCACCGTGGCATCCCATAGATAGGATATTGCGTCTTGAACTCTTCTATGGCAGCATGCTTCCACGTAATTCCAGAATACATTTTTATAGCTAAGGAACAATCATGAAGCACTTGATTACTTTGGGAGCATTAATCGGGACAATTATTATGTATAGCCTAGGTTCGGAACTTGGTACTGCTATTTTCTTTGCTGCTGGGCTATTATTTGAATTGGTTTTTTG
>NZ_JAGQEG010000217.1 GCF_018305005.1 Collimonas silvisoli
CACTCGCCGTCGCCGTCGCACCATTGCCGATCGCGACGTTGCCAGTGCTTTGGCCCAGAACGCCCGCCGTTGAATTCTGGCCGAGCGCCACCGAGCCCGCTCCATAGGCAGCGTTGGTGTTGCCGATGGCGACCGCGCCATTGCCGTTCGACGTGTTGTTCGCACCTACGGTCACTGCACCCGTACCGGTGGACGAGTTCGGATCGCCGATGGCTACCGCGCCGTCGCCGGAAACCGTCTGCTGCTCGCCGACCGCCACGGCGCCTGTCCCCGAAAGAACCTGCGAGTTGTGGCCCATTGCAACCGAGCCTGGGCCAGCCGCCGCCGCCACGGTATTGCTATCTCCCAGCGCAACACTCGATGTTGCATGCGCCATGGAGCCGTTACCAATCGCCGTCGCCATGTCTCCGTCAGCAGCTGCGTTATTGCCCACTGCCGTGGCACTGTTACCGGACGCGATCGTCTTTATCCCTACTGCCGTAGCATTGCTAGCGGTAGCCAACGCCTGATAGCCGACGACCGTGTCCCCAATGCCGGCGGTGTCGGTATTGCCACCAATCGCTATATTTTGGTCGTGCCTGGCGTTAGCACCGTCACCAATGGCAATGGACGACGTGCCCGACGCTACAGCACCGTTACCGACAGCTGTGGCGTTGGTGCCCGACGCACTCGCGCCCACACCACTCGCCAGCGAATTCGTGCCAGTCGCGCCGTCATTGTTGTAATTGGCTTGCTGTGTACCGCCGTCATTGACGCTGTAATAGTGCGTGCGCGACGCCGATACCGTCGTCGACAGTGAAGATAGGCCGCTGTTGGTTGTGCTCAGACCAGTTGACAGAGATGTAAGGCCTGACGACGTCGAGGTGGACAACGAGGCGACGTTGCTGTTCGTCGTGCTCAGACCGGTGGACAGCGACCCAATGTTGCTGGCATTCGTCGAGATGCCTGTTGACGCGGACGTCGAGAGCGAGGCGACGTTGCTATTGGTCGTGCTCAGGCCGGTCGAAGTCGAGGTCGACAGCGAGGCCACATTGCTGTTGGTCGTGCTCAAACCAGTCGAAGTCGAGGTCGACAGCGAAGTCACATTGCTATTCGTCGTGCTCAAGCCGGTCGACGTCGAAGTCGACAACGATGCCACGTTGCTGTTGGTGGTGCTCAAGCCAGTCGAGGTCGAAGTCGACAACGAGCCCACACTGCTGTTGGTCGTGCTCAAGCCAGTCGACGTCGAAGTCGACAACGATGCCACGTTGCTGTTGGT
>NZ_JAGQEG010000218.1 GCF_018305005.1 Collimonas silvisoli
TGACCTTACCCCTCCAGAGTATCCCAATGTAAAGTTAGTGACTGTGCTGATGGAGAGCTAGTCATGAAGAAATCGAGATTTACGGAAGAGCAGATTATTGGGATCTTGAAGGAAGCGGATGCCGGGATGAAGGTGGCTGATTTGTGCCGTAAGCACGGCATATCGGATGCCACGTTTTATAACTGGCGTAGCAAATTCGGCGGCATGGATGTGCCGGAGGCCCGGCGTTTGAGGTCTCTTGAAGAAGAGAATCAGAAGCTCAAACGACTGGTGGCGGAACAAGCGCTGGATATACTTGTGCTGAAAGACGTTTTGCAAAAAAAGTAGCATTGCCCGCGCAGCGCAAAGAAATCGTGCGGCAAGTCATACAACAATACGATTTCTCTGAGCGGCGGGCCTGTACCTTAGTTGGTCTGAATCGGCGAACTTATCGACGTCCTGCTCCGGCAACGGAGGATGCGCCCGTTCGTCAAAGGATGCGAGAACTGGCGCAAGAGCGGCCACGGTTCGGTTCTCCGCGCCTGCACGTCATGTTGCGTCGTGAAGGCCTGGTAATCAATCATAAGCGTACTGAACGTCTATATCGGGAAGAAGGCCTGTCGCTACGGGGCAGGCGTCGCAAGAAACGACCGAGTCATTTGCGCGTGGTGCTGCCGATGCCACGAGGGCCAGATGAGCGTTGGGCCATGGATTTCGTCTCTGACGCACTGAGCAACGGCAGGAGAATGCGCATGCTGACAGTCATCGACGTATGGAATCGGGAATGCGTGAAGATCGAAGTTGATCACTCACTGACAGGCAGCCGGGTGGCACGTGTGCTTGAGCAGTTGCGCCAAAGTGGGCGTTGTCCTGGCGTTATTCAGGTAGACAACGGTCCGGAATTTATTAGCAAAGCACTGGACGCTTGGGCACATCAGTGCAGTGTGAAGCTACAATTCATCCGGCCAGGCAAGCCTATCGAAAATGCCTACATCGAGAGCTTTAATGGCCGATTGCGCGAAGAATGTTTAAACCAGCATGCGTTTCGCAGCCTGCAAGAGGCCCGCGAGCGCATCGAAGTATGGCGAACCGATTACAACTCGGTTCGCCCGCATAGCGCCCTGGGGCAAATGGCACCGGACCAATTCCGGGTATTGCATCACAACGAAAACAGCGAGATTACTAACTTGCGATTGGTGCACTCAGCGGGGTAAGGTCA
>NZ_JAGQEG010000219.1 GCF_018305005.1 Collimonas silvisoli
TTCAATATCCGCAGCCCGGGAAGTATCCCTGAGTGGGAGCGCTGTTATCATAGCGGCGGTATAGACGCCCTGATGCCGCGACAACGTGGCAGACCCAAGACGATGCCTGATTCCCAGCCTCCCAAGCTGCAGCTCCCAGTCGATGATGAAACCCGCACCCGTGAGGAATTGCTCGCGGAAGTGAATCATTTACGCATGGAGAATGCGTACCTAAAAAAGTTAGAAGCCTTAGTTCAAGCACAGCGACAACAGCGGGCGACAGCGCGCAAAAAACGCAAGTAGTGAACGAGCTAAGGCAACAATTTCCTCTGGCAGGTTTGCTCAAGCTCGCTGGCCTGGCACGCAGTACCTTTTACTATCAGCAGAAGGTGTCCCAGGTAGCTGACAAGCATCAAGCGTTGAAGCAGCAAATTCAGTCCATCTTCGCCCGTCACAAAGGGCGTTATGGCTATCGACGCATTACGAGCGCACTGCAGAAACTGGGCAAACAGGTCAATCACAAGACCGTTCAGCGTCTCATGACTAGGCTTGGCCTCAAGTCGCTGGTGCGGCCGAAGAAATACCGCTCCTACAAAGGCGAAGTCGGGCACGCAGCGCCCAATACCCTGCAGCGGCAATTTGATGCCCAAGGAGCCAATCAGAAATGGGTGACGGATGTAACCGAATTCAACGTTGCAGGAGAGAAGCTCTATCTGTCCCCGGTAATGGACCTATATAACGGCGAAATCATCGCCTTTGAGACGGCCAAGCGGCCCGTGTTCGAACTGGTGAGCACTATGCTCAAGAAGGCATTGGCAAAGCTGGGGCCACACGACAAGCCGATATTGCACTCGGATCAGGGATGGCAATATCGAATGCCGGCCTATCAGCGATTACTGCAGCAACGGCAGGTAGTGCAAAGTATGTCGCGCAAGGGCAATTGCCTGGACAACGCAGCAATGGAAAGCTTCTTCGCCGTGCTGAAATCAGAGTTCTTTTACTTGAATAAATTTAGCAATCTTGACGAGCTAACCACAGGTTTGAAGAAGTACATTCACTACTATAATCACGACCGCATCAAATTGAAACTAAACGGGCTGAGTCCTGTGCAATACAGAACCCAGCCCTTAGCAGCCTAGCAAATCAAACCGTCCAACTTTATGGGG
>NZ_JAGQEG010000021.1 GCF_018305005.1 Collimonas silvisoli
CAAACTGGGACTGATACAGGTTACAGACCGTTTCTGTCAAAAACCTGAAGGAAAGCTGACAAAATCCTGACAAACAGGAATTCTCATCAGGGAGCACCCGAGGTCCCGTAGCTTGCGGGCTGGGCAATAGGATCGATGGCAGTCCGTAGCATGAGATCGTTTGTGAATATTAAGGAAACAGCGAGACAAACCCTGCGAAAACCAGCAATGCCGCCGCCATCAGGGAACTCCAGGCTCCGATCATATTGCCCAGATAGACCAGCCGCGCCAAGCCTTTCCCGCCGGCGGCCAAACCGCGATTTCGGGTGATCGCAGCGAGCGGCGTGGCAACGCAAAAGGCATAAGATGACAGCAGCAGCGAACCGCCGATGCCCCATTTGATCGCTGCACCGACAGCGAACGATGGCAGCAAAGCGGCGATTGCGAACATCAGCATTGCGCCAAGCGGGATACTCAGATGCGCCACCCGCCATGAATTGACGACTTGCGCCGGCGCGCCTTGCTTGATGGCTCTTGCATAGGGAATACCGTAAAGCAAACCGATGAACAGAATTACTGACGCGTGAAACGCCAGATGGCGGGCGGACGATTCCATATTTAAAAGACTCATCGAAGCAAACCACCGCCATTTGCAGCAAGCACTGCGGCGATGACCGCGTCAGGCCGGACCACCCCTTGCTTGCCCTTCACCACGCCTTTGGAAGTGCCGTCGGCAACGATCTTGCCATTCACTGAAAAGCGGTGCGTCATGAAAAAATACTTCTCGTCCCAGTGCGTGATTTCCAGTGTCGACTGGAATTTCTTGAACGCGCCGAGCGATTTGCGATAAGTCATCGTGTGCTCGGCGATGATCGGCATCCAGCCTTGTTTGATCATGACGCGAGCCAGTCCTGTGCGGATAAAAAGATCGACCCGGCTTAGGTCGCATAAGGTGAGGTAACGGCCGTTATTGACATGCAGGTTGATATCAAGATCGTTGGGCATGGTCAGCAGACTGATTTCGCTGATGGTCTTGCCGACCACTAACCGGGGCCGGAAGAAAGACGAGAGGAAAACATAGAAAAGACGTAGAAACAGATTCATGAGATTGCTTACTCCGGTCGGCACTCGTTAATTATTCCATCGCTGAACATCTCGCTGCAGCAACAACGCTGCTTGCGCAATCGGCTCGCAGGAAGCTGCCAGACGAGCATGTAGCAACGCGCCTTGAAATGTATTCAGGATATTCAGACTTAAACCTGCTGCGTCGCTGGCCGGCACGCCATAAGCCTGCAGCTTGGTTTGCAGCGCCAAGCGCCAGTCGGCATAAATGGCTTTGCATTTTTGATTCAAGACATTGGTCTTTTCGGTAGACATCGAAATCGCCGCCACCGGACAGCCTAGTTCGAAATCCGATTTAGTGAGCGCGGCCGACAGGGCCTTGCCCATGTCAGCGATATAGCCTTGCAATTTTGGCGCATTCGAGCAGGAGGTAATGAAAGTACCTAGCCCATATTCCTGTGCAGCCTCCAGCACCGCCGCCATCAAATCATCCTTCCCGCCGGGGAAATAATGGTAAAGCGAGCCTCTAGGCGCCTTGCAAGCGCGGGCGACATGCATCAGCGTGATCCCGGCGTAGCCATGCGTCGGTAACAGCTGAATCGCTTTCAAGACCATTTGCCCGCGGAAGTTCTGCATTTGTATAAATCTCACAATTATGTATGCACGCATACATAACTATAAACGAATTCGCTGGCACGCGCCAGACGCGGCTGAATGTAATTAATTGCATCATTATTTGTTTCTTAAATAATCACAGGTATAGTTAGCCGCACTCGACACCACTAGAAAATCGCTATGAAACGTATGCTGTGTGCAGTTGCGCTCGCCGCCATCAGTGCTGCCGCTCTATTGCCAACCCAGGCGATGGCGCAAGTCGGCGTAAATATCATTATTGGCACGCCGCCACCGCCGCCAAGATACGAAGTAGTGCCGCCGCCACGTTATGGCTATATGTGGGCGCCGGGGTATTGGAACTGGGACGGCCGCCGCCATGTCTGGGCTGGCGGGCATTGGGAAAGAGCACGTAACGGATACAGGTATAACCGGCCGGAATGGCGCCAGGGGCGCAATGGATGGGAACTGCGCCGCGGCGGTTGGCAGCGCGGCGATCATCGTGGGCGGCATGACGACAGACGTGATCATCACCGCGGCGACGGCTGGCGTCATCGTTAAGCTGCGCGTCTAATCTGTACGACAAAGGATGGATAGACAAAGAACGCAAAGACGCCAAGACTAAAATGTTTTTTGCAAAGTGCTAGAAGTCAGGAAACCGATAACATGTCGAGGAAATCGGATGAGCGAGATATTGATTACTATCGGCGAACTGGCGAAGCGGTCCGGTGTGGCCGCAAGCGCCTTGCGCTTTTACGAAGAACAGGGATTGCTAAGCAGTAAGCGCGAAGCCGGACGGCAGCGGCAATTCTCCAGAGACGTATTGCGCCGGGTCGCCTTCATCCGCGTGGCGCAGACGGTCGGTCTCAGCCTCGACGAAATCAAGATCGCCTTATCGACATTGCCGCAACAGCGCACGCCGACCAGGCAAGACTGGGAGCGGCTGTCACGTTCCTGGCATCCTCTGCTGCAACAGCGCATAGATACGCTAACGGCGCTGCGCGATCAACTTACTTCGTGCATCGGCTGCGGCTGCCTGTCGCTTAAAAAATGTGCGCTATATAACCCTGAAGATGCTGCGAAGCGGCGCGGCACAGGACCGCGCTATTTATTGGGCGACAATGCTGCGATGGTTATCGCCGAGGATGATTCAGGCAAGGGCGACTAGCGTCAACTAGGTGTCTACGATGCCGATGCGCGGATTGAGGCGGGAGTATATCCAGAAATTCCGCGGATGGCCGCGCACCATGCGGAAATTGCGCAGCAAACCCTCGCATTGGAAACCGCATTTCTCCAGCACCCTGACAGAGCGCGTATTCGATTCGAGCGCGGTAGCTTGAATCCGAACTGCGCCAAGATGCGAGAAACCCCAGTCCACTATGGCGTCGCACACCGATGGCGCAATACCTCTGCCCCAAATATCCGGGGCGAGGTCGTAGGCAATTTCGGCGGTCTTGTTCAACGCTGAGACGCTGTGAAAACCGATAGTCCCAACCAGCGTGTCAGAGTCACGCAAAACAATTGCCAGGCGAATTTCAGAAGCAGAATCCGAGGATTCCAAAGCATTAAATTTCTGCATCAATTCGTCGAGAGAGCGCAGATCCCAGCTCGTATGATTCAGCACATGCGGCTTTGTCAGATAAGCATACCAGGCCGGCGCATCCGCACGGCTCAGCGGACGTAGGTAAACCAGTTCATGCGTAAACGTTGGCAGGTCGATGTAGTGCATGGATTTCGATTGCCTTCATTACGAAAGGAGCCGCCTTTTGCGCAGAAAGCAGCCGGCCAGCCATTCCGTCTTTATTGGAGTTGCCCTGACTGAGCCATCACTCGCTCAGCTTGAATGACTCCAGTTCCCCAGTGTAGCGTTCGTTACGGACGCCGCCATTCCCATAATATTCTTCGATCGATTTAACCCAGCGCTTAACTTCCGGTACATACCAGAACGCTTTATAGGTTCTGCCGGTTGCCGGCACAGCTGTAGTCTTTTGTACCTGTGTGACCATGGTAGTGCCGCCCTGCCCTACTTGCGCGCCTTGCACAACACTTTGGGCGGGCTCCATCTCCGCATTCCACCGGCCTTCTTCTTCGATTTTGATTGCCTTGAATTTTCCTGCCGGCACTTCAACCGTTTCAAAGCCGACAACCGTGAATTTCTGGCTCCATTGTTCAAATCTGTGCGCTTTATTGGGGTGCTGCTCAGTGTATTGAACTTCCCATGTTTTCCCAGCGCTCAATGGAAACGAAAGCGGCTTGTTGATCACGGTCTCCTTGCCGTTCACATCGCGACTCCGGCTCCAATCGGCGCCTGCAAACGTTTCATTTGCGGCCTGGGTTGATCCGCTTTGTTTTGTTGAGTAGTAAATGCTGGTGGAAGTGACATGGGACACCGTGACTTCAGAACGGCTCTGCGCCCATCCTGCCGATCCCTTCTCGGTCGTCGTCCGATAGGTCCAGGTATCGCCTGCCTTGATTGAAGGTAAATCAGCAGATTGCGCAAAGACGGACGAGGAGAAGAACATAGCCATCAGACCGAGAACGATATTTTTCATGGAAATTATTGCAGTGGGGGAAAGTTCCATAATATCGATTTCGAACCGCCGCGTCATCTTCAACTTGCCGCAATCAGGAAGTTACAACTTCAAAACCCAAAGCCTCAATCCCGCTCCTACGGCTTTACGCCTCTTGTCGCAATGAAGCTCGGCATGAATCTCTCAATCTCAAAGCGTGGCTTGGGTTGCATTTCTTCCAGAAATCCCGCCAGCACGAAACCGGCGGCGATGGTATCGCTGCTGACGGGTTGCGACCACGGACTGCCGGACAGGGTTTGTAGATCCCACGCTGCGGCATTGTGGGCGAGTAAACAGTACTTACGCCAGCGTGACTGCTATTCCCATTTTCCGATACGGCGCAATCAAGCTTTCCGCCACGCCGGCATTGGCTACGATTTCACTGACTTGAGTCAGGGGTGCAATCTGGAACGGCGACGCGGTGTCCAGCTTTTCCGGCGACGCCAGCACCACGGTCTTCGAGGCGGCATTGCACAGCGCCCGCTTGACGCACGCCTCTTCATAATCGCCAGTGCTGATGCCCGCCTCGGGATGCAAGCTGCACACCCCCATGAAATACAGATCTGCGTGAATCCGGCCGATGGCCTCGATCGCAGCGGCTCCCACGCTGACGATCGAATGTTTGAACAAGCGGCCGCCGACCATGATGACATCTATGTGCGGATGTTCAAGCAGCTCTAGCGCAATGGACGGGCTATGCGTCACCACCGTCGCCCGTAACGCCGGCGGCAGGTACCGCGCCAGTTGCACGGCGGTGGTGCCGCCGTCGATGAACACTACTTGCCCCGGCTGAATCATGGCGGCGGCAGCGCGGCCGATGGCGGGCTTGGCATCGCTTGAAATCTGCTGTCGTTCAACGAAGGTAGCCATCGCCGGCGACGCCGGCAAAGCGCCACCGTGGACACGCTGCAATAAACCCTCTTTCGCCAGCTGGCGCAGATCACGTCGAATGGTGTCTTCCGACAAGCCGAGCTGTTCGCTGAGCAGTTTGGCGACAATTTGCCCGTCGCGCTCAAGGATTTCCAGCAAATGTTGTTTTCGTTGCAGAGTCAGCATGATTTTGCCAGTGCAGTTTTTTGCACGTTTTTTCTTGATATTTAACGATATTGCATGATAAATTCTCAAAATGCAAGCCCACCGCAGCCCCCACAGGAGATCCGCCATGCAAGATGACCGAGTCAAGATCCGTAACGTTGAAGTATTGTCGAACGACTGGTATTTGCTACAGAAAACCACTTTCGACTACCGCCGCACTGACGGCAGTTGGCAAATCTTGACGCGCGAAACTTATGATCGCGGCAACGGCGCCACCATCCTGCTGTACAACCGCGAACGCCGCAGCGTGATCCTGATCCGCCAGTTCCGCTTCCCTACTTACGGTAACGGCCATGACGGTTTTCTGATCGAAACGGCGGCCGGATTGCTCGACCAGGCCAGTCCCGAAGAAAGGATCAAAGCAGAAGTGGAAGAAGAGACCGGTTATCTGGTGACGGAAGTGCGTAAAGTATTTGAAGCCTTCATGAGCCCGGGCTCGGTCACCGAAAAACTGTATTTTTTTGTAGCCGAATACGAGCCCGGATCACGCATCGGCGATGGCGGCGGCCTGCAAGCGGAAGGCGAAGATATCCAGGTACTGGAACTGCCGCTGGACCAGGCGCTGCAAATGGTGAACAACGGTGAAATCGCAGACGGCAAGACGATCATGCTGCTGCAATACGCGCAACTGCATTTGCTGCCTTCTCTGGCTCGGAAGGCATAGTTACGAGCTGCATCTGTTCCACATCATCGTACTTGGACTGATAAGAAGCACCGCAGCGCGCAGAACCATGAGCTATACCCGCAAACTCTCGGCACTCTCCGTGTTCCTGGCGGTTTCGACAATCATCGCAGGTGTTATTGCGCGCGTTTACTCAGAGCCGATGAATAGCCGGCTGAGGGCGGCATTTCTACGCTCTCCGCTGCGCGCCGCAGCCGCTAGAACGGGCTCTTGAGCGTCATTTTCATCATCAGCACTTCGGCGTCTGATTCCGCCTCAACCGGAACAAACCCCAGCCCCGAGTAAATGGCATAGGCTGCAGCGTTGTCTCGATAAACACGCAGCGTTACGGCCTGCGCAGCGGTCGCACTACGTGCCTCATCGATCAGCAAGCGGCATAACACTTTGCCCAAACCATTGCCACGCGCCTCGGGCGCAACGATGATGCGGCACAAGTGAACCACGCCGGGTTGACGCAGCCGATATTGACCGAAGCCAAACCTGTCAGCCTGACTCTTGCAGAGCACGTAGCTAGCGCCGCGCTTCACCTGCAGCAGTTGCGGAAGTTCTCCTGCATCAAATGGATATTCAAGTTGCGGCCCTGCCCAACGGGCGCATGCCAAGGCATCGGGGATCCATGCCGCAATCGCCGTGTAGTCGGCAGCGACAGGCGGCCTTAGCATTAAAACGGTCATACTCCCTCTTTCAGCCAACACCAGATAAGACAGCAAAGTAGTCGGGGAATGTTGCCATGGAAGATTTGGCAACGCAATATCCTGCTGCCGACGCATCCCAACTGCAAAGCCAAGGTGTAAGCTAAGATTTGCAAATCCACTGTTACGAGACGCATCCTTTGTAAGGAAATCCAGACTTTGCCGACTAATCACCAGCTCCGCAAAAACCTTCCATATCAAAGAGGATGAGCATCATGGATAACTTATCAACTAAAGCCAGACAAGCTGCAGCCGCTCTACCTTGGACCAAGGGCATGCTGACAGCATGCGGGCTCGGGCTGGCGCTGCTGCTTGGGCAAAACCTTGCGTTTTCGTCAGAGGCGGCGAGAGTCGTACCGCCGCCTGCCAGCGACGAACAGGTATCCGGCGCCGAGCACGCGGAGACAGCGGTCTTCGCCGGCGGCTGTTTCTGGGGTGTACAAGGTGTTTTTCAGCATGTGCGCGGAGTCACTGACGTGGTGTCTGGCTACTCAGGCGGCAGCCGCGACACTGCGCAATACAGCCGGGTCAGCGAGGGCGATACCGGCCATGCGGAATCTGTGCAGATCACTTACGATCCTACGCAAATCACTTATGGCAGGCTGCTGCAGATATTTTTCTCGGTGGCGCATGATCCGACCGAACTGAATCGCCAGGGTCCGGACTCCGGGACCCAATACCGTTCGGCGGTCTTTCCGGCCAACGACATGCAGCGCAAGATTGCACAGGCGTATGTCGGGCAGATCGATAAAGCCAAGGTGTTCGGCGCAGCGTTGGCGACACGCATAGAAATCTTCCACGGCTTCTATCCCGCCGAAGCCTACCACCAGAATTTCTTGACGCGCAATCCAAGCTACCCTTACATCGTCATCAACGATCTGCCCAAGATCGATGATCTGAAGCGCCTGTTTCCAAACCTGTACCGGGCCCAGCCGGCGCTTACCAAGGTCGCATCCCGTTAGGTCGGACTCCCGGCTTTAGATTGGTCTGCAGTATGTGATAAATTCGGTGTGGGCTTTGACCGCCCCACCTATTTTTTTATCACAGCCGGATTCAATTAATGACCAGACCTAAGCCTTTTTCGATGATCCGCGAATTCCACCTCGCCGATTGGTTCACGCTCAGCAACGCGTTTTGCGGCGTCGGCTCCTTGTTTTCCGTGATGACATATCTGCAGACGCGCGAAGTGCTGCACCTTCTTCTGGCATGCAGCTTGATTCCGGCGGCACTGGTGTTTGACATACTCGATGGCCGCATTGCTCGGTGGCGCGCGCAAAGTTCGGCCATGGGGCGCGAACTGGATTCGCTGGCCGATGTCATTTCGTTCGGCGTGGCGCCGGCAATCATTGCCTACGGCTGCGGCATGCAAGGGCTGGTGGACCGCATCGTTCTGGTATTTTTTGTCGCTTGCGGCGTGTCGCGCCTAGCGCGTTACAACGTCACCTCTGAAGAACTTTCCGAGGGCGGCGACAAAGTGAAATATTTCGAAGGCACGCCGATTCCAACCTCCTTGCTATTGGTGCTGGTGCTGGCTGCGGCCGCCTGGTACGGTGCTTTGGGCGAACATCTGTGGCTAGGCGTAGTGTTTGTCGCGGGTTTTCAGTTTCACCCTCTGGTGCTGATGTTTGCCCTGTCCGGGGCCTTGATGGTCAGCCGGATCCGGATTCCAAAACTATAAGGCGCAAGCGCTGGCGCCGGCAGCAGATGCGGCGCCATAAAACTGCCAAAGGCTCCCACTAGCGAGCGCAATAGGTCTACACTCATAATTAGCGCAATGCGGGAGTGACATCATGACCGACTTTGATCCCAAGAGCAGTTTCCGGGGGCTGCCGTTGACTCCGGAGCAAGACGCAGAAGTGAGGCACTACATCACGGTAAAAAAACGCCATGGCGAGCCGTGGGACACCCCGGAATTGAACGCCATGCTGAAAGACATGCTGGAACCGCCGAGCGAGGATGAGGAAGAATTCGGCGATGGCCTGGACCAGACCAAAGCCGTCGCCGAGCGGGCAGCGGCAGCCATCGAAGACATCATCGACCCCATCGAAGCCAGCGAGGAGCGCAATGCGGCGATGGAATCCGAAGCGATGAAGGCACAAACACGCTGACCCCCGCGCTGATCTCATGACGGCGCCGCCGGCAAAGCGTCAGGCGCAGCCGCGATGTTGGCCATTGAAGCCAGAACACCGATCACTCAAACTGCTTCAAACCCACTGCACGCGGCTTTCTACCGAGTGCCTCCCCCAACATGCTGATGGGGTAATGCCGGCCCGGGCAAGAGCCTGACAGGCGAACGGAAAAGTTGCGTGAAATATAATAGACATCGAATAGTTAGATCCCTATATTTATTTCATCAACTTTCTTGGCTAAACGAGAAGTTTAGGAGGATACTCAATGATGTCGGGGGCATAAAATGCGACAACAGCGCCCATGCCTGTTTCCGCCCTGCCCGCGACACTGCAGTTGTTTAATCGTGCGTAGGTAATGAGTGAAAAATATCACTTCCATTACTAATGTGATGTGTAACTATTCGATATTCGAGAGATTGCTATGGCAACAGGTACCGTTAAGTGGTTCAACGACTCCAAAGGCTTCGGTTTCATTACTCCGGACGGAGGTGGTGAAGATTTGTTCGCTCACTTCTCCGCAATTCAGATGGACGGCTTCAAGACGCTCAAAGAAGGCCAGAAAGTGAAATTCGATGTGACGGACGGCCCAAAGGGCAAGCAGGCATCCAACATTCAAAATCCTTGAAAATCGATTACGAGTGGAAAACCTCGACAGCTTTTCCGTAGCTCGCGAATAAAAAGCCTGGCGCCGAAAGACTCGCCGGAACTGGGCTGGATGCTTATTGCTGATTTCGCTTGCATGCGGTTCGGACAAGTCTGATCGAGGCGTGGCATGGAGCAAACGAGACTGGAAGCCGCAATACGCTTCCATTGTCAGAATATTCGTCAATCAATTTTTACTTCGTGGAATTTCCCCCTTCTCTTCCAGCACTTCCACCATCCGCAAACTCAACTCTTTGAGGATGAACCCATGACACTCGGATTCTTGCTGACCACCTTGATCATTGTCGCATCGCCCGGCACAGGAGTGATCTACACCTTGTCTGCCGGCCTTTCACGCGGAGCAAAGGCTAGCATCCTGGCCGCGTTCAGCTGTACCTTAGGGATTCTGCCGCACCTCGGCGCCGCCATGTTTGGACTAGCCGCGATTCTGCATGCGAGTGCGCTCGCCTTCAACGCCATCAAGTATGCCGGCATTGCCTACCTCCTGTTCATGGCCTGGAATTCCTTGCGAGAAAAAGGTGCATTGCGCGTAGACCGTGTCGAAGACAAACGCTCCGATTTTCGTGTGATCCTCGATGGCGTCCTGGTCAACATTCTCAATCCGAAGCTATCCATCTTCTTCGTCGCGTTTTTGCCGCAGTTTGTCAGCCCTCAAGAAGCGCATCCGCTGCTCCGCATGCTGGAGTTGTCGAGCGCGTTCATGCTGGCTACCTTTGTCATTTTCTCAAGCTATGGCGTGTTTGCCGCCGTCATGCGCGATCGCGTGATATCACGGCCGAGGGTGATGGCCTGGATGCGCCGCAGTTTCGCTGCGGCGTTCGGCGCCCTGGCGCTTAAGCTGGCATTAACAGATAGGTAAGCAACTCTTTTGAGAACTGAATCGCCCCGGCTTTGAACTGATCTGTAACACCAGCGAATGCTGCAAATCAGCCCACATTGATTCACAGACCTGGCGCAGGTTGCTTGCGATCCGGCACAGTCAATTCTCGCAGCAACCCACCCTGAAGTACGCTGCCGTCGGTTGTACCTTCACCCTCTATGCGACGCTGACACGCGTCCCGGTCGTCCACTGGCAAGGCATTGCATCTTAACAAGGCATTTTGGCGGTCTGCCGTCGGATCGTCACTAAGATGGCCCCTTCTAGACTCTTGCAAAGCCGCACCGGCCTCTTTCAGGCAAGTCGCGCGATCCTGATTCGATTGTCCGTTAATGCATGCCGCCCGTTCTGCCTGGTAGCGCGCATTCGCTTCCCGTAGATTGCTGGCAGCCATCGCCGCGAGCGAAGCACTTGATACGAAAAGCACCAGCAGCAACCCTGCTGCCTTGCAATTGAAATACTTGGGCATTGAACTAAAAGGATTCCGGTAATTTGGCATGATGATCTCCAAACTAAAATTTGAATCTAGCGGATACACCATCTGCCGTATGTACGTTACCGAGCTTTGCAAACATATCGGAAGCTGCTCGGCGATCCCATCGAATGGGAATGAAACCGCTTGCCTGATAAGTGATTCCCCAGGCTTGGCATTCAATACGATTGCTCGTATCACAAGCCCAAATGAACGAAAAAAAGCCCATCCTTACGAAATGGGCTTTTTAAACTTAATTCACTGCCAGTAATAAATGCCCCGGAACGTATCCGGGAACTAAAAATACTGGTAGGCACGATTGGACTCGAACCAATTTAAGGCATCGATTCTATGCGCTTTTGCAGGAGCCTCATAGAGAGGTATCCCCCTGCATCCCCCCTCAAATACCCTCGAAAAACCCACAGAAAAACCCACGAATTTCTAGGGGTGCCGAGGGGTACGACCAGAGACAGTACACGCCAATGCATAGTTACCCTCGGACGCGGGTTCGACTCCCGCCACACCACAAAAATATCGTTTAAAATCAACAATTTAAAAATATAGTGCTGTCATTAATTGGGGAGGGGGGGTGGGGCTGTTTTGGCTCCAGAATGACAACGCAATGACAGCATTTCTTTTTTCCTCTAGCAAGGGGCGGATTCGATTCCCGGCTAAAATAAAAAGGGTCGGCCGGGATTGCCATCCGCCGACTATTGGATGAGCCCTGCATCCGGCGTATAGAACAGCGTTGCATTCCCCTGCATGTCGGTTCCGCCATCACCTTCCGGGAAAATCGATTCATAGGCGTGAGCAACGGCTCGGAATCGACGGTCTTCTCTGTCCCATTTCCTGATGTAGCGGTAGTAGTTGTAAAGGATACCTTCCGTCATTTGACGTGGAGGCCCAACGATCACCGTTCCGATTTGCGGCGGCGTCCCCTCCGACATCACGACTGGAATCCAGCGAACGGCCTCGCCGAAGCTGTACCGCGTGATGTAGTCGGCACCGGCCAGTAGGCGATTGTCAAGAAAGTCGAAAACTTCGACGGCGTTGCGGTCGTTACTGGGAAAGCCGCTCACCGGATCGACGCGGGTACGCTGGTTGAATGCCACTTGCGCGAGGAGCGAAAGGGCGGTCGGATCGATCCATGCGTGGCCCTGGTCGCGTGCCATTTCAACGACTTGTACCTGCGGCGTATCAACCTGCTGCCCGGTCTCTGCATCCTTCGTAACCAGACGCATCTGCCATTTGATTGAGCCGTTGCGCCCCCCTTGTTGTCCAGCCGAATTGACTGTCGTGCGCTCGATCGCCTTCTGGTAGAGTAATTTATCGTCCAGAGCGACGGCCGTCCCGATCAACCCCATCGTCGCGAACTGATGCTGGTTCATCCAGTAGCCGGGGTCGGCGACAAGGCCCAAACCCATTTTCATCAAATTTGCAAAACGGCTCTGGTCGCTCTCCGTCCATCGGCTGGCTTCGGTATTGCCGTCGGTGTGACGCAAGAGATCCTCGACCAAGCAGAGTTTATATGCGGCAATTCCCCATCGAATCTGGGAATCCCAGTGCGGTTCAACCTTGGTAATGGAGAAGTAGTTTCTGATCACGTTCAGTGCATTGACCCTGTACAGCTCTTTGCCGGTGACATACCACATCACGATTTGGTGAAAGGCAACATCTGCGTCCATCGCCATTCGAACGGTGATGAAATTGCCAGTCTCATTGGCTCGCCCATGCAATATTTCGGTCCATCCTGCTTGATAGTAGACGCGGGGGTTGGGCGCACTGCGACCGTTCTTTGCAAACGCATCGAAGGCACTTGCCCACGGCTCATCCCCTTTGCGCACATGACGTTGCATCGTGTCCAGTTGGGTTTTGGTCAGACCTAGACCAGGATGGAGCAAGCCGGAAACCGGATCTCTGGTTTCATGCGCCTGAGGTGTGAAATCCGTGATGAGCTTCGGGTAGGCGTAGGTAGTCGATTGACTGCCGGTATAGGAATCCGCATGCCCAATGGCGCATGCGGCCATAATGGCGATCGCGACAGTACAGCGCAATGCAAGATTAGACATCAAATCACTCTCAATCAATAATAAATTAGCCCATTCAACCAGGCATTTAAAATCCGATTCCGTGCATCGGCATTGCATGGAACCGCTTGCGAAATATTTTGGAGAGACGTCAATAGACAGATTTCCGTTATTTTTAAAATCCGCATTATTGCCCGTCAATGATCCGATAATCCATATTAAACCTCTATCAGCAAATCCCTAAAATGACTCAGATTCCCCCTACTGCAATCAAGGTCCGGCTGGCCGAGAAAATGGTCGTATCCGCTCATTTTCTGAGCATCAACAATCGGCCTTTCAGTCGCACGGTGGCGAACCAAGCGTGCTCCCGTACAACTGGATGTCTCGGAAACCAAGTCAGTAGCTCTGTGACTCGACGACGTGCTAATCAATGCTGAACCGAAAAGCAAAAAAGCCCGCATTTACGCGGGCTTTCCCGACCTAAAGGAGACGGGTTCGATTCCCGCCGCTTTCATTACAAATCAGGCCAGAACTTCGTAGCGCTTGTATTCACTTGGCTTATGGCACCTCGTTATGCACAAGTAGCCGATCTCTGCTTTGCCGGCGACGCCGCTACTTGTATATAACGAGGTGCGTCAGAGAGCCTTTCTTTTTGCCGTACCACATAGCCGGCATTTATCTTACGTGGGCATGGGTGTTACGCCCATCGTGAAGACAAGGAATGCCCACTAGAGCTATGAAGCAAGGATATCCCTACGCAAAAAACGGGATTGCCTGACTTCTCTTCATGCCGATTCTCGTTACCCTGAAGACAACATCAGCAGATAGGGACGAAAGAGCTAAATACTTGCTTATTTTCGATTTTGCACCTGTTAATTTTGATAGGTGCAAAAAAAAAATCAATGTGCGTGATTCAATCCTTCCAAGTTACATTTAATAAGAATTTATTTAACAATTTGAGACAATTAAAAATTTGATCTAGCGTAGGTCAAATTCAGAGTGATGGAAAGAATCAAGTAACCAAATTTATAGATTTTTGCAGCTCAGCAGTTAAATCGTTCGTCTTATCGGACACGTATTCGTTTTTATGTACAGGATTATTCGAAAGAGTAATAGCTCATCAATGGTGATGATTTTCAAAATGAGGCATAGTATGGCTATTCAAGAAATGACATTGCAAGAAATAGATGAAGTATACGGCGCCGTTAACTGGCGGCTGGTTTCGCAAGGCTTTATTCAGACGTTTGCTGGCAGTGTCGCCGTCGCTGTCGGTGCAGCGTCTGGCCCTCTTGGCTTTGGCCTCGTCGCTGTAGGTGGCGTAGCCATGGTCATGGGCGGAACTGCAATGGCTGCTGGAATTGGCGACGCCTCAAACGTAGGAGCAGGTACCGTTCCTAACGCGCCATAAGTATTTGAAAAACGATATCATTTTTTTTGCGGCCATTGGATCTCTCCAAAGTCTTTCGATGTCCGCAATTTCTATTAGGAATATAAATGGCGGTTTTCAAAGATAAAAATGGGCAGCATTATTTAGGAGCAATCTACCTAAAGAGTGAAAATTATTATTCAGGAAATTTTCTTCCGATATCCGAGAGAAATATCAGATTTGCACTTTCGTTTAGCAAGTTTTTTATTCGAATTTGTTTGCTTTCACTTGTGCTTAGCGCACTAGGATTTGTCATTAAATTGTTTAATAACGAAGCCGAAATAGCTAACTATCTCCTAGCTTTTATTGGATTTGTCATTGCGCTTATTTCTGTTTTTTATTTTATTGTCGGTCCCGTAATTTTATCTAGAAAAAAGACCTCACTAAGTCGTAAAGAGATGGTCTGCTTGCGCCCGGAATCTACTCTCCTTTATGTAACAACATCTCTTGCTGCGTTTGCGTTGATGATTGATACATCATTTTTAATTTATCCTGATTTTAGATTGAATGATTTCGTCCTGCTGTTATTTACTTTGATTCCGATCATGGGAGTTTCCGGATTGGCTGCGTATCTTTACTCAAAAAAGATACGGTAGATGAAGAAGTGAATCACAGGTAGCAATTCCTTTTCGACTTTGCCGATCAAAGAAAAATAGAACAATTGGTAAAGCCCAATAAAGCTCAATCGCGAGAAATTTCCGATGGTTTAAGCAAGAGCGAATTGATCTCCGCGATCTAGCTCTCAGAGCTATCGGCAGATGAATCATAGCCAAAATCAAAATCCTATGCGCCTATTTCGCGAACAAGCGCTCGCCGCCCAGCAGACAAAGTGGCTAGGCGACATCGTCCTGATCCGCCCGCTTTCGTTCACCTTCCTGAGCACTTTCGCCGTTATATTGGCGTCGATTGTCTGCATATTTTTGGCATGGGGCAGCTACACAAAACACAGTACGGTCAGTGGACAACTGATCCCGAATACTGGCCTAATCAAAGTCTATGCGCCGCAGACTGGCATCGTCATCGAACAGCATGTCAAGGAAGGTCAGAAGGTCAAGGCCGGGGACGTGTTGTATGTGCTCTCCAGCGAAAGGCAAAGCAGTACCCAGGGAGCGACTCAGGCTGCCATCAGCAGCCAAGTCGAACAGCGCCAGGTCAGTTTGCGCGACGAAATGGTAAAGACGCGGCAATTGCAATTAGAAGAACGCCGCGGACTTAACAATAAAATTGCAGGTCTAGCTAACGAGCTCGCTAAGCTGGACAATCAGATTGCCGGCCAGCAGGACCGCGTCAAACTTGCTGTGGAAACCTTACAACGCTATCAGGGCTTGCTACAGCAAGACTACATCTCAAAAGAACAATTCGAGCAAAAGCAGGAAGACCTGCTCGATCAAAAGAACCGCCAGCAAAGCCTGGAACGTGACCGCATCAGCGTCGGACGCGAACTATCGGCACAACAGACTGAATTGACGGGTCTGTCGCTGAAACACCAGAACCAACTCGCACAGATCGACCGTACCCTCACCAGCACCGGCCAGGAACTGACCGAAAGCGAAGCCAAGCGCCGTATTGTCGTCACCGCGCCGGAAGCCGGCATCGCCACTGCCGTGATCGCTGACGCCGGCCAGGCGGTTGACGGCAATCGTCCCCTAGTCAGTATCGTACCGGCCGGCGCCACCTTACGCGCAGAGCTATACGCGCCCAGCCGCGCCATCGGCTTTGTGCGTCCTGGCGATCAGGTGCTGATCCGTTACCAAGCCTACCCCTATCAGAAATTCGGCCACCAAAAGGGTGTGGTCGAATCTGTCGCTAGGACTGCACTACCCAATAATGAGTTGAACGTCCTCGGCACGCCGGCAGGCGGCAGCAACACCGAGCCGATGTACCGGATTACCGTCAATCTCGCCTCTCAACAAGTGACTGCTTACGGGCGGCCGCAAACGCTGCAAGCCGGCATGCTGCTCGACGCCGACGTCCAACAAGAAAAGCTTCACCTCTATGAATGGGTGCTGGAGCCGCTTTATAGCCTGACCGGCAAACTCTGACCATGCTCGATAGACTCTCGTTCCGCTTTAACGCAAAACTTCCGCTGATGTTGCAAACCGAGGCCACCGAATGCGGCCTTGCATGCCTTGGCATGGTGGCCGGCTATCATGGTTATCGCACCGATCTGGCGACCCTGCGCCGCAGATACCCTATTTCGCTCAAGGGCGCCACCCTCGGCAACCTAATCAGCATCGCCAACCAGCTCGAACTAGCTACCCGTCCGCTAAAACTTGATATCGAGGATCTGGCGCAGCTCAAGCTGCCTTGTGTCTTGCATTGGGATTTCAATCATTTTGTGGTGTTGCAGGAAGTGGGGTCACGTTCAAGGCGGCTTAAATATATACAAGACCTACACGCATGCACCGTAAACGAGTTGGGTAGTCTGTCAGCGTCCGCAGCGCCTAAACGCCTTCTGTTCTTTTTGGCGAGCACTAGGGGCAATCGGCTTGCGTTCGACAACGACTAAAATTATTTGGACGTATTTGTGACCACCTTTAGACGCGCATAGTATTCTCGCAACCCTAACGCCAACTCTCGCCAAGCCCGGCAACTGGTAGCGTTGCCGGCGTTGACGGCAGCGATTTGAGCAAGCGAAACGCCGGCGGGCTCTCGGTCTGAATCGGCGGCAGGTCCGGGATCGTCACCTGACCAGGCGGCGTCGTACAAGCGCACAAAGCCGGCATTAACAGCAACGCGATCGTTATCAGCTTGTGTGATGTAGATTGGTACTTGTTTTTCAACTTCCTCTCCTTTGACGTAAATGGCGTTGATGCGGTCGACGTATTTGATCTGGGTCTGCGTCACGACCACCTGCTGCGCTTTGGCGATTTTGGTGGTCTGTCCGGCCTGCTGATTGATATAGGAAAGATGTTTCTCGCCTTCGTCTTGCTTATCCGCTCTGAATCGTCTGTATTCAGCATTGTCGGTTAAAAGAACAGCCGGACTTTTCGGCGGTTTCCATCCTCAAGATAGAGCGAGAACCGAATAAAGCATCATTTGATGCTATAATTGGTTCACTTATTTACAAGGAGTGCCCTATGCGTACAACAGTCAATTTGGATGACGCCCTTCTTGCCCGCGCCCAGACGCTGTGTGGCTTGGAAGAGCGCAATGCCCTGCTGAAGGAAGCGCTGAATGCATTGATTCAGCGTGAAAGCGCGCGTCGCCTGGCGCGCTTAGGGGGCAGCGCCCCCCAATTACAGGAAATTGCACGTCGCAAAGGCGAGACGCAATGATTTTGGTCGATACGCCCATCTGGATTGACCATTTGCGCGCCGGCAGCCCAGCACTCGCTGGGCTGTTAGAAATGGGGAGGGGTTATTGTCATCCCTTCGTCATCGGTGAACTCGCTTGCGGCAGTCTCGGCAACCGGAGCGAAATTTTAAATTTATTACAATCGTTACCGCAATTACCCACGGCCACCAACGAAGAAACATTGTTCTTTATCGAACAACACGAGCTCATGGGGCGTGGCATTGGGTATATTGATATCCATCTACTCGCCAGTACGGCAATCCATGCCGCCCGCCTGTGGACACGAGACAAGCGCCTCAAGGCCATCGCCGAAGAGATGGGCCTAGCGTTTGAACCTATGACGCATTAATTACAAGGGCGCCATCTCGACGCTCTCATCCATCAGCACGTAAAACTCACCATCGCCGAAAAGGTCGAACTGCCGCACACCCTGGAATTGGGCGGCATCGTGCATCTCGGCAAATTCAAACGCGGCCACGATCGTTATATCGGCGTCGAGCTCCCCTTTTTCATTCAGGCCGCAGTATGTACCCGCGATCAACGGTTCAAGTTCGCCAGTGTATGCATAGCCGCGGGCGATCAGCGCTGCCTTCAACACCCACCAATAGGGGCCGAATCGCAGATAGTTCTGCGGTGCAGCGCGCACGATCTTGTTGGCAAGCCTGGCCAACATGGCTTTGAACCCCATCGTCAGCGAAACCGATTTGATCGTATCCTTGAATGCCTTCGTGTTGCCGATGATAGCGACATATTTTTCAAGTGGCAGCACTACTTCGGAGATGACACCCAAACACGGATCAACCTTATTACACATGGAAAAATCGCCGCGGTTGTTGGCGGTCACCCGTGGCCATCGGCGAAATTGTGCAACAACTATCTGATTCCGTTGCGCGGCACCTTCGTTCTTGCCGGCCGCGTGATATGAGGGACTTGGTCAACCCGCTGGATGGCATCAATAACTCAAAGCACCAGAAGACGCCGCCTGACCCACTGACTCTCGTGGAGATGGAGCGCATCCTGGCCGATATGATTGAGCGCTTCCACCGGCAGATGGCTCACTATTTCATTTTCGCATTCCCGACTGGGATGCGGCCCGAAGAAATAATCGCGCTGCGCTGGGACGACATCGACTGGACCAACCGGACGATTCGCGTATCACGAGCAAAAACGTTCAAAGGGCAATTCAAGGATCTAAAAACGAGCGAAGTCCGCGACGTCGATCTGGTCGATCGAGCGATTAGCACGCTCGAAGCGCAGAAGCGATTTACTTACATGAAACGGGCTGAAATCTTTGAAAACCCGGTCACTGGCAGGCCATGGCACGACGAGCGGTCCCAACGGGATCACTACTGGAAGCCATGTCTGAAAAAATTGGGGATACGAGCCAGGCGGGCCTACCAGGCCCGGCACACCTATGCGACGACCGCGCTGATGGCTGGAGTAAATCCGGCATATATCGCTAGGCAACTTGGCCATGCGAATGAAAAATGCTATTTACGGTGTATGCGAAGTGGATTGATGCCGCGGATCGCGGGAGGGAGAAAGCAAAAATGGAAGCCGTACTGCGCTTCCATTCCACTGATCTTCACTTACAAACAAATTCGAATTTGTCCCGAATTTGCCCCAGCATCCCCGCAAACGTCGAGAATACTGGTAGGCACGATTGGACTCGAACCAACGACCCCTACCATGTCAAGGTAGTGCTCTAACCAGCTGAGCTACGCGCCTAAAGAAGCGAAATTATAATAGCAAATCCGGTTCGTGGCTAGTGTCTCGTATGAATTTTTTATAAGATTAATTTTGCGGCGGATTTTCTGCAGGGTCTGCCGCCGACTGACGCCATATGCACATGCCTTTGGCGTCTTTATCCAAACCGTTGAGCAGCAACTCATGTTCGGCCAGCTCTTCCGCGCTTGCCGGGCGCACCACGATCTCCGCCAGAGGCAGTAATTCCAGCGCCGCGCCATCACCGTCCGCATCGCCATGCCCTGCTCCCAGGTCGATGCTGAAGCTGTTCTGCCCACGCGTCATCGCCAGATACACTTCGGCCAGCAATTCCGAGTCGAGCAACGCGCCGTGCAAGGTGCGGTGCGCATTGGAGATGCCGTAGCGGTCGCACAGAGCGTCCAGCGAGTTGCGCTTGCCGGGGTACATTTCCTTGGCCTGCACCAGGGTATCGATGACGCCGCCGATATCGCCCGAAAACGGACCGTGGCCCAGGAGTTTATATTCGGCGTCCAGGAATCCTAAATCGAAAGGCGCATTGTGGATGATGACTTGAGCGCCGCGCGTGTACTCGCGCAACTCCTCGAATATTTCAGCAAACTTTGGCTTATCGCTGAGAAAGGCGGTGGTCAAGCCGTGGACTGCCAGCGCACCTTCTTCAGAATCGCGTTCGGGATTGATATAGCGATGAAAATTATTGCCGGTCAGGCGCCGGTTCATCAGTTCAACGCAACCGATTTCGATGATGCGGTCGCCCGTGCGCGGGTTGAGGCCGGTGGTTTCGGTATCAAGAACAACCAACCTATTTTCTCTATTTTGCAACCCCATCGCCCTTTTCCCTATCTATTCTCGTTCCGAATTGTAGCAAATAAGCTTGTCGACGGACCTGCCCCTTTCTGACCGCAGAATTAACCGGGATTGTTACTCCTTCACAACATCCGTGAATATAGACATGCCGGGAGCCATGTGAGCCGCCAACAACGTCAATAATTCATTGTCGGATGCTTGCGGTCATATTCCAGGGCCATGGGGTTCTGTCTTTCGATCGCTGTCTCGGTGCATGATGAAATCGGCGAACTGCTCCACTGGCATGGGTTTCCCAAAATAATAACCTTGCATCAAGTCGCAGGAAATCTCTTTCAAGAAATTAAGTTGCGACTCGGTTTCCACCCCTTCGGCCACCACTTCCAGGCGCAAGCTGTGCGCCAACGCGATAATACTTTTGACGATGGCGGAATCATCCAGATCCTGGGGCACATCCTGCACAAAGGATTGGTCGATCTTGATCGTGTCGACGGGGAAGCGTTTCAGGTAAGCGAGGGAGGAATAGCCGGTGCCGAAGTCGTCGATCGTCAGCCGCACCCCGAGGCTGTGCAGCCGATGCAACGCCTGCAAATTGTCTTCGGCATTTTCCATGAGAGTGCTCTCGGTGATCTCCAGCTCCAGCAACTCCGGCGGCAGTCCGATTTCCGCCAAGACACGTTCCACCGTGGTGGTGAAATCGTTCTGCAGCTGGCGCACGGAAAAATTCACCGCCACCCGCATGGCCGGCATGCCGGACTTGATCCAGTTCTGCAGCTGCGCGCAGGCAGTGCGGAGAACCCATCCGCCGATGACGTTGATCAGATCGGTTTCCTCAGCCAGCGGAATGAATTCCTTTGGCCCGACCATGCCGCGAGTCGGGTGATGCCAACGCACCAATGCTTCCATGCCGACGATCTCATGGGTATCGAATCGCACTTGCGGCTGATAGAAAACTTCCAGTTCATGCCGGTTCAATGCGTCGCGCAGGTCGCTCTCCATGCGCATTTTTTCGGAAATGGCTGCCTCCATCGAAGCTTCGAAGAATTTGAAGCCGGAGCTGGCTTTCTTGGCGCGGTACATTGCGGTATCGGCATGCTGCAGCAAGGTTCCGACGTCGACGCCGTCCTGCGGATAGAGCGAGATGCCGATGCTGGCGCTGACGAAGATGCCGTGGCCGTCGATTGAAAAAGGCGCGGACAGAGAATTACAAATGTTCTGGGCGACGGTGCTGGCAGCATTGGGGCCTGTCATGTCGGCCAGCACCACGGTGAATTCGTCGCCGCCAAGGCGTGCCACGCAGTCGACGATGCGCACGCTGCGCCGGATCCGCTGCGCCACCAATATCAGCAGCTGGTCGCCGATATCGTGACCGAGGGTGTCGTTTACGTACTTGAAGCGGTCCAGGTCCAGGAACAGTACCGCCACCGCGTCGCCGGTCAGTCTTGCCTGCTCGACGCTGCGCTTCAGCTGATCGAAGAACATGGCTCGGTTCGGCAAACCGGTCAACGAGTCGTTGAAGGCCAGGTCGCGCACTCGTTTCTCCGCCCGGTTGGCCTCGATGATGCGCCGCACCCGCTGCGACAGGACGGCGAAGTGGATCGGCTTGGGGATGTAGTCGCTGGCGCCGGCAGTGAACGCCCGCTCTACCGAAAGATTGTCTTCCAGGCCGGTAATCATCAGCACCGGGATATTTTGATGGGTGGGCAGCGCTTGCAGCCGGGCGCAGGCGGTAAAGCCGTCCATCACCGGCATCACCGCATCCATCAGGATCACCTCGGGCTGTATGCGCCTGAGCACGCGCAGGGCCTGGGCGCCATTTTCAGCCTCTGCCACCCGGAAGCCGTCCCTTAGCAAGGTGTAGCGCAATGCACTGCGGGTGCTGCGATCATCGTCCACCACCAGCACCAGGGCGCTCCCTTCCACCGGTTTGGAACTGCGATAGTTTTCGTCGTACACCTCGCCGTAAAGCTGTGCCGCGACATTGTCGAAGGCTGAACGCAGCTGCGGCAGCAGTGAACCGATTTGACTGGTCTGCTGAATGAGCGCCAGCTCCTCCGCTTCCTTGGCCAATTGCGCCATGCTGGCGGCGCCCAGGTTGCTGCTGCTGCCCTTGATGGCATGCGCCGCGGCCCGGGCCGACTCTGCATCTTTCTGACGGACCGCCGTTTCCAGTCGTTCCAGGTAGGCCGGCGTATCTTCCAGGTATGGCGTCACTGCCTGTTGCAAAGCGGGTCCCAGGATTTCCCGCAGCTTGTCGAATACAGTCCGGTCCAGAGGACTGTATCCGCTCTCGGCCAAGCCAGCCGTCGAGACCCCGGGCAAGGCCGGCGCGGCATCGGTGGAACCCTGGATCAGCCAGCGCTCCAGCTTGTGCCGCAACTCAATCAAGGTGATCGGTTTTGCCAGGTAATCGTCCATGCCCGCAGCCAGGCATTTTTCCACATCCCCGGCTTGGGTATTGGCAGTCATGGCGACGATGGGCGTGCGCCGCCCTTCCGGCTCTTCGAAATTACGGATGCGCGAAGTGACCTCGTAACCGTCCATCTCCGGCATATTGCAGTCCATGAGAATGAGATCGAAGCGGCTGCGCTGGACGGCATCGATTGCTTCCCAGCCATTCGAGGCGGATTCGCAACGGCAGCCGCTGGTGGCAAGCATGCTGCTTGCCACCACCTGGTTGGTGCGGTTGTCGTCAACCACCAGTACCCGATACTCCCTGGCGGCATCAGGAAGCTTGCCGGGAAGATTGGCCGCAGGCGGCTCGACAGCGGCTGTTTGCTCGCCTGGCAACAGATTTCGGATCGCGTCCAACAGACGATTCAAGCGCAGCGGTTTGCCCAGATGGCCGTCGGCTTCCAAAGGCTTGTCGCTCTTCGGCGAGCCGTAGCGCTCTAACAGCAACAGACGGGTCGACGACAGCGCCGGATCGGACCGGATATGCCGAGCCAGGGCCGGATCCGCATCCTTGCCTTCGAGCGTACTGCGGTCGACGATGACCAATGCGTAGGGCGAGTGTTTGGTCCGCCCCAGTTCAGCCGTCAGCTCGGCAGCGCTGCAGACCGCGTGGCAAGACATGCCGTGACGCGTCAGGCTTTGCTCCAGGAAGTTGCGTACGACTTCGCTTTCTTCGGCCACCAGCACCCGCACCCCGGACAAGGCGTCTTCCGCGGTCGCCATGACCTGCGCCTCGCCCGCTTCGCAAACGATCGTGAACCAGAAGGTGGACCCTTGTCCGGGTTGGCTGACGACGCCGATCTCGCCGCCCATGAGCTCCACCAGTTGCTTGCAAATTGCCAGGCCGAGCCCGGTGCCGCCGTATTTGCGGGCGGTGGCAATGTCCGCCTGGGCGAACGATTCGAACACATGCCTGGCCGCGTCCTGGTCCATGCCGATGCCGGTGTCGCTCACCTCGACCCGCAGGCCGAAGCCATCGCCGCTGCCCTCGGTGCGCGAAATGCGCACCGCCACCTCGCCTTGTTCGGTGAATTTCAAGGCATTGCCGACCAGGTTGATCAGCACTTGCCGCAAGCGCATCGAATCGCCTTTGATCCGATCGGGGACGTCGGGAGCCAGCAGGTAGCCTAGCTCCAGCCCACGTTGCTGTGCCTGCTTGGCCAGCAGGTCGAGAATTTCCTCCACCAGCTTGCGCAAATCGAAGTCGATCTTCTCCAATACCAGCTTGTTGGCTTCGATCTTGGAGAAATCAAGGATGTCGTTGATTAAATCGATCAGCGTGTGGGCTGAGTTCCAGGCCACTTCGACGCATTCCTGCTGGGGTTTGGTGAGACGCATTTCCTTGAGCATGTCCAGCATTCCCACCACCCCGGTCAAAGGGGTGCGCACTTCGTGGCTGACGGTGGAAGCGAATTGCGCCTTCATCATCGCCGCGTGCAGCGCCTGGTCGCGCGACTGTTTCAATTCCGTTTCCCGCTCTTCCAGCACTGCCATCATTTTATTGAAGGCCTGGGCCATGTCGACCAGGTCGCGCGGTCCCTCCGGAGCGGCGCGCATGCCAGACTCGCCGGCTTCGGCGCGCCCCATCAGGCCGGACAAGGCGTTCAATGGCCGGATCAAATGGCGCGCCAGAAGACGCATGACTCCTAGCAGGATAAGCGCGAAGGACAGCGTAATGGCCAAATTGACGAGCAGCAAGGACAGCACCAGGCGATTCATGGTCCCCTTGCCGAGCACGATATGGACATACCCAAGGAGTTGCGGCTTGAAGTCCTGCAGCTCGAACGGCGACGCCCCCTCATGGCCCTGGTAGACGGGTGCGCCGAAACGCCATTCATCGTCGGTTTCCAGCTCCAGCATGGCTTGGGTCAGGGCGCGCTCCGGCCGCAATGCCTGATTCGGCTTGACTATCGCGCCTCGCTTGGTTTCTGACAGCAGGACCTGGTGGGCCGCATCGGTGACCTCTACCTGTTTCACGTCGGGGAAGGCGAGCGTGGTAGCGACTTCATCGCGAACATTGTCGGCGGAATGGTAAAGCAAGGCCAGGGTGCTCTGGCGTGCCAGATTCTCAGCGATATGCTGGCCCTGCTCTATCAGATAGCCTCGCATGCGCCGGCTGGTCTCCCACGAATTCATCAAGGACGAGAACAGCGCCAGGCCCAGGATCGAGGCGGTGACAATCGCCATCAGCTGGCGGCGGAATCCGGTGCGGCGCAAGTAGGCTTGCAACATGGTGGGCTCGTCAAAATGTGGGAAAAGAGCCGTCGCGTACTGAACGGCCGCGCGTATTACACCTGCATCCCATGACTAATTCTGTGCATTGGTTTGCACTTCATTTTGTACGTCATTTCCTAGCTCATTTCATACACTAAGGCTCAGGAAAAACAAAATCGAAACTGCGCTGCAGCCGATAGTCGATGTTCAAACCAATGTGGCTGGCGGTACGCAAATTCACCGCCGTGAGCACCTCGCGCAACGGCGCCACGCCGCGCTTGCGGGACTCTCCTGCAAGTACGCCGAGAGCGGTATTAGCCAAGTCGTGGCCCAGCCCCAGGTTGTTCGGATATAAGGCAAACAGGGCGCCCTTCCTGACGTGCAGGAAGCTGCTGGAAAAAAACGGCACGCCATGGCTCCAGGATTCCTTGAGGACCAGCGGCAAAATCGTGTCCTCGTCCACCGTGGTGGCGTCCTGGAGCAGCCAGATCGCGTCAAGCCGGCTGTCGGCTGCGGCAAAAGCGGCTTCGTATAGACGCGCCGCCGAGGCCAGATCGTGCGCTTCATGGATCACCAATTCGAAGCCGAGAGTCTTGGCTGCTTCGCGCGCCAGTTTGATCAGCCAATCGTTGTGCTGCGGATCGTAGACTACGGTTATCCTTTTTATCCCGGGCAGCAGTTTTTTCAGGAGCGCGAACAGCAGGGCCGGATCAGGTGTCAGGCTGATGCCGGCCAGGTTGCGGCTCTCGCTCTCGGGCACCGAAAGCACGCCGCCGACCACCACCGCGATATCCCGCTCCAGCCCGGATGCGGCCTTCAGCCCTTGACGCCCGAGCGCAATCACCACCTTGACGCCGCCGCGCGTCAACTGCGCGCTGAGCTCGGCCGGATTGCTGTTCGGTCCGACCGGGTAAGTGTTCACCGGAACTTTGGCTTGCTCCTGGATGCCTTCGATAATCTTGGCAAAGATACTGCGATAGGGTTCGCCGATATCCGGATAAATCACTGCAATCGCGCCTTTGCTGTCGCTGATGTCCTGCCGCTTTGGCGCGGCATCCAGGGCGGCCAGCACGATCGGCGTGGATTCATTGTGCAGCATAGGCGCTTCGGCAGCGCTTTCACTCCAATTCTGGAACCGGTCTTTTACGACTCCGACGCGCTTACCGAGGTCAGGCGGCGCACCCTCCTGCTGGCTGGCATGGACGAGCGTACATGCCAGCAGCAGGACCAAGCCGGTCTCGATCCGCGATGCGGCTGCATGTCTCATCCTGAGAGGCCGGATTACCACGAATGGCTCACAACTTGTGTTGAAACTGCACATAGAAGGTGCGGCCCGGGAGCGGCAAATCAAAAGGAATGTTGCCCGGAGCGAAGCTCGGATCCCTGGCGTCCCGATTGAACACATTCAGCACCGTGGCGCTGACGTTCCAGTCGCCGATCACCTTCTCTTTCCTCACATTCAGGTCTAGCGTCGTATAGTCGGCAATCGGCGGCCGGGTGTCGCCCGGCTGGCGCTTGCGGTCAGCCACATGGTTGACCGTGGCGCCCAGCTGCCAGAGCGGGGCAAAGCGCCAATCGGATCGAGCGAACAGCCGTTGGCGGGGCGCCAGGCCGGCGTCTTGGCCGCTAGTCTGATCGGTGGAGTGTTGCAGCGAGTAGTTGCCGGTTAGCCGCAGATTGCGCGTTGCATCCCAAATCGCTTCCAGTTCCAGGCCGCGGCCGGTCTGGTCGCCGGTATTTTGCGCGGTGGAGCCGGTCGACGGGTCGGCATTCGGCACAAACTGAATGATGTTGTGCATGCGGTAGTAGAACAAGCTCAGGTTGGTTTGCAGCGTTTGAGTGGGCTGCCATGCGAACGCCAGCTCGCGGGTGACGATGGTTTCCGGTTTAAGGCTGGGATTGCCTATCGTGACCGGATTGTTGATGCTGTATTGCTCGGTGTATGACGGCGCCCGGAAAGCGCTGCCATAGAGTGCCTTGACGGAAAAATTATAAGCAGCATCCCACACCAGTGCCAGACGCGGATTGACCGTGCTGCCGAAATCGGAATAGTGGTCCTCGCGCACGCCCGAAGTCAAGGTCCAGTCTTTGGCCAGGGTCCACTCATCCTGCACAAACGCATAACCGACAGTGCGTTTATGCGGCGTCAGGAATACGCTGCTGGTGCCGTTGACATCAACGATACTGCCCAAGGGAACGAACTCGACCCCAACCCCGGGAACCGCCACGATCCTGAAGTTCTTGCTCTCGCTGGTCTGGTACATGTCTTCAATCCGGAAGCCGGCGCCGAGCCGGATCCGGTGCTTGTCGAAGCCGGTATAGAAGCCCGACAGGCTGAATTGGCTGTCGCGTTCAGCGTGTCCGGGATTGCCGATGACGCCGTTCGGGAAGGCTCCGGCGAAGGCGCCCGGCGGAAACAGCACCGTTGCCGGCGATGCCTGCAGCTCGTTGACATTCTTCACCGATGCCTGCGCGGTGACATCCCAATTGCGAAAGAAATTGGGATTGGAGTAGGTCAGATCGGCATTCCAGCGTTGCGCTCTCACCCGTGCCTGGGGATCCAGGCTGCTTGCCAGGCCGACACCGGTGCCGGTTTCCTGGTTCTGGTAACCGGCACGAAAACGCCATAACTCGTAGGCGATATCGACCTGCATATCCAGATTGCCGCGCATCATTTGCTCGTGGCCGGGGGCCAGGGAAGCATGGGTTCCGAAAATTTTGTCGAGATTGGTTTGCGCATCTGCGTCTATCGTTTTATTGGCGCCGTTGGTATGGCCGCCCCCCAGATAGAAAGCCACGTCCAGCGGACCCATTTTGCCGCCATGCTGGAACCAGGCGTCGTAGCTACCGAACGATCCGGCCCGCACGCCATACTCGGTGCCGTTGATGTCGGCCGCGGTCTTGGTGATGATGTTGATGACCCCGGCGAAAGCATCGGCGCCATACAGCGCAGATCCAGGGCCGCGGATGACCTCGATACGGGCTATGTGTTCGACCGGCACGCCGCCCCAGGCCAGGTCGCGGTTGCCAAGAAAGGCGTCATTGACGGGGATGCCGTTGATCAGCATCAATGTCTGCGGGTTGTATAGGGTGGTGATGCCGCGGAACGAATATATCGGATCGTTGTACAAACCTGAGTAGGAGACATGCAGGCCGGGTACGCTTTCCAGCACTTGATTCATATTCGTCGCCCCCATGGCCTGGATATCCTGGTCGGTAATCACCGAGGCTACCGCCGGCGCCCGGGAAATGTCTTGCTGGCTGCCGGTGGCGATACTGACGAAAGCTTTCTTCCCATATGAAAGGGCCAAGTCGTCTTCTTCGTTATTTTGCTGAGCCGAAGCCACGGCGGCGCTCAGACACAGGACGGCAGCGCATGGAATTTGAGATTGCCAGTGTTTTTTCATTGTCGACCCATTTGATGGAACACAAATGCCGCCAAGAGACGCCAGGCCGCCCTCACCTCACTTCACCTCCTGCCAATCTCCCCGCTGCCCTACCCTATAGTTTTTGTTATTCTTGCTGCCAAAGGCGCCACGCCGGCCCCTCATAGCGCAGTTGCGAACATCGCAGTGGAAACGTCGCACCTTCGGGACGCTGGCTGGCTTCCAGATAACACGGGGGCATGCCCGCCATGAATGAAGGCAGCAGGAACAGGTAGCACTCGCGCGGCGAGAACCCCATATCGAGCGGAATCGCCACGACCACGCCGCCATAGTTGATCGGCAGCTGTCGTCCCATCCTGGCCAGGCCTTTCTCTATTTCAAACGCCAATTGCAGATACGGGCCTTGCGCTATGTGCTCGTGCTCCATGCGGGCCAGAATCGCCGGTATCCGTTCGTCTACTTGAAGCGTGGCTACCGGCCGGCCATATCCCAGGATGCGCTTGTGCAGCTGCAGCTCCTGTTCCAGGATTGCTTGCAAGGCTTCCCCCGCAAGCATGCGCTGATGGGCGCGAACCAGGAAATCCGCCGCGGCGAATTCCGGCTGCCAGCCATAAATGCTTGCTTCCGAAACGGCAATCGCGGCTGCGACGCCAAGCGCGCCGGTACTGCGGGCGCTACCTGCCAAGGCAGCGACGCGATTGTTCCACAAGCGGGGATCCGGATAGCTGGTGTAGGTCCAAAGAGCATGCAGCAGCGCCGTTTGCTGCGGTGAAAAACGGCGGCCGGTAATGCCGAAGGCATACAGTGCTATCCAATCCATGTCTTTCAGGTCGGCATGCAGATCGTGGCCCCGGAACACCGCCCGCTCTCCCGGAAAACATGCGCCCATGCGGGTGCGCAAGGGCCCTTCATAATCCAGCAAAGCGTTGCTCATGCATGCTCCTTCGAGAAAGCCGGGCCAGGATCGTTTTCGAGATCCAGTTCGAAGAAAGGAAATTGGCGAAAACCTTGCTTGCCTTGTTCCAGCGCGTGGGCGGCGGCGCCGGGCAGCCGCAGCAGCAGGGCCAGCATCTCGCCCTCGCTGGGAGAGAAATCCAGATCCGCGAGCGCAGCAGCGGCCACGCCTGTCATTGCCAGCGGATGGCCGGCGGCGGTTTCCAAAGCGGCCTGCTCCTGCGCCAGCCACGCCAGGCGCCCTGCCGGCATGATCTCAACCAGATGCACCAGGGTCTGGCGCACCGGGTTGGCGCATTGTTTGCCGTAGGGATCGAAGCCAGGCGGATGTTCCGGCTCAGGCCACACCTGCTGGCGGGTCGGCGCAGCCGGACCAGCCAGGCTGGAGCGCCAGGCTGCGAGTTCAGTGCCGTTATTCTGCCAAGCCTCCAAAGCCAGGAAGACTTCGCGGGCGCCGCCGTAGGAACCGGCGCCGACAGCCAGCGCCGCCATCAGTACCGAGGCGGCAGTTGAACCGCCGACCCCGGCCGCCATCGCGGCATGCACCGAGGGATCGCGCGGCCCCGGGTTGGCTAGCGCCACAGCCAGAATTTCCAATGCGGCAGCGACGTTCGGCGTTGGGCGCTCGCCTTTGAACAGCAGATACAGGTATTCGGTGTAGCGGGCTTTGCCAAGCAAGTCGCCGTAGACGTCGTAACCCCGGCAGTAGCAGGCTGCGGCAGCGAAAGGATTGTCCGCTTCCGGCTCTTCGTGCCAGATGCTGGTGCGAATGCTGTTGGGATTTTCCTGGCCGCTCATCTGATCTCCTGTCGTTGTAGATACTGCTAAAGCAGGCTCATGCCGCCATCGACAACAATTTCCTCGCCGACCACGTATGCCGAGTCTTCCGAAGCCAGGAACAGGGCAACCTTGGCCACCTCTTGCGGACTGCCGAAACGCTTGCTCGGCGATTTTTGCTCGATCCCGCTTTTTATTTCCTGGGCCATGTCTGGCGGCAGGCCGAAGCGGTCGAAGATGGGCGTGGCGATGGGGCCGGGGCTGATCGCATTGATCCGGATCCCGCGGCCGACAAGTTCCAGGGCCAGCGATCGCACTAGCGAGCGCAAGGCAGCCTTGCTGGCGCCGTAGACGCTGAAATTGGGCGAGCCCAATTGGTTGGTGATGGACGTGGTGACGATAATGGAGGCGTTGGCGCCGAACAAAGGCAAGGCTTTCTGGATGGTGAAGAATACCCCTTTGAAGTTGATCCCCATGATGTCGTCGAACTGGGTTTCGGACACCAGTTCAATCGGCGCTGCAGTTGCAACGCCGGCGTTGACGAACAACACATCCAAGCGCTTGAAATGGCTTTCCACCTGCTGCATCAAAGCGGCGATTTCGGCCAGATTTCCAGCGTCGCTACGGATGATCAGGGTTTCACTGCCCAGCTCCTCTCGGGCACGCGCCAAACCGTCCGGGTCGCGCCCCGTGATCGCCAGCCGGGCGCCGTGTTCCAGGAACAGTTTTGCGCTGGCTAAACCGATGCCGCTCGAACCGCCGGTGATCAGCACCGTCTTCCCTGTGAGTTTATCCATTGTCATTCCTCATAGATTGCCGGCTAAAACGCGCATACGAACATTCATCGGCGGCACCTCCTCGCCATCGACGAGCACGTCCAGCAGCGTTGGCCCTTGGCGCTTGCACATGGCGGCGATATCCAGCTTGACCAGATCCTCCGGGGCGCGGATGGTATGGGCTTCGGCACCCATGGCGCGCGCCAGGGCGGCGAAATCGGTAGGAGGCAAATCGCAGCCGATACGTTCGGCACCGGCCAGCCGCTGGCCGTGCTTGACCATGCCCAGGGCCTGGTCGTTGAGGACGACGAAGATGACGGATAGCTTCTCGGCGACCGCAACCGAGATTTCCTGGCCATTCATCAGAAAGCTGCCGTCGCCGGTGATGCACACCACCGGCACTTTCGGATTGCCGGCTGCGGTGCCGATGGCGCCGCCGATGGCCCAGCCCATCGGCGCAAAGTTCATGATGGCCCGCATCCAGCCGCCATAGGTCTTGCGGCGCCCCGGCGCGCGCGCGCTGCCGCCGCCGCCTTGCCGCCTTTCAGCTACGCGGCGGTCCTTGGGCTGCAGGTAATGGATAGCCCAGGCAACGCTATTGCCGGTATCGGCGAGAAAACGGGTGGTGGGCGGAAATAGCCGGCCCAGCTCGCCCATCAGCCGCTGCGGCAGGATCGGTATGGCGCTGCTAGTGTACTTATCCGGACTCGCCAGCATGGTATCCGGCTCCCAGTTGTCGCTATGCTGCTTGCGCACGAAGCGCCGCTGTTCATATTCGAAATTTCCGGCTCGCCGGACGTCATGCATATGCTTGTTCAGCCGGTTGAAGATCGACAGTATGCGTCCCCGCATGTGAAAACTCGCCATCGGGGTGTGGGTCAGGTGTTCTTCGGAATCGTCGATATGCACCAGCCGCGCATTGAGCAGACTATCGCTCCAGCCACTGCTGTTCCACTCACCCATGCCGGTACCGATGGCCATGATCAGATCGACCGACTTGTCGCTCAGAGCCGCTTCTGCCGAAGCGTGGCCGGCGAAGCCGAACACGCCGCGGAAAAGCGAGTGGCGCGGACTCACCAGGCCCTTGCCGTCCGGCGTGGCGATCACAGAAGCGCCGGTCAAATCGGCGAACTGGAGAATTGCGCCGATAGCCTCGCCGCAGCCGGCGCCAATCAGCACAACGATATTTACGGCCCTCGACAACATCAGTTGCAGTGTTGCCAGCGCTTCGTCGTCAACCGCCGATGACGGCTGCAGCAGCGCCTGCAAGTCATAAGAGGGAGCCAGTTGCGTGTTGGTGCTGCGAAATACGTCCACCGGCATGCTTAAATGCACTGGCCCCATCGGCGCCCTGATGGCGCGCTGCAACGCAGTCATGAGTTTGTTCTCGAACTGCTGCGGGTGGGACACCAGCGAATTGTAGTGAGTACAGTGCTGCAGCATGCCCAGCGTATCGATTCCGGTACAAGTGGATTCCTGCAGCGGATGTTTGCCGAAGGTAGGCAAGGCCGGCTGCGCCGTGATTACCAGCAAGGGAATATTGTTGTCGTAGGCGCAAGCCACACCGGTGATCAAATTGGTGGAGCCGGGCCCTGAGGTGGCGCAGCAGACACCGATTTTGCCGGTTTCCCGGGCATAGCCGTCGGCCATATAGGCAGCTCCCGCTTCGTGGCGCGCCAGGATGTGGCGCACGCCGCCACGGCGGCCGCTTCTGGCAAGCGCATTGAAAAGCGGCTCGATAGCGCCGCCGGGAACGCCGAAGACATATTCGATTTCCATTTGCTCAAGATAGGCCACCAGCAGGTCTGCTATTTCCATAGGCGGCTCGGGAGGCAGCTCCAGCTGCTCGCCTAACATATCGTTGTACACCTGCAAATTATCGGCACTCATGTCGAAATCTCCCTTGGTGGCAGGAAGCTTGCTGTGATTCGTCAACGCGCATCGGACATCGTCATGGACATGCGATGCAGAATGAAAACATTTCTTAATAGAAATTATTGTAATCCTCTCTTCTCAAACCGCAAAGCGAATAATCAAATCGAACTGCTCTGCTCACTATCAAAATCAAGGCGGCGTGGTGACGTGGTGTTTAAGGCAGCAAGTCGTAACGGCTAGGAAGATAGATGCAGAACGCTGCTTGCGGTCATCTTTAGTTATTGCAATGAGTCCGTTATGCCAACACTGCTGGATGGCTTGGCTGAGATGTCGCCACCTATCAAAAATGACAGGTGTTTTTCTGATGCCGAATGCATTATTGTCAACAGACAACTAATGTTTTCTTGGGCGGATTTCCCGTAGAGTGCGACGGCTTTTTTAAATAAAAAAGGAGAAATCAATGCATGCCGATTTAGGGTGGCCATCACCGCCACACTTCGAGTTGATCTCTACATCCCCCACAACGAACGACGGCAGCACGCCCTGCATCATTACCTTGAACGACGGCCATCGGAAAGTCGGCAACCTGCTCAGGTTTGACCAGGAGGCATCAATTATCGAGTTCCAGCCGGAGCGCGCCGTCGACAGTCTTCGTATCGGCGTTTCCACCCTCAAAAGCATCCGTTTAACGGCGCCGACAGAGCTAAAAAAATTGGAACTGCCTTTAACGGTAGAAATGCAAGCAGGCCCGTCCGTCTCCGCCAAGAAAAAATGCATGATTTTCTTCAAGGACGGAGAGCATCTGATTTCTGAAACCGTAGGTTACGTTCCTCGTGAAATCGGACTTTTTCTATTTCTTGTCAGTGCTGGCAACAGCGTTTTTCGCTGGTTTATTCCGACCGAAGCAATTGCCAGCTATCAGATTGGCGACAAGCTCGGCAAGATGCTGGTGGACGGGAAAATTGTGTCGTCGGAGGCTGTCGATGCCGGCTTGAAAAAACAAACCCAGCTGCGGGAATCCAAGCTGGGGGAGTATCTGCAGCTGGAAAGCCTGGTCACAAAAGATCAAGTGGAAATGGCTTTGCAAAGACAGCGATCGTTGCCTCATCTCAGACTTGGGGAAGCGCTGATTCAAGAGAACCTGATTACTGAGGAACAACTGGCGCAAGCGCTTGAGAAGCAGGCAGAGGACAGGAAGTTGCACTTGGGCGAAGTTCTTATCGCCATGGGTGTCGTCGACAAGGAAAACATCAAGAGGGTATTGGCGCAAAAACTTGGCATTCCTTTTGTTACGCTGCCCGACTTTCAGTTTGATTTGGGCTTGACCAAGATCGTACCTGCCGACTTGGTCCGCAAATATACAGTAATGCCGCTATACCGGACCCAATCACGTATGGTGGTAGCGATGGAAGACCCTTTGTCGTCGGAGGCCTTGAAGGCATTGACGTTTTGCAGCAAGCTCGCAATCGACCCCGTCATGGCGTCCGAGGCCAGCTTGGGCGTTGTCATTTCGAAATTTTATGGGGCACAGGGAGAACGTCAGGATATCGCCGAATTCGTTTCCAAATTAGACGAAGGCAGCAGCATCGAAGCTGGCCAGGTTGTGCATGAGGTAATTACAGAATCCGACAATGTCGTGGTGCGCCTGGTCAACAAGATCATCCTTGACGCATTTGAACAAGGCGCCTCCGACATTCATATCGAAGTCATGAAAGGAAACGAAGCTACCCAGGTCCGCTTTCGCAAGGACGGCGTTATGGTCGATTATTCGGACATTCCGGCAAACTACCGCAATGCCTTAATTTCCCGCCTTAAAATCATGAGCCGCCTCGACATTTCCGAGAAACGGCGCTCGCAGGACGGGAAGCTGAATTTCGAGCAATTCGGTCCGGCGAAAATCGAGCTTCGGGTTGTTACCATGCCGACTGCCGAAGGCCTGGAAGACATCGTCATGCGGATACTTACCGCTCCCAAGGCCTTGTCCCTGGATGCATTGGGCCTGTCTCCCCGGATACTGGAAGGACTCAAGAAACTCGCCGTCAAACCCCACGGCCTGCTATTTGTGTGCGGCCCGACCGGGTCTGGCAAGACGACAACCTTGCATTCCTTGCTCAGTCATATCAATACGCGCGAACGCAAAATATGGACGGTCGAAGATCCGATAGAAATTACCCAGAAAGGCCTGCGGCAAGTCCAGGTCCACGCAAAAATCGATTTGACTTTTGCGACCGTATTGCGCAGCTTCTTGCGCGCGGATCCGGATGTCATCATGGTCGGGGAAACACGGGATCCGGAAACCGCCAAGACCGTCATAGAGGCGTCGCTCACCGGTCATCTGGTGTTTTCAACCTTGCACACCAATAGTGCCGTCGAAAGCGTCATCAGGCTATTGGATCTCGGTATCGATCCCTTCAATTTTGCGGACGCCCTGCTGGGGGTTGTCGGTCAACGGCTGTCACGTAAATTGTGTACAGCCTGCCGTCAGCGCTACGCCGCCACGGACGGGCAAATCCAGATGCTTGCCTATGAATACTGCTTGGAAACCCAACTCCAGCCTGCCGAGATAATAGCGGAGTGGCGCAAGCAATATGGCGACGACGGCAACACACTCGCTTTATACAAGGCGTCCGGCTGTGAAAAATGCAGCGGGAGCGGCTACAAAGGCAGATTGGGAGTACATGAATTGCTGCTTAATACCCCGGCTATCAAGAAAAAAATTCATGCGAGAGCGAATGTCCCGGATATCTTGCAAACCGCTATCGAGGAAGGCATGCGTACCTTAAAACAAGACGGAATCGATAAGATATTTCAGGGCTTGACCGATTGGGAGCAAATAAGAATGCTCTAGCCATGGATCGAACCACCATCCACCTATTCATTCTGGAGGTGGATGGGATTTTGTCCAAAACGATCAAGGGTTATTTGCCTTTTCCGCCGGCGTCGCTTGCTTGACAACTGCCGCGGCCTCCGCGTCGAAATACAGCTTCAAGGCCATGATCTCGCGCGAAACCTCCACAGGAAAACCTTTGCGCGTCCCTCTTTGATCCAACAAAAGTTCGGCAAACAATTTCTCGCAGGCGGAGCGCCGCAGCCAGACGTCGGCAAAGTTGTTGGCGATCCGCGGAAAATGTTTGATTAGCCACAAAGGCCAGATCTCTGTAGGCAGCGATATCAGCCAGTTGTACGTCCGCTCTTGCAAATTCAAATCGGCAGGACCTAGCATTCGGCGCAACTGCTCCCAGTTTTTCTCTTGCCTGATCCGCAGCGCATCATCGAGCACGGCTTTGGCTTCCGAGATTGAGACTTTTTCGAATGGAATCATGTCCATATTGCCTCCCAAGAAATAACGGTTATCGAATCGAATTCAATACTATCTAAACAACAATAAATCATCTGGCATGGTCGTTACCACCCTCTATCGCCGCACTGATTTTGTTGCCATATGGCATTAATAATACGCCAGTACCGCCCTGTCATGCAGACACTTGACAAGGACCGCATACAAACGTGTCTGCAGCGCGATTCTTCAAAATTGAAAATATCGCGCATCAGTTACAGGAGTTAAAACTGCTCCCAATCCTCGGCGGAACCGGTTTGACCGCCGGCGACTTGCAACCTGGAGTCGTTGGCGATGACTTTGCCCGGATTTTTTTTCCTGCTCAAGAGCATGACCTTGGCATTCTTGGACAGCACCGCGGTTTGCTCATGCGGGCTGCCAGCTGCGGGCATCGTCTTAAAGACAGGCGCGCCACGAGATGCATCGAGCTTGAACATGCTGACGACTTGCGACAAATTGCCGGCGTGGTCTTGCAGCGATGCGGCGGCAGCGGCGGCTTCTTCCACCAGCGCGGCGTTTTGCTGGGTGACCTGATCCATCTGGCCAATCGCCTGGTTGATTTGCTCGATGCCGCTGCTCTGTTCCTGGCTGGCTGCGGTAATCTCGGACATGATGTCGGTAACCCTTTGCACGCTATCGACGATCTGCTCCATGGTCACCCCGGCTTCGGCCACCAGCTTGCTGCCGACCGCCACTTTGTCCACCGAATCGCCGATCAAGCCCTTGATTTCCTTGGCCGCGGTGGCGCTGCGCTGGGCCAGATTGCGCACTTCGCTTGCCACCACCGCAAAACCTCTGCCCTGCTCGCCGGCGCGCGCCGCTTCGACCGCCGCATTCAAGGCCAGGATATTGGTCTGGAAAGCAATGCCGTCGATCACGCCGATAATGTCGACGATCTTCTTCGAGGAGGCATTGATCGAATCCATGGTTTCAACTACTTGCGACACTACCGTGCCGCCCTTGACCGCCACGCTGGAGGCGGATACGGCGAGTTGATTCGCCTGGCGCGCATTGTCGGCGCTCTGCTTGACCGTACCGGTAATTTCTTCCATCGATGCGGCGGTTTCTTCCAGCGAACTAGCCTGCTGTTCGGTGCGCGACGACAGGTCGAGATTGCCTGCGGCGATCTGGTGCGAAGCGACCTTGACGGATTCGCTGCTGCGGCGGATTTCTCCGAGGACCGCCGCGATTTTATCGACGAACAGGTTGAACGCGCCGGCGATCTGCGCCAGCTCATCTTTACCGGTGGCGTCAAGACGCCGCGTCAGGTCGCCATCGCCGGAAGCGATTTCCTGCATCGCATCGCGAATCAGTTCCATGCGCTTGAGCGCCTGCACCACCAGCACGGTCATCGCCAAGGCCGCCAGCGCGATGATCAGCAGCGCCGTGACGGCCGATGTGATCAGCATCGAGGTCATCGCCTGGGTTGCCTCGGCGTAGTCCATCACCACCACCAGCATCCAGTCCGTGCCGGCGATTTTGCTCGCATACAATCTGCCGTCGCGATCGTTGAGGCGGACACTGTTGCCGTCCTTGGCATGTTCGATATCCGCCAGTTTTTGCGCTGACAACGTGCTGTCAAGCGCCGCCACAGGCTTCAAGGCCAGTGCCGCATTGGGATGGGCAATAGGAGTTATTTACCATGTCGTCGGCTGCCTGGCGACGGAGGCGGCGTCCTCGTCGAAATACAGCTTCAGGGCCATGATCTCGCGCGACACCTCCACCGGAAAACCTTTGCGCGTTCCCCGTTGATCCAGCAAGAGTCCAACAAATAATTTCTCGCAGGCGGAACGCTGCCCCCAGACTTCGGCAAAGCGGTTGGCGATACGCGGAAAATGCTTGATTAGCCATAAAGGCCAAATCTCTGTAGGCAGGGTTAGCAGCCAGTTATATGTCTGCTCCTGCAAATTCAGGTCAGCAGGACCTAGCAGGCGGCGCAAATGCTCCCAGTTTTTTTCTTGCTTGGCGCGTAGCTCTTCATCGAGTACGGCCTTTGCCTCCGACACTGAGACTTTTTCGAATGGAATTGAATCCATGACGCCTCCTGAAAACGGGAACCATCGAGTCGAATCTGACGCAGCAACAACAAATCGCGGCGCATGACAATTTAGCGCTCGGCCACAAGCAAACTTATATTTCCACATGGAAATATATTCTACATCTAATTAATCGCTGCATGCCGGCTTTCATTAGCGAGCCGGCGCCATACCTCTACACAACCGTGGTCACGCCGCGGTTGGCGAGCTGGTCGGCGCGCTCGTTGCCGACGTGGCCGGCATGCCCCTTGACCCAGCGCCATTCGATTTTATGCCGGGCCTGCGCCGCATCCAGCGCCTGCCACAGATCGACATTTTTCACCGGCTCGCGCGCCGCGGTTTTCCAGCCGCGCGCCTTCCAGCCATGAATCCATTCGCTGATTCCTTTTTGCACGTACTGGCTATCGGTAAAGACCGTCACCTCGCAGGGCCGGGTCAAAGCTGTCAGCGCTTCGATTACCGCTTTCAGCTCCATCCGGTTGTTGGTCGTATTGCGTTCACCGCCAAACAATTCCTTTTCCTTGCCATCCGCCACCAACAGCGCGCCCCAACCGCCGGTACCGGGATTGCCTTTGCAAGCGCCATCGGCAAATATTTCTACTTTATCCATACTTGTATGATTCACTTTCACTGCTTTGTTATGACGGCGCACCAAGGCTGCTCAGCCCGCCGCGTGTTGAAAACACTAGCTTACTACTCTGCTCCGCCCTGATCCGTCTTGTGAATCTTGTTAGTGGCCGGCACCCCCCGCCCAGCCTTGATTACCTGTTTGCTGAAAGCGGGGCCGATCAGGTGCATGCCTTTCACGCGCTTGATCGCCTGCACAATGTATACCGCGCCGAAATACGGCCACCAGCGATTGCCGGCCTTCTCCATGAAGGCGAAGCGGTGCAGCCATTTGCTGCTGGTATACGGCGGCGCGTAACAGCCGAAATGGCCGCGATTGACTTCCATGTTCAGCAGTTTCAGCCAGTCTTTCAGGCGCAGCAAACTGATGAACTCGGCGTTCTGCGGCAAGAAGTGCACGCCCGACATGCGGCCGACGGTTTGCCGGATACCCCACAGGCTGGCCGGATTGAAACCGCAAATGATAACCTGCCCTTCCGGGATCAGCACCCGTTCGACCTCGCGCAAGATCTGATGCGGCTCGGCCGCGAATTCCAGCACATGCGGCAACACCACCAGATCCAGGCTCTGCGAGGCAAACGGCAATTCGGCAAAATCATGAGTCACCACCACCCCGGCATGCGCTTCGCCGGCCTCGGGCAGGCGGCTATCTGTCAGCCACTTGTGGCGCATCCGGTTGGCTTGCAAGGATTTGATTTGCGGCACGCCGATCTGCATCGCATTGAAGCCGAAAATATCCGCCGTCATCGCGTCCAGACGCGCCTGCTCCCATTCCAGCATGTAACTGCCGGTGGGCGTCTGCAGCCAGGGGCCGAGCGCTATAATGGATTTTTCTGACGACGGATGTGCCATGCCTGCCTTAATGGATAAATCTCTGAATGAATCGCTGAGTGAGTCAATGAGTAAGCCCTTGAATGTATTGGCAGTGCCGGCATTTAACGACAATTATCTCTGGCTGATCAACGATGGCCGCCATGCTGCGGTGGTCGACCCTGGCGACGCCCAGCCGATTCTGGCCGCACTCGACGCCCATGGCTTGGTACTTGTCGCTATTTTACTGACACATCACCATGCTGACCATGTCGGCGGCGTACAAACTTTGCTGCGGCATTTCAACATCCCGGTATTCGGCCCTGCCGGCGAAACCATCGCCGGCGTCAGCCAGACGCTGAGCGAAGGCGATATTGCCGCCATTCCGCAACTGGGGCTGAAATTATCGGTGCTGGACGTGCCTGGCCATACCAGCGGCCATATCGCCTATGTGGCGCAAGGCCAGCCTTGGCTGTTTTGCGGCGACACGCTGTTCGCCGGCGGTTGCGGGCGCCTGTTCGAAGGCAGCCCGGGACAAATGGTCGATTCACTGGCGAAGCTGAGCCGCTTGCCGGATGACACCCAAGTGTATTGCGCGCATGAATATACCGTGTCGAACCTGCGCTTTGCGCTGGCGGTAGAGCCGGACAATTCCGCCCTGGCGGCCCGCATGGCAAACGAACAAGCCAAACGCGAACGGCAGCAAGCCACCGTACCCTCGACCATCGCTCTGGAAAACGCCACCAACCCCTTCCTGCGTTACCAGCAGCCAACCATTCTTGCCAGCCTGCGCGCCAGCGGCCGCCTTATCGGCCAACACCAGCAAGCCGACCCGGTTGCGGCATTTGCCGCGCTGCGCGAATGGAAAAACAATTTCAAATAAATCGGCAAGCCGGAACGGCTGCGCAGTGATTCATTGTAAATGTCGGTTATATAGTCTCCGCATATCGATTTATTAAAAGTAATACCTAATAAATCAATCACTTATCGCTTGTAACAGTGCAATTTTTGCTTGACGGGAGAAAACCGCCTTACGTACACTGCGTCTAATCCATTATTACCGGTTGATGACATCCCGGTCACATAAATTGAACCCATGTATCAGCTAAAACTCAAGACTTTCGCTTTTGCCGCGCTCGCTTTTTTCGGCGCCCCGCTCTTGGCCCAGGCCAACGACATTTCCATCTACACCCCCACTTTCAGCTTGATTGACCCGAACGATCCCAGCGCCGGCATGCTCGGCATGGAGCAGGTCGACATCTGGGCTCGCATCCGCAAAGGTTTCGGCATCCCCGATCTGGACAACCAGCAGGTAGTCAGCCAAACCGATTTTTACAGCGCCCGCCCGGACTATTTCGAACGCACCACGGTGCGCGCTTCGCGCTATCTGTTTCACGTAGTACAAGAATTGGAAAAACGCGGCATGCCGACTGAACTGGCGTTGTTGCCGTTCATCGAATCGGCCTTCAATCCGCAAGCCTATTCCAGCGCCAAGGCGGCGGGCATGTGGCAGTTCGTGCCGGCTACCGGACGCGACTACAATCTCAAGCAGAACATGTTCAAGGATGAGCGTCGCGACGTCCTGGCTTCCACCGACGCCGCGCTGACTTACCTGCAAAAACTGTACGGCATGTTTGGCGACTGGCAACTGGCGCTGGCTGCCTATAACTGGGGCGAAGGCTCGGTGCAGCGCGCCATCAACAAGAACCAGGCCGCCGGCCTGCCGATCGATTTCAACAGCCTGGCGCCGCTGATGCCGGCGGAAACCCGCAATTACGTGCCCAAGCTGCAAGCGGTCAAGAACATCATTGCAGCGCCGGACATGTACAACATCACGCTGCCTAAGGTGGACAACCAGCCTTACTTTGTCACTATCGGCAAGACCCGCGATATCGACGTCAAGGTCGCCGCCCAGCTGGCGGAACTGTCGCTGGATGAATTCAAGGCCCTGAATCCGCAATTCAACCGCCCGGTGATCATCGGCAGCAGCGACACCAAGATCCTGCTGCCTGAAAGCAATGCGGAGAAATTCAAGAACAACCTGACCAAGTGGACCCAGACGCTTTCTTCCTGGACCTCGCATACCGTCAGCAGCGCCCGCGAACGGATTGAAACCATCGCCGCCCGCTTCGACACCACACCGGCGGTGATACGCGAAGTCAACCACATTCCGCCAAGAATGCTGCTAAAGGCCGGTTCCACCATCCTGGTGCCGAAAACCGAAGCCGCCAGCAGCGATATCACCGCCGAAGTAGCCGACAACGCCACCATGGCAGTCACCCCGGACGCTCCCGAAACCCGCCGCATCTACGTCAAGGTCGGTAAGCGCGACACCCTGGCCTCGATCGCCTCGCGTTATCACGTCAGCGTGAGCCAGGTGAAAGCATGGAACGGCTTGCGCCATGACGGCGTCAGCCGCGGTCAAAGCCTGCAGTTGCAAGTGCCGAACCGCATGGTAGCCTCGAACTCCGGCAGCAAGCAAGCCGGCCACAACGTGCGCTACCATAAGGCGACTGCAACGGCTAGCCGCAGCAGCAAGAACAAGGTGGCAGCCAAAAAGAGCGGCAAGCCGGTGGTCCTGGCCTCTTCCCGAGGCGCGCGCGGCTGATATTTCCAGCAACACCGGATCAAAAAACCCATGGCGCCGCACTGCGCGCGCCACGGTTTTTTTAAAACCACGCTCGATATCAAAAATACGTGATTGCCGGCAGTGCTGACAGAGTTGCCGTGAGCGCGGTGAACCCCTACAATCTTGCCCTGTTCAACAAGAATCACACCAAGCGCCTGCGGCACTAACGGCGCGCACATCTGGAGTCAATATGGCATTCCTGCAAGGCAAAAAAATTCTGATCACGGGCTTGCTGTCCAACCGCTCGATCGCTTACGGCATCGCGCAAGCTTGCAAGCGCGAAGGCGCCGAGCTGGCGTTTACCTACGTAGGCGAGCGTTTCAAGGAACGCATCACTAATTTCGCCAAAGAATTCGATAGCGAATTGATTTTCGACTGCGACGTTGGCAGCGATGAGCAAATCAACGCCTTGTTCGCCGACCTCGGCAAATCCTGGGATCAACTGGACGGCCTGGTGCACGCTATCGGTTTCGCTCCCAGCGAAGCGATTGCCGGCGATTTCCTGGACGGCCTGTCGCGCGAAGGTTTCAAGATCGCGCACGATATTTCTTCCTACAGTTTCCCGGCAATGGCAAAAGCCGCACTGCCGATGCTGCGCCCGAATTCAGCGCTGCTGACACTGACCTACCTGGGTTCGGAACGCGTCGTCCCCAACTACAACACGATGGGCCTGGCCAAGGCGTCGCTTGAAGCCAGCGTCCGCTACCTGGCTGGATCGCTAGGCCCCAAGGGTGTGCGCGTGAACGGCATTTCAGCCGGCCCGATCAAGACCCTGGCCGCGAGCGGCATCAAAGGTTTTGGCAAGATCCTGGGGTTTGTGGCTGAACACGCGCCGCTGCGCCGCAACGTTACGGTAGAGGATGTCGGCAATACCGCCGCCTTCTTGCTGTCGGACCTGTCCAGCGGCATCACCGGTGAAATCACCTATGTCGACGGCGGCTTCTCGCGTGTGGTAGGCGGTATCGCCGAATAATCTGGTGAGCAGCCGCGTCGGCATCGTTATTTTCCATAAGGCTGCTCCCATTATTGAATTGCAAATATTTGCCTGTATCTGAATGCGCAAAACATGCGCGCGAACAACGCTACAGCCGCAAATCGGCAGCTAATTCACAGCAGTCGCATGAATTAGCTGCATCAAATGTAAAAGTAATGTATTATTCTGTGCTGCGTTGCAATATGAACGCAGACAGCCAGTTACTGGATTCCGATCATATCTATTCCATTGACGCTGTAAAAAACAATAAGTAGCTGCGCAAGCCTAAGCGTGTCCTGGCCTTAAATTGGGACATCGCATTGTAAAAGCCCTCCCGCCTTGTGTGTCGATCCTGACACCGTCCCGGCGCAAAGCTTTTGTGCCGAAATTTCTTTGTATTTGTTTCTTAGTCATTTCGTTGGTTGGCGTTGCTTTTTTGCGTTCGCTGCATTCGTCGCATGGTCGACTGTCTGTAGTCTATGACGCTGCACTTTACGAAAGAAAAAAATGACTTTTGAATCACTAGGCCTCCACACGTCCGTTATCAAAGCACTGACCGAAGCTGGCTACACAAAACCCACAGGCGTTCAAGAACAAGCTATCCCTGCCGCTATCGAAGGCCGTGACTTGCTGGTTTCCTCGCAAACCGGTTCCGGCAAGACTGCAGCATTCATGCTGCCGGCATTGCACAAATTCGCCTCGGAGCAACAAGCTGCTCCGGCTGGCAAGACCCCTAATCAAGAAATGCAAGCCTCCCGTTCACGCGGCGAGCGTCCACGTTTCAAGCCGGCACAACCAAAGATGCTGGTATTGACACCGACCCGCGAACTGGCTTTGCAAGTGACTACCGCTACCGACAAATACGGTTCACACATGAAGCGCGTCAAGGCGATCTCGATCCTGGGCGGCATGCCTTATCCAAAGCAAATGCAACTGCTGGCCAAGAATCCTGAAATTCTGGTCGCTACTCCAGGCCGTTTGATCGACCATATGGAATCTGGCAAGATCGATTTCTCGCAACTGCAAATCCTGGTGCTGGACGAAGCTGACCGCATGCTCGACATGGGCTTCATCGACGACATCGAAAAAATCGTCGACGCTACGCCTGAGTCGCGTCAAACCATGCTGTTTTCGGCGACGCTGGATGGCGTTGTCGGCAACATGGCAAAGCGCATCACCAAGAACCCGCTGATCATTCAGATCGCCGGTTCCGCCACCAAGCATGAAAACATTCAACAGAAGGTTCACTTCGTCGACGATCTGTCGCACAAGAATCGCCTGCTGGATCACCTGCTGCGCGACGTCACCATGGATCAAGCGGTGGTATTTACCGCCACCAAGCGTGATGCCGACACTATCGCCGACCGTCTGAACATCGCCGGTTTCGCGGCTGCCGCTTTGCATGGCGACATGCACCAAGGCGCGCGTAACCGCACCCTGGACAGCCTGCGTCGCGGTCAAGTGCGCGTTCTGGTAGCTACCGACGTTGCCGCTCGCGGCATCGACGTCCCGGCCATCACCCACGTATTCAACTACGATCTGCCGAAATTCCCGGAAGACTACGTCCACCGTATCGGCCGTACCGGCCGTGCCGGCCGTAACGGTGTTGCGGTATCGCTGGTGAATCATGCTGAAGGCGTCAACGTCAAGCGCATCGAACGTTTCACCAAGCAATTGATCCCGGTCGATGTGGTTGAAGGTTTCGAACCAAAGCGTTCGGCATCTGCTCCGCGCTCGAACCACAAACCAGGCGGCTGGAAACCAGGCGACAACCGTGGCGGCCCGGCTAAACCAGGCGGCCGTACTTTCAGCAAGCCAGGCGCACCGCGTAAAGACGGCGGTGGCGGCGGTTACAAAGGCAATCGTTCGAACGACAGCGGCGCTCGTCGCTCGTTTGGCGACCGCTAAGTAACGCTGAATAAGCCGAGCGGTCTTGATGATCGCTTTGCAATTCTCGTCATAAATAAAAATGCCGCTGAAAATTTCAGCGGCATTTTTTATTGGGCGTGTCGTAAGTAATACATTGTAATCAATACTTCATGTCGACCATCCCAGCATCACTGCCCCCAGCGCTATTACCGCGCAAGACAATAGCCTGCGCACGGTCAGCGCCTCGCCCAAAAACAGGCGGGCGATCAATGCTGCAAACAATACCGAAGTTTCACGCAAAGCCGATACCGGCCCCATAGGCGCCAAGGTAATCGCCCAAATCACAATGCCATACGCCAGCAGCGACATCGCGCCGCCGCCCAGTGCATTCCAGGTGGCGCGCTCACGCAGGGCAATCCGCAAGCTGCCGTGCATCGACAGATAAATCACCAGCAAGGGCAAGCCGTCGAGCAAGAACATCCAGCCGGCGTAGGATGCGGCGCTGCCAGCCAGGCGTGAACCGAGGCCATCGACGATGGTGTAGCCGGCGATGAACAGGCCGGTGGTGAACGCCGACAATGGGGCATCCCATTGCCCGCTGACAGCTGGGCTGCCGCCGCGCTTGAATTTGATCTGCGCCAGGCTGATGATGCCGAGCGAGATCAAGGCCACGCCAATCAGGGTCAGGGCTCCCAACTGCTCGCCGGCCGTCAGGGCGGCCCCGAGCGACACCAGCAATGGCGAGGAACCGCGTGCAATCGGATAGGATTGACCGAAATCGCCAGCCCGGTAAGCGCGGACTAAAAACAGGTTGTAACCGGCGTGCAAAACTACCGACAGCAGAATATAGGGCCAACTGGCAGGCGCCGGCAGCGGCGCCCACAGCACAATGGGAACCGCCGCTATGGCAGAACCGATGGTCATCAAGGTGATGGCCCACAAACGATCGCCGCTGCTTTTCAGCATGGCGTTCCAGGATGCATGCAGCAAGGCCGCGCACAATACCAAAGCAATCACGCCAGCCGTCATGCGCTAGCTCCGCGGGAACACCTTGAATACTTGAACATGGATTTGAAATGACGGCGCTGAGTAGCAAAACCGTAGATTGTAAATGCAACGCGGGGTTTGCGCTCATTGCGCAAACCCCGCGTATACCTGCCGCCGCAAGAATGACTAAGCGCGCGTGCGGCCGGAACTGAGATAATCGGCGATCGAATCCTGGGTCACTTCTCCCAGGTAGCTATTGTCCTGGCCGATCACCGGCATCCAGCTGGTGCTGTGCTTGTACATCTTGGACAGCACCACGCGCAGATTTTCATCCGGCGCGGCGCTGACGGCAAACGGCTTCATCTTATCGATACAAAGGCCCTGCGCGCCGCGCGCGTCGCGCCTCGCCACATAACCCAGCGCATGATTGGCAGCATTGGTGACCGTCACGTAACGATAATCGTGTTCGTCCATCACGCCGTAGGCGGCCGCCATGCTGGCGTCTTCCAGCACGGTCGCCGAGTTGGCGGCGGCGTCGCCGGCGCGCACCAGCAGCAGGCGCTTCAAGGTTGCATCCTGGCCGACGAAAGAGCCGACGAATTCATCCTTGGGACGCGCCAGCAAAGTATCCGGATGATCCACCTGCACCAGTTTGCCGGCACGGAAAATAGCGATCTTGTCGCCTAGCTTGATGGCTTCGTCGATATCGTGGCTGACCATGATGACGGTCTTGTTGAGCTGGCGTTGCATCTGGAAAAATTCATTTTGAATCGATTCGCGATTGATCGGATCGACGGCGCCGAACGGCTCGTCCATCAACAACACCGGGGGATCGGCCGCCAAGGCCCTGATCACGCCGATGCGCTGCTGCTGGCCGCCGGACATCTCACGCGGATAGCGCGACAGGAAGCGTTTGGGATCGAGCGCCACCATCGCCATCAATTCGGTAGCGCGCTCGTGACAACGTTTCTTGTCCCAGCCGAGCAGACGCGGCACCACGGTAATATTTTCTTCGATGGTCATGTTGGGAAACAAGCCCACCTGCTGGATCACATAACCGATTTTGCGGCGCAAGCTGACTTCATCGAGGCCGGTAGTGTCTTCGCCGTTCAGCAGTACGCGGCCGGAAGTCGGCGTAATCAGGCGGTTGATCATTTTCAGCGTAGTGGTCTTGCCGCAGCCGGAAGGCCCCAGGAACACGCAGATTTCACCTTCGGCAACCGTCAGGTTAACCTCATTCACCGCCTTCACCTTGTTGCCGTCTTTTTGGGTGAATACTTTACTGAGTTGGTCGAGTTGAATCATGATTTTTGCATTCCTTTCGGTGTAAGCAGCCGCTGCAGAACCTGCAGCAGCATGTCGGCGATAATCGCCAGCAAGCTGATCAATACCGCGCCGACTACCAGTTTTTGCATATTGCTTTGGCTGATGGCGTGCAGGATCAAGACGCCCAGACCGCCGGCGCCGATAATCGCCGCCACCGCCATCACGCCGATATTCATTACCACGGCGGTACGCACGCCGCCCAGGATCACCGGCACCGACAAGGGCAGATCGACCAGCCGCAAGCGCTGCCAGAAGGTCATGCCGATACCGATCCCGGCTTCCTTGATGCCGTGGTCAATGCCGTCCAGCGCCAGATAGGTGTTGCGCATGATCGGCAGCAAGGAGTACAGGAACACTGCCGTAATCGCGGGCAGCGGCCCAATTCCTTGGCCGAAACGGGAAAACAAGGGGATCATCAAACCGAACAGGGCGATCGACGGCAAGGTCAGAATCACGGTAGCCAGCCCCATCAGCGGACTGGCCAGCCAGCGGTGGCGGATCATCACCACGCCCAGCGGCACGCCGATCAGAATCGCCAGGCCGACCGCAATCCCCACCAGCATCAGATGCTGAATCGTGAGATGCAGGATTTCCGGCCAGGCGCTCAGTAAATAATTAAAGAATGTCATTCGGCGTCCCGTCCTTGAATCAAACCTTCGGCGCGCAGGAAATCCGCGGCGACCTGGGCTATCGGCAGCTGGTCGATATCCACTTTCTTATTCATCTCGGTCATCTTGGCGGTATCGATCTTGGCCGACAACGCGTTCAGTTGTTCGGCTAGTTGCGGGTTGGCGTCCAGGATTTCCTTGCGCACTATCGGCACCGCACTATAAAAAGGGAAAAACCCTTTGTTATCCTGCAGCAGCTTCAGATTGAAGCCTTGCACCCGGCCGTCAGACGAATACGTCAGCCCGACATTCAACTGATCGTTATGCAAGGCGGTATACACCAGGCCTGCATCCATCTGCTTTACTTCACTGCGGTCCAGGTTGAAGCCATATAAGGCTTGCAGCGGGCCAAGGCCATCCGGGCGCGAAGCAAACTCGAAATCGACTCCCATCAGGTATTTTTTATCGGGATCTTGCTGACGCGCCTGATTAATCTTGTTCGCCAGATCTTCGATGGTATTCAAACCCTCTTCATCGGCGCGTTGCTGCGGCACTGCCAGCGCATAAGTGTTGTTCAATTCAGATGGCTTGAGCCAGACCAGTTTCCTCGGCGCATCCAGTTCCTTGACCCGTTGATAGGATTGCTCCCGGTCCAGCTTTTCATCGATCTTGTTGTACACGATCAGGGCGGTGCCGGTGTAATCCCAGACGATATCGATCTGGCCGCTTTCCAGCGCCTGACGCATGATGGTAGTGCCGAGGCCGCTCTTCAAATCGACCGCATAACCTTTGGCGCTCAGATACTGCTGTGTCATGGACGACAGAATCAATTGCTCGGTAAAGTTCTTGCCGCCGACCACCAGACCGGCCGCGCTCGCTTGCGCCATGCCGAGCAGGCCAAGCGTGAAGGCGAACAATAACCTTATGCGTGACACTTCGAAATGTAATGTATGCATATTCTTTTCCTTATTAGATTAGGCCGCCATCAGCGCAATAGACCGCGCTTGCTCAGGTAAGCATTGCTGCCCAGCGAGACGATCGCGTCCAGCATCAGCGCCAGCACTGCGGTGGCGGTAGCGCCCAGCAGCAGTTGACCGTGGTTGTTCAGATAGATGCCTGGAAAAATCAGGCCGCCCAGGCTTTCGCCGCCAATCAGGATCGACAATGGCGCGGTGCCGACATTGATCGCCAGTGCGGTACGGACACCGCCGACGATAATCGGCAAGGCATTCGGCAGCTCGACCCGGAACAATACCTGCAGCGGCTTCATGCCGATGCCCTTGGCCGCCTCCTTCATCGCCGGCGAGACCTGCCGCAAACCCTCATAGGTATTGCGCACGATAGGCAGCAGCGACGCCAGCCACAAGGCGATGATGGCCGGCTTGTCGCCGATGCCGAACAAGGCCAGCGCCAGCGCCAGTACCGCCATGGAGGGAATGGTGTTGCCGATATTGAAGATCTGCATCCATTTTTCGGCATGGCGGGCAAAGTACGGCCGGCTCAACACGATGCCGGCCGGAATGCCGCACAGCAGCGCCAGCGACATCGACCATCCGACCAGCACCAGATGACGGCCGGTGTAATAAAGCAGATCACCCTGATATTGATGGATAACGGCGGGGCCGATCGACCAGCCAATGGCAGCCACGACCAACATAGTGACGGCTGCTCCAACCATGGCGTTGCGATAGCGATTCGTCATGCTTACTCCCTTGCATAAGCAGCGGCAAGCAAAACGCGTGTCGCGACACGCCGGCATTTGCCGACAAGCGCGCAACCGGCTTTCTTTTCCGCTGCGTATTGAATGACGCCAGGCACAGGACAGCATAGGTATAGCCGGAACCCGTCAGCGCGACATACAAATCGATTTTTTATGATCTCGTCCGGTCTTCCCGCGGGGAGGACATTGAACAAGCCGACTACCGCATGGGGCGGCAAAGAATGCGAGGACATCCCCGACTTTGATGAAACTCCGGCGCTGCCGAAGCGTAAGACAACCCGCTGACGCGAGTCACGAAACCCAAAAATGTGCAGTTGAGGCAGCACAATGTTGTTGAGAGTTTGCCATTATACCCAACTTTCTTGATGACGTCTAGTAATGAGATTGGGAAAAGCTATTACCCGAATGTCTGAAGACCAAGATAGCACAACATTTTCCAGCTAAACACGGGAAAAATATGATTCTTTCAGCAATAAAAGCTGGGGGAATAAAGAGGAAGCAGAAGGGAGTAAAGCTAGTCGAAGAAATCACCATGGCTGGATAACCATGGCGACTTCTTCGGGAGGGAGAGAGAGTTGGCTTACAGCGCCTTGCGCAACTGGCTGGCGGCTACAGCCAGTGCAGTGATGCGCGCCCAGTCGCCGGATTTCAGCAGGTCTTTAGGCGTCAGCCAGGAACCGCCGACGCAGGCGACATTTTTACAAGCCAGGAATTCCGGCGCGCTATCCAGCGAAATGCCGCCGGTCGGGCAAAATGTGACATCGCCCAGAGGACCGGCAATCGCATTCAACATGCCGACGCCACCCGCCGGCACCGCCGGGAACAGCTTCAGCTGACGAAAACCGGCTTCCCGCGCCGCCATCACTTCGGACGGCGTCATCACGCCCGGCAACAAAGGCAGACCGCTGGATTTGGCGGCAGCGATCAAGGCCGGCGTCAAGCCAGGAGAAACGCCGAACACCGCACCCGCATCGCGGGCCGCGACGAATTCGTCAGCCTGGGTCAAGGTGCCGACGCCGACAATCGCGCCCGGTACTTGCTCAGCGATGGCGCGGATTGCCGGCAGCCCATGCAGCGTGCGCAAAGTCACTTCAAGCACGCGAATCCCGCCTGCGACCAGGGCTTTCGCCAGCGGCACTGCATGCGCGATATCGTCGATCGCAATCACCGGAATCACCGGCGATGCACGCATGATGTCTAACAATTGGTTGCCGTAAAGGAGATTTGTGGATGTCATATCGTGGCTTTCTGTGGTTGTTCCGAATGGTCGGCGGTTTCCGGGCTATGCAAAACAGGCGGCAAGCCAAAGCTGGTAGCGCCCTCTTCGGCCGCGCTCACGGTATTGCGGAACATCGCAAACAGTTCGCGGCCCATGCCAACTTGATTGGCGGATAAGTCGGTCGCCAGCGGCTGGCGCTGCGCCCATTCTGCGGCGGGCACCAAGGCTTCCAGTATACCCTGCTCGGCGTCCATGCGAATCATGTCGCCGTCGCGCACCAGGCCCAGCGGGCCGCCGGCCAGCACTTCCGGCGTCACATGGATCGCTGCCGGCACCTTGCCCGACGCGCCCGACATGCGGCCATCGGTAATCAAGGCCACATGGCGGCCGGCGTCCTGCAAAATCCCCAGCGCCGGCGTCAAGGCGTGCAATTCCGGCATGCCGTTGGCGCGCGGGCCTTGATGGCTCAATACCGCAACAAAATCGCGATCCAGTTCGCCGGCGCGGAAAGCTTTCATGAACGCATCTTGCGAATGGAACACCAGCGCCGGCGCTTGCACTACCCAATGCTCTTTCTTCACCGCAGAAATCTTGATGACCGAGCGTCCCAGGTTGCCGGTCAGCAGGCGCAAGCCGCCGTCAGCGGAAAATGGCGCAGTGGCAGTCCGTAATACCGAGTCATCGCCGCTTAATTTCGGCGCCGGCTTGAATACCACCGACTCGCCTTCCAGGAACGGCTCGGCGCAATGCGCGCGCAGGCTGTCGCCAAGGATGGTCTTGACATCTTCATGCATCAGGCCGGCATCCAGCAATTCGCGAATCACGAAACCGGTGCCGCCTGCAGCATGGAAATGATTAACGTCGGCGTCGCCGTTTGGATAAATCCGGGTGACCAGCGGCACCACGGCGGACAGCGCATCGAAATCGTTCCAGTCGATGACGATCCCGGCGGCCTTGGCAATCGCCACCAGATGCAAGGTGTGGTTGGTGGAGCCGCCGGTCGCCAGCAACGTGACGATGGCGTTGACGATGCTTTTCTCGCTGACCACATGGCCGACCGGCAAGTACTGATTGCCGCGGTCGACGATTCTCAAAGCCTGGCGCGCCGCCTCGGCGGTCAAGGCGTCGCGCAGCGGCGTATTCGGGGTGATGAATGCCGAGCCGGGCAGATGCAAACCGAGCGCCTCCATCAGCATCTGGTTGCTGTTGGCGGTACCGTAGAAAGTACAGGTGCCGGCGCTGTGATAAGACTTGGCTTCCGCCTCCAGCAATTCGGCGCGGCCGATTTTTCCTTCCGCGTAGAGTTGGCGGATCTTCACTTTCTCTTTGTTGGTCATGCCGCTGGTCATCGGCCCGCCGGGAATGAACACCGCCGGCAAATGACCGAAATGCAGAGCGCCGATCAACAGGCCAGGCACAATCTTGTCGCAGATGCCGAGATAGACCGCGGCGTCGAACATATTGTGCGACAGTGCAATCGCAGTCGCCATCGCAATCGCATCGCGCGAGAACAAGGACAATTCCATCCCCGGCTGGCCCTGCGTCACGCCGTCGCACATGGCTGGCGTACCGCCGGCAAACTGGGCGACGCCGCCGGCGGCGTGGACCGCATCCTTGATAATTTGCGGATAACGTTCGAACGGTTGGTGCGCGGACAACATGTCGTTATACGAAGACACGATCGCGACCGATGAACTTTTATCCTGTTTCAGCCTCAACTTGTCATTGGTTGGAAATGCGGCAAAACCGTGCGCGAGATTGGTACATGACAGCGCCCCACGCTGCACATCCTGGCGGCGCGCATGCTCCAGACGCGCCAGATAGGCGCTACGATAAGGCTGGCTGCGTGCAACGATACGTTCGGTGACTTTGGCGACGCTGGCTTGAACAGACATGATTTAATCCTTGAAACAGTAGAAATTTGAAATTTTACTACAAAATAATCCCGCAATGCCAACTTACAGCGATTTTTACCACCGCTTGCTTTTTCTTTACCGGTTTTTCAAACCAACCCGCTCTATCCGCAAAGCAGTACGCTTAAACATACAGCAAACCACCTCAGCCATCTGGAGAAAACAGCAAGCTGCTTGGTTATCACATACCGAAAAGCAACTCCAAACAGATACACCGTAAAATAATTTGTAGTGAAATTACCGCCGACGTTGTATAGTCGTATAAATTCCTGACCGACAATAAAGACTCCGGATATGCCACAACCAGCGCTTAATACTACTGCCAGCTTTCAAGCCTTGCATGCACATTACGCAGCGATCAAGGATTTATCGTTGCGCGAACTGTTTGCCGCCACCCCTTCCCGCTTTGAACAGTTCTCTCTCAAAGCAGCCGGCCTATTCCTCGATTATGCAAAAAACAATGTCAGCGCGGAGACCATGGCGCACTTGTTTGCCCTGGCGCGCGAACGCCAGGTCGAAGCGCAGCGCCAGGCCATGTTTGCCGGCGCAAAAATCAATACCACCGAAAATCGCGCGGTGTTGCACACGGCGCTAAGAGCACCACGCCTGCCTGCACTGGAACTGGACGGCCAGCAGGTCAGCGCCGATGTGCACGCGGTGCTTGCGAGAATTCAGACTTTTACCGACGCGCTTCGTTCCGGAGCATGGCTGGGATACAGCGGCAAGCCGATCACGGATATCGTCAATATCGGCATCGGCGGCTCCGACCTCGGCCCCAAGATGGTATGCCAGGCGCTGCGCCCCTACCAGCGGGCCGATCTGGATCTGCACTTCGTCTCCAACGTCGACGGCGACGATCTTGATGCAGTGCTGACCCAAGTCGATCCGCAAACCACGCTGTTTGTCATCGCCTCGAAAACCTTCACCACCGCGGAAACCATGATGAACGCGCACTCTGCGCGCAGCTGGTTTTTGCAAAATGCGGCCGGCGCACAAGAGTCCGATTTACGCAAACATTTCGTCGCCGTCTCCACCAATGTCGAGGGCGTCACGGCGTTCGGCATCGACGCCGCCAATATGTTCCCGTTCTGGGATTGGGTCGGCGGCCGCTATTCGGTGTGGTCGTCGATCGGCTTGCCGGTAGCGCTGGCGGTCGGCTTCGAGCAATTCAGCGAATTCCTGGCCGGTGCGCACGCCATGGACCAGCATTTCCAAAACGCGCCGCTGGAACAAAACATGCCGGTGATCCTGGCTTTGCTGGGCGTCTGGTACCGCAATTTCTTTGACTACCGCTCGGTATCGATTGCCCCCTATCACCAGGACCTGGGAAGTTTTCCATCCTATCTGCAGCAGCTTGACATGGAAAGCAACGGCAAGCGCGTCAGCCTCGACGGCAGTCCGCTTGGGGAAGAAACTTGCCCGATCATCTGGGGCAATGTCGGCACCAACGGCCAACACGCCTACTTTCAATTGCTGCATCAGGGCACCGACATTACGCCGGTCGATTTTATAGCGACATTGAACGCCAGCCATCACTTGCCCGGCCATCAAGCCGCGCTGCTGGCCAACTGTTTCGCCCAGTCGGAAGCACTGATGCGCGGCAAATATGCGGACGAAGTACAAGCGGAAATGCAGGCCAAAGGCATGCCGGCCAAACAAATCGCCGCCCTGCTGCCGCATCGCACCTTCCCTGGCAATCGTCCCAGCAACACCATCCTGATGGAGGCGCTGACGCCGGCCAACCTGGGCGCGCTGATCGCCTTGTATGAACATAAGGTATTCGTCCAGGGCGTTATCTGGGACGTCAACAGTTTCGACCAATGGGGTGTCGAACTGGGCAAGGTTTTGGCCAGCAATATCCTGAGCGAATTGACCGCCGCCCCTGCTCCGCAAGGCCACGACAGTTCGACCAACGGCTTGATCGCGATGGCGCGTTCGGCTTTGTCATAACAAGATTATATTTTCTTCGCCACCCGGCATCCATCTCTCACTAGCGGTAGTAATTTATAGGTCTTATTTATCATGGCTCTTGCAGAATTTGATTTGGCAATCTTTGGCGGCACCGGCGATCTGGCAATGCGTAAGCTGCTGCCTGCAATGTATGCGCGCGACCGCGCTAACGATTTGCCGCCGGATGCGCGCATCCTGTGCATCGGCCGCCATGACAGCAGCGATGAGGATTTCATCAAGCACGTAGAGCGCGACGCCAAGCCGCATATCGGCAAGGAAAGTTTCGACGCCGCCATCTGGCAGCGCTTTTGCAAACGCATCAAATACGTCGGCATGGACGCCACCGATGCCGGCTCGTACAAAGCACTGGTCGAAGCCATGCGGCCCGACCACGCGATTACCAATGTGTTTTACCTGGCGACGCCGCCCAGCCTGTTTTCAAAAATCTGTAAAAACCTGGCTGCCAGCGGCCTAGCTACCGCCAACTCACGCGTGGTGCTGGAAAAACCCCTGGGCCGCGACCTCGCCAGCGCCAAGCAGATCAACGCCGAAGTTGGCGAAGTGTTTTCCGAATCGCAGATTTTCCGGATCGACCATTACCTGGGCAAAGAGACGGTGCAAAACCTGCTGGCGCTGCGCTTCGGCAATGTATTGTTTGAACCGCTGTGGCGCCGTGAATGGATTTCCGATGTGCAGATCACGATTGCCGAAGAACTGGGAGTCGGCAACCGCATGGGCTACTACGAGACTTCAGGGGCCTTGCGCGACATGCTGCAAAACCACTTGCTGCAACTGCTGTGCATCGTCGCCATGGAACCGCCGGTATCGATTACGCCAGATGCAGTACGCGATGAAAAGCTCAAGGTGCTGCGTTCGCTGAAACGCTTCACGCCGACTACGCTGGCGCAAAACGTGGTGCGCGGGCAATACCGCTCCGGCCATGTCGAAGGCGTCGCCGTACCGGGCTATCGCAAGGAAGCCGACGCCAATCCGCACTCACGCACCGAAACCTTCGTCGCGCTCAAGGCCGAAGTCGATACCTGGCGCTGGGCCGGCGTACCGTTTTATCTGCGCACCGGCAAACGCATGGCCGATCAACTGGCGGAAATCGTGATTCGCTTCAAGACCATTCCGCATTCGATTTTTGCCCAGCCGAACAGCAGCTTTGAACCGAACTGCCTGGTCATCCGCTTGCAGCCGGACGAAGGCTTGACTCTGAACCTGATGGCCAAGACGCCGGGCGACGGCATGCGCCTGAAACCGGTCGAGCTGGAACTGAATTTCCGCGAAAGCTTCAAATCGCCGCGCATGGAAGCTTACGAGCGCTTGCTGCTGGACGTCTTGCGCGGCCAATTGACACTGTTCATGCGTAGCGACGAACTGGAAGCCGCTTGGGAATGGGTAGAACCGATCCTGGAATTCTGGGATCAGGAAGAAGATGATCCGATTCCCTACAACGCCGGCACCTGGGGGCCGGCCGCGGCCAGCGCCCTGATTGCACGCGACGGCTTGCAATGGCGCGAAGAAGCGTTGCCGGAACTATAAAATGACCATGCTACTGGACGCGATCCGGACTCAGATCGACTTGTTGTCGAAGTCGGAGAAGAAAGTCGCGTTGACCATACTCGATAATCCACAGCTGGCGTTGGCGGAAAACATCACTGCCCTGGCGAAAAACGCACAAGTGTCGGAACCGACGGTGGTGCGTTTTTGCCGCGCCATCGGTTACGAGGGCTGGCATGATTTCAAGCTGAAACTGGCGCAAAGCCTGGCGGTGGCGCTGCCGGGCGCCAACGAAATGCTGGCGCAAGACGATATCGCCGCCGATCTGGTCAACAAGATCTGCAGCCGTTCGATCAACACCCTGCTCGATCTGCGCAACCATTTAAGCGCCGATGCAATCCAGAAAGCGCTGGACGTTTTGCTCAAGGCGAACAAGATCGAATTCTACGGCCAGGGCACTTCCGGCATCGTTGCGGCGGACGCCCAGCATAAATTTTTCCGCTCCGGCGTGCCCACCGTCGCCTACTCCGATCCGCATATCCACAGCATCGCGGCATCGCTGCTGCAACCGGGCGATGCGGTGGTCGCCATCTCGCAGCGCGGCGGCAACGCCGCCCTGCTGCGCAGCGTGCAGCTGGCAAAAAAAGGCGGCGCCGATATTATCGTGCTGGGTCCTAGCGGCACGCCGCTGGCCGAACTGGCCACGGTGCTGGTGCCGATCGACCTGAGCTTCAATATCGACCCCTACACGCCGATCTCGGCGCGCCTGGCGCATCTGGTGGTGATCGACATCCTGGCAGTTGGACTGGCGCTCAAGCGCGGCCCCGAATTCCGCAAGAAAATGCAGAACGCGCAAAAAGCCTTGCAGCAGTTCGACATGCAATTCGATTCGTTTTTCCGTTGACGACGCTTTATCGCCAGCGACGCACCTATAAAAAATACAACCATGAGACCAGCCGCCACCCCAGCCAACTATCGCGATCCGGAATTCCTGCGCGACAGAATGCGGCGCGACATCGCCTTCTTTCATCCGCGCGCGATTGATCCGAACGGCGGCTTCTTCCATTATCTGAACGACGACGGCAGCGTCTACGACAGCGCCAGCCGGCACCTGGTCAACAGCAGCCGGATGGTGTTCTGCTACGCCCTGGCCTGGCGCCTCGACGGCAAGGAAGAATATCGAGATGCAGCGCGGCACGGCTTGCACTTCCTGCAGCAACGACATTGGCAGCCGTCTTACGGCGGTTATGCCTGGGTGCTGGAAAACGGCGTCGCCGTCGATCGCACCCAACATTGCTACGGCCTGGCGTTCGTGCTGTTGGCGCATGCTCATGCCCTGCGCATCGGCATCGGCGAGGCAGCCGACGGCGTCGCTGCCACTTTTGACTTGATGGAGAAATTGTTCTGGTCGGAAGCGGACGGCTTGTACGCCGACGAAGCGACACCCGCAGGTGTAGTGTCGCCTTACCGCGGCCAGAACGCCAACATGCACAGTTGCGAAACCCTGATCGCCGCCTTTGAAGCGACTGGCGAGCAGCGCTATCTGCAGCGCGCCGAGCTGTTGGCGCACAACATCACAGTCCGGCAAGCAGCGCTGGCGGATAGCTGGATCTGGGAACACTACCACGCCGACTGGAGCGTGGACTGGGAATACAACCGCCACGACAGCAGCAACATGTTCCGTCCGTGGGGTTTTCAGCCCGGCCACATGACCGAGTGGGCCAAACTGCTGTTGCTGCTGGAACGCCACCGCGCACATTTGCAAGGCGACGCCGGTTGGCTGCTGCCGCGCGCCCGGGCATTGTTCGATGTCACCATGCCGGCCGCCTGGGATCAGGAATTCGGCGGCCTGGTGTACGGGCTGGCGCCGGATGGCAGTGTCTGCGACGGCGACAAATATTTCTGGGTGCAGGCGGAATCGCTGGCCGCCGCGGCCCTATTGGCGGCCCGCAGCGGCGACGACGCTTATTGGGACAGCTACAACAAGTTGTGGGAATACAGCAGCGCACATCTGATCGACCAGGAGCGCGGTGGCTGGTACCGCATCCTGCAGCGGAACAACCTGCGCTATGGTCCCGAAAAACCGCCACACGGCAAAACCGATTTCTATCATCCGATGGGCGCTTATCTGGAAGCATTGGCCGCTGTCGGCAGCCCGCTTGAATAGCTTGCTTGAATAAGCGCTTGAACAAACCACATTAAACATTGCATGGATGCTGTCATGTCTGAAACCACCAAACTCGCTCAACCCTTCCCCCAATTCGTCAGCGCCGGCGAAGCACTCACCGATTTGATCCGGGTCGGCGCCGATCAATGGCTGAGCAAAACCGGCGGCTCGACCTGGAACGTGGCGCGCGCCGCCGCCAGCCTGGGCGCCTCATCCGCCTTTGCCGGCGCCATCAGCCAGGACTGGTTCGGCGACGAACTGTTTGCCGCCAGCCAGGCTGCCGGACTCGATCTGCGCTTCCTGCAGCGGGCGGCGCGCTCGCCGCTGCTGGCGGTGGTCTATGAAACCACGCCGCCGCAATACAATTTCATCGGCGACAACAGCGCCGACCTGTCTTTCGATCCCGGCGCACTGCCCGCCGACTGGCAGCAGGCGGCGTTATGGGTACACTTCGGCGGCATCAGCCTGACGCGCTCGCCGCTGGCCGAGCACTTGATCGAACTGGCCGAGGATCTGCACAGCCGCGGCGTAAAAATCAGCTATGACCCGAATTTTCGCAATGTGATGGATCAGCGCTATGACCCGGTGCTGAAAAAGATGGCACAACTGGCGGACGTCATCAAAGTCTCGGATGAAGATCTGGCCGGCTTGTTCCGCACCGATGATTCCGAGGCCGCCTTGGCGACGCTGCGCGGCTTCAATCCGGATGCAACCGTATTGCTGACCTTGGGCTCCCAGGGCGCCGCGATCCATGCGGGCGATCAATATTGGCAGGTGGCACCGCCATCTATCACCGTTGTCGACACGGTAGGCGCCGGCGACGCCGGCATTGCCGGCCTGATCTACTCGCTGATACAGGAAGCCGCTTTGGCATCGGAAACATCCCATCAGCCGTCAGCCCCCGACTGGTTGCAGCATCTGCGATTTTCAGTCGCCTGCGGTTCGGCTGCCTGCCTGAACGCCGGCGCCAAACCGCCGCAATTGGCGCAAGTGCATGGACTACTGGAAAAGATCTAAGACGGCAAACGCCTCACTCGCAAACGCTCGTAGTGCCAGGAAAATGTATCAAAATTACTTGTAGTAAAAATACAGATTAAAGAATTTCCTTAAATAAACAAATAAGAAGATCACTAAACAAGGGTATTTTTCAATAGACCTTTCCGCTGCCACAACTATGCGTTACATGCATGAAAAATCAGCCAGTGCTGTAAATTAGCAACAGAAATATAGTAAAACTACACAAATAAAACAAAAATTTCACAAACCGGTTTACCATTCTTAACAACAAAGAAATCGGCATTACTACAAGCAATAACGGAAGCCCGGTTCAAGAATTTCGAGCAGCACAAGACTCGGAAAGCAGTGGTCAACGCCACATTTTTACTTAGGAGATGAAATGAGAAAATCTGTTTTGAAAGCCATGCCGTTGGCCAAGCCACTCGCGGTTGCGGCAGTTCTGGCTTGCGCCTTCGCTGGCCAGGCCCAAGCGCAAACCAATGTGATCATCTACGGTCGCGTTGACGCAGGCATCAACTACCAAAGCAATCAAGTAGGCAAAGACGCAAATGGCAACACCATCCGCGGCGGTCAATGGGGTGTCGGCGGCAACGAATGGGGTACCAGCATGATCGGCTTCAAGGGCACCGAAGATCTGGGTGGCGGCCTGAAAGCGATGTTTACCCTAGAAAGCGGATTCCAAGCCGACACCGGCCGTTTCAACGGCACTGGTCTGTTTAATCGCCGTTCGACTGTTGGCTTGAACGGTGGCTTCGGTACCGTGAAAATCGGCCGCGATCTGGCGCTGCCAAGCGACCGGGTATGGAGCATCGATCCTACCGGCCAACAGAACATGAGCACTGCGACCTTGTTCAAAGGCCGCAACTGGCCACAAACCAGCAACCAGATTCAGTACATCACGCCAGATATGGGCGGCCTCTACGTGCACGCCATGTACGGCGCTGGCGAAGCGGCAGGATCGTTTACCCGCGGACCAGCTGGTTCAGGGATTGGCAACAGCACCGGTCTCGCAATTGGTTTCGTACAGCCAACCTATGAATTGCTGGCGATGTACGATACGGCACGTGACGAAAACGGCACTTACGACAGCTTGTTCTCGCGCTCCAAGGAAATCACTGTCGGCGGCAACGTTACCATCGGCGCCGTCAAACTGTACGCTGGCTGGCAAAATCTGTCAGCACCGGCACAGCCTCTGGCAGCTAGCGGCATCGGCGCAGCCAACAAAGCCAATCAATTCTGGCTCGGCGCCAACTACCAGCTGAATCCGGCTCTGACACTGATCGGCGCGGCTTATCACGTCAAGCTTAACCACGATGTAGGCAGCGCCAATCTGTTCATGCTGGGCGCCAACTACAGCCTGTCCAAGCGGACTCTGCTGTACGCGAGCATCGGTACTATCCGCAATGGTTCGAACACCGATTTCCAAGTTCAAACCGGCGACAGCACTGGCTTGACTGGACAGAACCAAAACACGTTCTACACTGGTATCAGCCACTCGTTCTAAGACGGCAAGCATCGATGGGCGCGCCGCTTGAGCTCGGCGCGCCGGTTGACCTTGTCAGCACTACCGTTGTGCTTGCTGCGTAAGTGGCATTAGTGAGAGACGTCCCTGGGTAACCCCCAGACTTTGCCCATTCGCGTGCGAATGGGCATTTTTTATGGGCGACAAGTTTGTACACCCGCTGTCAAAGAGCGAATGTGGGGCGACGGATGTGTGGCGATAAAGCGGATCAGAGATGGCGGAAGCGCCGAGATGCGCCGCTTACTCTCCTCGATGAAGAAAGTAAGCGGCGCTGCGAATCATTACTTGATATGTGAAATCACATTCGGCGACAAGGTCACCTCTTGCTCGCTGCGTGCCGACTGCACCGGCTTGCCGTCGCCTTCAGCCGTCATCTTGTCGCTGGCGGATTCGCCCAGCGAGGCGATATGCGTCAGGATGCCGCGCTTGGCCTGGCGCTGCAATTCGGCAAACGGACTGGAACGGTTAAGCGACACGCCCACCGCCAGCACATCGACCAACAGCAACAGCAAAATCCGCGACACCATCGGAATGTGCATCATGCTGCTTTCATCGTGCTCGACCGCCAGCGTGTAGTGCGCGCGCTTGGCCAATTGCGAATTGCTCGGCGCCAGGGCAATGATGGTGGCGCCGGAATGCACCGCAACCTCGACCGCCGGCGCCAGATGGCGCAAGCGTCCTGAATTCGAAATCACCACCACGACGTCGCTGCTTTTCAGCATGGCGGCCGAAACTTCCTGCAACTGCGGATCGGTGTACGCCGACGATGGAATGCCCAGGCGGAAAAACTTTTGCTGTGCATCTTCCGCCACCAGGCCGCAGCTGCCGAAACCGTAAAACTCGATGCGGCTGGCCTGGCTCAATACTTCAATCACTCGCGACAAGGTATCGGCGTTGAGATTGTCGCGCACTTCCATCATCGCTGAAATGGTGTTGTCGACCACCTTGACGCCGACATCCAGCGACGAATCGCCGACATGAACCTGGCTGTGCGCGACCGGCACCGTACCGGTGACGCCGGAGGCCAGCTTCAGTTTGAAATCGGCCAGACCCTGGCAACCCATGGTGCGGCAAAAACGAATCACGGTTGGCTGGCTGACATCGGCGCGCCGGGCGATTTCTGAAATCGGTTCGCTCATCACTGCGCGCGGATGGGCCAGGATCAGGCTGGCGACTTTTTGCTCGGCCGGTGAAAACTGATCGCGCGCCTTGCGGATTTTTTCCAGGATAGGCACGGCGTTGCCGCCACCCAGATGTTCGGAAAGAATCGCCGCAACACCGACAAAAGCCGGATAAGGCGCAGTAATGACAAAGGTCGGGATTTTGGCCAGATAACTGCCGAAACGCCCTTTGCTCTCGAAGCGCGCACGGAACGGCGAGCGCGCGAAATACTCGCCCAGGCGCGGCACCACGCCGCCGCCGATATACAAGCCGCCCAAGGTTCCCAAGGTGACTGCAACGTCGGCCGCGACGGTTCCCAGCATCGCGCAAAAGCATTCGACCACGTCCATGCACAAAGCATCCTGGCCTTGCAGCGCGCGCTCGACGATTTGCGCCGTATGCAGCGGCTCAGGCTTGGCGATGCCCTGCAGATCGGCCAGCGCCTGATAAATCATTTCGATGCCGGGGCCGGACACCAGGCGTTCGGCCGAGACGTGCGAATAAGTACGCCAGCAATAAGCCAGCACCGCCGCCTCGCGCGCATCGCCCGGGGCGAAGGTGACGTGGCCGCCTTCGCTGCCCAACGCAATCCAGCGCCCCTCGGTCGGAATCAGGCCGCCGACGCCGAGCCCGGTGCCGGCGCCGACCAGGCCGATCACGCCTCCGCTCTGCGCCCTGCCACCGCCGACCTGGATGCAGTGCGCATGCTCCAGATGCGGCAAGGACATCGACAGCGCGGTGAAATCGTTGACCACCAGCAGCGTATCCAGATTCAGGCGGCGGCGCGTGTTTTCAATCGAGAATTCCCAATGGTGATTGGTCATCTTGATGTCGTCGCCCTGCACCGGATTGGCAATCGCGATGGCGGCATGGCGCACTTGCGGATGGGCGCTGGCCGCCAAATACGCCTCGACCGCCAGCGCGAATTCGGCATAGTCGGCACAACGCAGGGTTTGTATCGTGTCGATCTGGCCCGGTGCGCGCTCAAGCGCAAAGCGGGCATTGGTGCCGCCGACATCTGCCAGCAGACGCGGACCATCCAGATAGCTGGTAGCCGGATTCTCGCTAGCGCTCATGATCGTGGATGAAGACATGGTGTAAAACTTTCACTTAAATACTGTTAGTAGGATGGGCGGAGCAATTGCGACTACATTACTTATGCGCCTTGCCACGCTTCTCAATTTTTTCAATCAGGCGACTCAACGATCTTCCGGCCATTGAGCGCCGGCGCGCGCCATCATCGCAAACGATGCGGTCGGCCCCCAACTGCCTGCCATATACGGTTTAGGCGGGGACGAACTGCCTTGCCAATGGCGCAGCAACGGCTCGACCCAACGCCACGCGGCTTCTTGCTCGTCACGCCGCACGAACAAGGATAAATTTCCACGGATGGCATCCAGTAGCAAGCGCTCATAGGCTTCGGCCCGGCGCTGCTTGAATGCCTGGTCGAACGCCAGGTCAAGCGCCACCGGCTGCACCGTCATGCCATCGCCCGGCTGTTTTGCCAGGCAATGCAATTGAATCGATTCGTCCGGCTGCAGCCGGATCACCAGGCGGTTGCTGCTGGCTCCTGACTGGCCGCCCGGCATCGGCAAGATGGCGTGCGGGATCGGCCGGAAGGTGATCACGATTTCCGCCGTGCGCTGCGCCAGGCGTTTACCGGTGCGCAAGAAAAACGGCACCCCGGCCCAGCGCCAGTTATTGATCTCGGCATGCAGCGCAACGAAAGTTTCGGTCTGCGATTGCGCGGCCACTCCCGGTTCTTGCTGATATGCCGCGACCGACTGCCCTTCGACGGCGCCGGACACATACTGGCCGCGCACCGCTCTGAACTCCATGTCTTCCGCCGAGAACGGCTTCAAGGCGCGCAACACGCGCAGTTTCTCGTCGCGCACCGCATCGGCGTCCAGCGAAGTCGGCGGCTCCATCGCCACCATGCACAATAACTGCAGCAAATGGTTTTGCACCATGTCGCGCATGGCGCCGGTGGCGTCATAGAATTCGCCGCGGCCCTCGACACCCAACTGCTCGGCAATCGTCAACTGCACATGGGCCACCGACTCGCGCCGCCACAGCGGCTCGAATAAAGAGTTGGCAAAACGCAAAGCCAACAGGTTTTGCACCGCTTCCTTGCCCAAATAGTGATCGATGCGATAAATCTGGTCTTCGGCGAAAACCCGGGCTACCGCATCGTTGATCGCGCGCGAAGACAGCAAATCATGGCCCAGAGGTTTCTCCAGCACCAGCCGTGCCTGCGACAGATCGATCCCGCTGGCGGCAAGATTGGCGCAAATCGGCTCGAACAGCGATGGCGAAGTCGCCAGATAAAACACCGATACGGCCTGGCTGGCTGCCAGTGTGTTTGCCAGCACCTGATAACCGGCGCGATCCAGCAGATCCAGCGGCAGATAAGTGATACGCGAAAGAAAACTCTGCCAGAGCGCCTCGTCCTGAGCGCCGGCAACCCCGCTCTTCACATATGGGATAGCGCTCTTGCTGACCCACGCCAGGTAGTCGTCCCGGCTGAAATCCTGCTTGGCGACGCAAATGATGCGGCCATCCTGATGCAACTTCCCTTCCCGATGGGCAACAAACAACGCAGGAAGAATCTTCCGCATCGACAGGTCGCCAGTCGCTCCGAATAGCGTAAAAGTAAAGGGGATATGTGTTTGCATCAAAATTTTTGTAATAAATAAAAAACTTATATTGCAATATTAATGTAGCATTACTACAATTACAAGCGGCGAAAGGAGTAAATCCCTCTTTTTTGCGGGGAAACTCAAGATCGCATGTAGTTTTACTAGTTTTTTCACATGATACACATGGGCCGGCAAATGCGCAGAGCTTCGGCGATACGCAGGCAATTAAGTATTCATCGCAAACACAACTCAACACAGGAGACAAGAATGAAACTGAGTCAAATAATAAAATCGGTATTCGCAACTACTGCACTGCTGTCCAGCGCCGCGGCAGTTCACGCGGCCGAAGTCGAAGTACTCCATTACTGGACCTCGGGCGGCGAAGCGAAATCGGTCGCCGAGTTGAAAAAGATCATGGAAGCCAAAGGCGTGACCTGGAAGGATTTCGCAGTTGCCGGCGGCGCTGGTGAAAACGCCACGACCGCGCTGAAAGCCCGCGTCATCGCCGGCAGCCCTCCGACAGCGGCGCAGATCAAAGGGCCGTCGATCCAGGAATGGGGCCAGGAAGGCGTGCTGGCAAATATCGATGCCGCAGCCACTGCGGGCAAATGGGATGCGCTGCTGCCTAAGGTAGTTTCCAACACCATGAAGTACGAAGGCCACTATGTAGCAGCGCCAGTCAACGTGCATCGCGTCAACTGGCTCTGGATCAACCCTGAAGTCTTGAAAAAAGCCGGCGCCAAGACACCGACCAACTGGACCGAATTCTTTGACGCTGCCGACAAGATTCAAAAAGCCGGCTTCGTCGCCATCGCCCACGGCGGCCAGCCTTGGCAAGATGCGACCGTGTTTGAAACCGTTGCGCTGGGCGTAGGCGGTGCGGATTTCTACAACAAGGCCCTGGTCAAGCTCGACCCGGCAACCCTGACCGGCCCGACCATGATCAAGACCTTCGACACCATGGGCAAGATCAAGGGTTATATCGACAAGAACGCCGCCGGCCGCGACTGGAACCTGGCAACGGCGATGGTCATCAACGGCAAGGCAGGCATGCAATTCATGGGCGACTGGGCTAAAGGCGAATTCACTGCTGCCGGCAAGCAACCAGGCAAGGATTTCCTGTGCGTTGCAGCCCCTGGCACCGACAAGTCGTACACCTATAACATCGACTCGATCGCCATGTTCAAGGTCAAGAATCCTGATTCGCAAAAGGCTCAGCTGACGCTGGCAAGCGCCATCATGAGCCCGGAATTCCAGGAAATCTTCAATTTGAACAAGGGTTCGATCCCGGTGCGTCCTGATATCCCGCATGCGAAATTCGACAGCTGCGCCGTCAAGTCGATGGAAGACTTGGCCTCGTCCAGCAAAGCCGGCACGCTGGAGCCAAGCATGGCGCACGGCATGGCAGTCAATTCTGCAGTCCAGGGCGCTATTCTCGACGTGGTTTCCAAGTTCATGAATTCCAACATGACCTCGCAAGCCGCGGCGCAGGCTCTGGCAAAGGCAGCAAAGACACAATAACGAAATCGCAATAAGTCGGTTATTTATTGTTTGCTTGGTTTATTTTTCAAATAGCGTAAATGAGAACCGGGGCTGAAGCGAGTAAGATCGACTTCAGCCCCCGCCGTGTCCGGCAGTGGCTGCCACCGCATTGCCAGACACGGCTCTGATCCTGCTTCAGGAGACTTGCATGTCCGATCACACCCTCCCCTATACAGCCGTGGCTGCCGGGAGCTCAAGCAACACGCCCCAGCAGCAAGGGCGCATTGCGGCAATCGCCGATGCCTGGTTACCGCGCATCGTACTGTCGCCCACTATCATCCTGTCACTGGTTTTCGTGTACGGCTTCATTGGCGTCACCGCCTGGCTGTCGCTGACCAATTCGCGGATGCTGCCGAATTACGAAATTTCTGGCTTTAATCAATATATAGCGCTGTTCGGCCTGGACCGCTGGTGGGTTGCTGCCGCCAACCTGGGCATTTTCGGCGGCTTGTTCATTCTGTTCTGCCTCGCCATCGGCCTCATCATGGCGATCCTGCTGGACCAGAAAATCCGGTCAGAAGGTGCATTGCGCGCAATCTATCTGTATCCGATGGCGCTCTCGTTCATCGTTACCGGCGCCGCCTGGAAATGGATTTTGAATCCTGGCCTGGGCCTGGAAAAAATGATGCACGACTGGGGCTTCGCCAATTTCCATTTCGACTGGCTAGTGAATTCCGATTTCTCGATCTACACCGTGGTGATCGCAGGCGTCTGGCAATCCTCGGGATTCGTGATGGCCCTGTTCCTGGCCGGCCTGCGCGGCATCGACGACAGCATCATCAAAGCTGCCATGGTCGACGGCGCCAGCTTGCCGACCATCTATCGGCGCATCGTGATCCCGGCTCTGCGGCCGGTGTTTTTCAGCGTGTTGCTGGTATTGGCCCACATCGCGATCAAGAGCTTTGACTTGGTGATGGCGCTGACCGCAGGCGGCCCGGGCACTTCCTCCGACCTGCCGGCAATTTTCATGTACCAGTTTTCCTTCTCACGCGGTCAGCTTGGTTTAGGCGCGGCGTCGGCCATGATGATGCTAGCGACCGTACTGGCAGTGCTGGTGCCCATGATGTACCTGGAAACCAAAGGAGCGCGCAATGGCCGCTAACAGCACGAGCAACACCATCTATAACGAAAACAGCAAGCTCAGCATCGGCCGCATCGTCATTTACACCCTGCTGGTCTTGTGCGCGCTGTACTACCTGGCGCCGCTGTATGTGATGCTGAGCACCTCGGTGAAAACCCTCGATGAAATCCGCTCCGGCAATCTGCTGTCCTTGCCGATGGCGCCAACCGGCGTCGCCTGGGGCAAGGCCTGGAGCAGCGCCTGTACCGGTGTCGATTGCAACGGCCTGGCGCCGTTCTTCTGGAACTCGATCAGGATGACGGTGCCGGCGGTCTTGATTTCGACCCTGGTCGGTTCGCTCAACGGCTACGTGCTGGCGCACTGGCGCTTCCGCGGTTCGGAAATCCTGTTCACGGCCTTGATGGTGGGTTGCTTCATTCCATTCCAAGTAGTGATCTTGCCGATGGCGCGCTTGCTGGGCACGGTCGGCATGGCCAACACCACGCCTGGCCTGGTATTTGTCCATATCGTCTACGGTATCGCCTTCACCACGCTGTTCTTCCGCAATTACTACGTGACGGTGCCGGAAGAACTGGTCAAGGCGGCAAGGATCGATGGCGCGGGTTTCTTCATGACTTATCGCAAAATCATCTTCCCCTTGTCGCTGCCGATTTTCATGGTCTGCTTCATCTGGCAATTCACGCAGATCTGGAACGACTTCCTGTTCGGCGTGGTGTTCGGCGGCTCGGACGCCAAGCCGGTCACGGTGGCCTTGAACAACCTGGTGAATACCTCTACCGGCGTCACCGAATACAACGTCAACATGGCAGCGGCCATCATTGCCGCCTTGCCGACCTTGGTGGTGTATCTGCTGGCGGGGAAATATTTTGTGCGCGGCCTGACTGCTGGTGCGGTCAAGGGTTGAGCGGCGGCGCGGCGGGCTCTGATTTTCAGGCCCACCCCGCCAATTAATTAATTTAAGGAATGGTTCAAAATGGCAAGCTTATCAATTCGCAATGTGCGCAAGGTTTACCCGAACGGCAATGAAGTTCTCAAAGGCATCGACCTGGAAATCGAAGACGGCCAGTTCCTGATCCTGGTGGGCGGCTCCGGCTGCGGCAAATCAACGCTGCTGAACATGATTGCCGGGCTGGAAACGGTGTCCGAGGGAGAGATCATGATCGGCGACCGCTGTGTCAACGATGTCCCGCCCAAAGAGCGCGACATCGCCATGGTGTTCCAGTCCTATGCCTTGTATCCGACCATGACGGTGCGCGAGAACATTTCGTTTGGCCTGGGCATCCGCAAGGTGTCGAAAGCGGAACAAAAGCAGATCGTCGACCGTGTCGCCACCACCCTGCAAATCACTCACCTGCTGGATCGCAAGCCGGCGCTGCTGTCCGGCGGACAGCGGCAACGCGTCGCCATGGGCCGCGCCATCGCCCGCGATCCTTCGCTGTTCCTGTTCGATGAACCGCTGTCCAACCTGGACGCCAAGCTGCGGGTCGAGATGCGCGCCGAAATCAAGCTGATGCATCAACGCCTGGGCAGCACCATCGTGTATGTCACGCATGACCAGATTGAAGCGATGACATTGGGCGACCGTATCGCCGTGATGAAAGATGGCGTGGTGCAGCAGTTCGGCAGCCCGCAAGAAATCTACGACAATCCTAGCAACCTGTTCGTGGCCGGCTTTATCGGCTCGCCGTCGATGAATTTCATGCGCGGCAATCTGGTCGCCAACGGTCAGGGCCCAGCCTTCGAACTCGAACACGCTGGGCAAACAACCCTGCTGCCGCTGGCTCCGGTGCAAGCGCAGAATCCACAGATTGCTTCCTGGATCGGGCGCGAAGTCATCCTCGGCATCCGTCCCGAACACGTCACCGACGCCCAAAGCGCACGCGGTTCGGAAGTCAACGACAGCAATGGCAACAGCAACGGTAACGGCAGCTATCATCCGACCGAAGTCGGCTGCACCGTGGAGCTGACCGAACCGACCGGTCCCGATACATTGGTGTTCACCAGCTTCAATAACGCCCGTGTCACCTGCCGCACTCACCCGCGTGCCGCAGCCAAACCCAAGGATCAGAT
>NZ_JAGQEG010000220.1 GCF_018305005.1 Collimonas silvisoli
GGGTCAGATACCGTCTTGAATAGCAAGCCCGTTGGTTAAATAATTTGGATCGAAGGGCTTGCCAGTACGGAGCACTCCGTAAATAAGATGTGTCATTTTGTGCATGACGGCGCCGATCACCGCTTTTTTCGCCATGCCGGCGGCCGATAGCCGTTCAGCAAAACGACGTAGTGTCGGGTTGTGCCGGCATGCTACCAAGCTGGGCATGTAAAGTGCTGCCCGCATAGACGTGCTTCCTGCCCTGCTCATCATGGTTCGGCCTTTGATGGAGGTGCCGGAGCTGCGTTGTTTAGGCGTTACACCGAGAAATGCGGCAAATGCCTTGGCACTGTCAAATCGCCGGATGTCGCCCAACTGGCCCAGGATCCTCGCCACTGTGGTGGCTCCGATGCCTGGGATGCTCGTGATGAGCTCGGCATCGTGCTTGAGGCCGGGATGCCGATCAATGTGGTCATCGATGTCGCCCTCCAATTTTTGGATCTCGGCGCTTAGCCAGGCGATGTGCTGTTTCACATGTTCGGCGACGTCGGTCATGCCGGTGATGGTATGGGCCTCAAGCCGGTTTTCTTCCTGTTGGCGAATATCCTTTAACGCTTGCACTCGCAGCGACCAGGCCCGCAGCTGGCGCTGTTCCAGCGGCGGCGGCACCCAAGGTGCGGGCTTCATGGCAGCGCAATAGCGCGCAATGAGTCCGGCATCGGCGGTATCGTTCTTGTTACGGATGTTTTCACTATGGCCAAAGCCTTTGATGCATGCCGGATTGACCACGCTAACGGTCAATCCCGCATCATGCAGCGCCAATGCCACCGGTTCATAGTAAACCCCGGTCGCCTCCATGCAGACATGTAGCGTTTCTTTAGCGACTTTCGACTTGCTTAACCACTCCAGTAGTAATTTGTACCCATCGGCGGAATTATCCACCACCTTGGCCCTGGTCTTGCCGTTGACCAGCAAGGCAATATCCAGCTTCTTCTTGCTCACATCGATACCAACAACTGCACACACCGTTTCCATTTTTGACCTTTCTCGTATGCGGGCTTACGCGTCAGGCGATGACCCAAGATACCGTTCGGACTTATAAAATGAAACAGGCAAAGGCACCTATCTGACCCACGTGCTCAAC
>NZ_JAGQEG010000221.1 GCF_018305005.1 Collimonas silvisoli
TAAGGATGCTCTGGCGCGAGGCGATAGACTGCCAAGACTACAGGCATGCTAGTGCCGCGAGACAATTTTGCGCAGTAGCGTCTATCAGCTAATGGAGCGCGCACAGCGAAGGCTCCACCATGCAGGTAGATAATGACACCGTTCTTTGCGTCATCGAAGTCACCGATCCACTCGATATGGACGCCATTGATGTTCTGCTTTTTTACCGTAACCTTCCTTTTTCCAATTGCACCGAGTCGATCCGCAAAGCCGTACGTGTAACGTACTTTTTCGATTGATGGCATGTTTCGCCATAGCGGTTTTAGCCAGTACCGGAACAACGTATTGGTCAGGAGTCGTTTTGGCATCTCTATTGGTCGCTATGGGTTGACGAGTTATATATCGCAAAATGCCACTTTATATGAATTGTTACTTGAAGCATTTAAGCCAATGTCTGCTAACTGGAAGATTCATGACTGGCTGGTGTTGGCCGGTTCCTGCCCTTCTGTAACCGGCGCCCGAGCGGCGAAATTCATCCGACAACAGCCGGTAAAACCTACCCAATGACCGCTGCAGTGACCAGGGAAACAATCGTCCAACCAATCGCCTTATACAGCGCACAGCCATCTTCAGTGGCAACAAGTACGCCTATTTTTGATTCGCTGGCAATGGAAACATTGCTCAGTGCCCCCATGACAATGCGCCCCAGTCCCTTCCTTTGATGCTCAGGCTCAGTCACTATTTGGTCAAAGATTGCAAAGCCATTGCTTTGAGCTACACGTCCCCTCGCGGCTAATTGTCCGTCTTTGCTCCTGAGTTCAGCATCGGTGACCGCACTACTTGTGCGAATTGATAGCTGGTAGTCATCGCGTGCAATGATGGCGTCTTTGCGCAACGCCGCAGCCATCAAATACTCAGGCGGCTGAATCGTCCAGATATCACGAAGAAAAGGCGTTACCATTTCTGGGCTTGCGCAGACTTTAAGCCATGTCCCCGGAACCGTTAAGCT
>NZ_JAGQEG010000222.1 GCF_018305005.1 Collimonas silvisoli
CCAGGGTTTTTTGGGGTACAAAAATTCTGACTCCTTGGCGGGATGACTGGATCGAATGTGAAGATAAGTTGGACCTTTATAAGGAGGAGAACCCCGCTCCTAAATCCCGGAAAATTAAGGTAAAAACGGGGTAAACCCTTATATCACGTGGGTTTTAAATCCCGGTCATAGGCCCGTTCGAACACCGGGTTTTTAGAATGGCCCCATGCTTTGCGTTGAAGCACGGGGTGGCAAGTTAATTTGAATTGATCCCGCCGGCTTCACGCAAGGTGTAACAGAAATTTTGTTAAACCAAATGGAGCCTGCTATGAACCACAATCAACCACTGGCGATTGATTCCAACCGCCGTCTTACAACAGAGGAACTCGCCGCTGTACTTGCGATGTGCTCTCAAACTCTTCGCAAACGCCTATCCCAAACCGGAAGTTATTACGGCGTGCGACCTATTAAGTTACCAAACGGAAAGCTTCGTTGGCCTGCTGATTCGTTCGATCAACTGCTTATTGGTCGCCATCATGACGCAGCATAATTTTTCGTCTCGTGCCGTTGCAAACGGCGTGGAGCTAGTTTGCGCGGCTTCAATCCAGCCAGAGGCTATTGCCTGGCTTTGGGGCGGCTGGCTGGCGGCCGGGAAGTTTCACATTTTGGCTGGCCCACCTGGCACTGGCAAGACAACGCTTGCAATGTATTTTGCAGCGACAATTGCGAACGGGGGCTTGCGCGGACATGGCTGGCCTGACAAATCGTTTGCACCGGCAGGTAATGTTGTCCTATGGAGCGGAGAGGATGGCATAGCGGATACGATCATTCCTCGATTGCTAGCTTCTGGCGAAAGCGTCGATCGTATTTTTGTCGTTGGTGAAACTAGCGAAAACGGGCGTTCGCGCCCGTTTGAACCTGCGACGGATCTCAAGTTGCTGCGAAATAAAATTTGCGAAATTGGGAACGTGCGTTTG
>NZ_JAGQEG010000223.1 GCF_018305005.1 Collimonas silvisoli
GGCGTCCAGCGAAGCCGACGGCAGCATGCCGATCGAACCGGTCAACATCGCAGCGGCGTCGGACAAGATGTCGCCGAACATGTTGCCGGTGACGATCACGTCGAATTTTTTCGGCGCGCGCACCAGCTGCATGGCGGCGTTGTCGATATACATGTGTTCCAGTGCGACATCCGGATAGTCCTGGTGCACCTCGGTCACGATATCTTTCCAGAACTGGAAGGTTTCCAGCACATTGGCTTTATCGACGCTGGTCAGGCGCTTGTCGCGCTTTTGCGCAGCCTGGAACGCCACGTGGGCGATGCGGCGGATTTCCGATTCGGCGTAGCGCATGGTGTCGAAACCCTCGCGTTCGCCCTTGAAAGCGCCGTCCGGCGCAATACGCACGCCGCGTGGCTGGCCGAAATACACATCGCCGGTCAGTTCGCGAATGATCAGGATATCCAGGCCCGACACCACTTCCGGCTTCAGCGTCGAGGCGCCGGCCAGTTCCGGATACAGAATCGCCGGACGCAAATTGGCGAACAGGCCGAGATTCTTGCGCAGGCCCAGGACCGCTTGCTCAGGACGCAGCGAACGCTCCAGGCTGTCGTACTGCCAGTCGCCAACCGCGCCAAACAGCACGGCGTCGGCTTCTTTTGCCAGCTTCAAGGTGCCATCGGGCAGCGGATGGCCGTGGGCGGCATAAGCAGCACCGCCGACAAGCGCGGTTTCCAGTTCAAATTTTTCGCCCAGCGCTTGCAGCACATTGACCGCTTGTTCAACGATTTCCGGACCGATGCCATCACCTGGCAAAATTGCTATTTTCATTTTTTCCTGGATTGAATGATTCAAAAAATATCCGTGGCCGACAAGCTTCTTAAATGGTGTTGCTCAACCAAGGCTGCGCAAACAGATGGCGCTCTTCGAATTCGCGGATCTTGTCGGACTGGCGCAAGGTCAGGCCGA
>NZ_JAGQEG010000224.1 GCF_018305005.1 Collimonas silvisoli
TGCTGACCAATTGCTTTTCCAGATCGATCACCAGGCGATAGCCCGGGAACGCCTTGACTTCATCGAACAGGCGGTCGATCTGCGCCTCGGGCAGGACCAGCGGCAACAAGCCGTTCTTGAAGCAGTTGTTGAAGAAAATATCGGCAAAACTGGGCGCGATGATGGCGCGGAAACCGTATTGATCCAGCGCCCACGGCGCATGCTCGCGCGACGAACCGCAACCGAAATTCTTGCGGGTCAGCAGAATCGAAGCGCCTTGATAGCGTTGCTGATTGAGGACGAACTCCGGGTTGAGCGGGCGGCGCGCATTGTCCATGCCCGGCTCGCCATGATCCAGGTAACGCCATTCGTCAAACAGATTCGGACCGAAACCGGTGCGCTGAATCGATTTCAGGAACTGCTTGGGGATAATCGCATCGGTATCGACATTAGCGCGGTCCAGCGGCGCCACCAAACCAGTATGAATAACTATTTTTTTCATAAGCTATATGAGCGGCGCACCTGCTCGCGCGCCGCATCTTTTCCTAAAAGATAATGAATCAAAGAGCGAAGCGGTCATCCTGTTAGATCGAACGAACGTCAACAAAATGGCCTGCAATGCCAGCCGCTGCCGCCATCGCAGGACTGACCAGATGGGTGCGGCCGCCGGCGCCTTGACGGCCTTCGAAATTGCGGTTCGAGGTGGAGGCGCAACGCTCGCCCGGTTCGAGCCGGTCGGCATTCATGGCCAGGCACATCGAGCAGCCCGGCTCGCGCCATTCGAAACCGGCGTCCTTGAAAATCCTGTCCAGACCCTCGCGCTCGGCTTGCTCCTTGACCAGTCCGGAGCCCGGCACCACCATCGCCAGCTTGACGTTGGAAGCACGGAACTTGCCGCGCACCACTGCCGCCGCCGCCCGCAAATCTTCAATCCGCGAATTGGTGCAGGAACCGATGA
>NZ_JAGQEG010000225.1 GCF_018305005.1 Collimonas silvisoli
GCCGTGCAGCCAAACCATATGGGTGACTGAATAGACCGAAAAATAGCTGCATTCACACATTTCTTTCTGGCATAGAGTCTGCGTTCGCTTCGTTTGTATATCGTGATACCGCCCATGGATGGCTAACGGGACTACTGCAGGTCGCCTCGGAATGCGATATGCATTTCATTCGCATCAGGACCGCGGAGATAAGCACCATAGTAGGCAATTCCGTAGCAGTGCCGTGGTCCTAGCAATCCTTTGTCGCATTCCGCCGGCGGCGACACCGTCAGCGCAGGCGTCATCAACAGCTTCTTCATCTGGCGCAGAAAACGCGGCCATGCTGCCATTGCCGACGCTCGCTGGGTTTTGTCGAAAGAGCATATAGACCTAGAACCTCGACATTGCGCCGCTTACCCAGTGATCGGATTGACAAGCACCACCTGACACTTTCACCAGTATTTTTTCTTTGCACATGCAGCTAGCATTGGTTTCTCTTAGGCAAATGTTGGCATTTTTGTAGCCTGTAACTGGAAGGCCGCGACAGCTATGGGTATCCGACTATGCGGTCATCGCAAGGGGAATAGCATGACAACAGAACTGGCTGGTGGTTGGACTCCGTTTGACTATGAAATAACCGCTGCAGCGAGGGCGGTATTCAAAGAAGCGACGGAGGATATTATTGGCGTGACTTACACGCCATCGGCTTTTGCAACGCAAGTTGTGGCAGGCACGAATTATTGTTTCTTGTGCACCGGTAAAGTTTCCCATCCGGTTGTTTCTCCTTACCCGGTTCTGGTTTCTATTTTCAAGCCGCTGTCTGGCAAAGCCCACGTCAGCGAAATTACAAGAATCAAGCCTCTATAAAAGCTTAGTCATAGAGAACCCAAAAAGGGACGTCT
>NZ_JAGQEG010000226.1 GCF_018305005.1 Collimonas silvisoli
TTGTAGTTGGCGCTGGCGGCAAAGCCGTAGCCGATGGTGACGCTGCCGCCTATGCTTTGATCCTTGCTTTGGTAGTTGCTGGTGTCTTGCAGGGACTCGATGTTGAGATTGCCTTGGCCCGAGCTGCCGACATCGGCAATCACTTGCCGTGCGCTGGCGACGCCGCCTCTGATATTGGTGTCGTGACCGGATTCCAAAGTCAGGGTATTACCCGCCACAACATGGCTGTTGTTTTGGGTAACGTCGTTACCATCGGCCTTGCCGCGGCTACCGGAGGCGTTGGCGGTGACGCCGAACGCCAGGCCGTTTGAACCATAGGTGGCGGCGATCCCGACCGCCGCACTGCTCGACGAACTGGTGCTGTGCTGGTCGCTGGTGCTTTGGGTCGCTTGCAGATTGATGTCGCCATCGGCCTTGATGCTGGCGTCTTTGCCGGCGCTGATATTGCTGCCGAGTATATTGACGTTGCTGTCCTTATCGGCCCCAGTGGCTCCCGTAGCACTAATGGCAAGGTTGCCGCCGGCCGCTACCGAAGAACCTACTGCGGTGCTGCTGGTTTGCTTGCTTTGGCTGTCGCTCTTGCTGGCGCCGATGGTCAGACTGACAGTCACGCTCGGGTTCGCCGCCGCATCAGCCGCCGCTTTGGCAGTCATGGCGGCAGCCGCGCCTGCCAACAGTTTCATGCGCGAATCGTTCGTCTTCTTGGAGGCGTCGCCCATCTGCTCGATCGACTGCAAGGCGCTGATGATCGGGCTGCTGACGCCCAGCGACAAGCCGCTTTGCTGGGTGTGGGTCTTGCTGTTTTGTTCCGTGGTGTC
>NZ_JAGQEG010000227.1 GCF_018305005.1 Collimonas silvisoli
CAAAATCGCTTAGCGGAACCGTGTGACGCAGCAGCACGCCATAATCGAGCGAACGCTGATGCGGGAAATAACCCGGTTTCACCGCGATGATTTCGTCGAAGCCGCGCGCGTGGTAGTAGCGCAATTGCGGATCCAGCGGCAGGCCGCCGCGACAAGCGCGGGCGTATTCCTCGACATCGCTTTCCGGGCAGGTTTGCAACCAATCGCGCAAACCCGGAACGGGAGATCCAAGATAGACGTAGCGCCAGCCGCGCTTGAGCGCATAGGGCCAGCAAAACGCAAACAACGCCTCGGTGCCGGCTTTGTTGCGGCTGCTCAAGCTGACACCGAACAGGGAGCTGCTTTGCTTCGGCGAGGGAAGCTTCGCGCAGTCGCTCCAGGTCTGCACCCCGTGATGGAAATCGTCGGCTACCTGCTTGAGAAAGAGTGTGGCGAGCAGCGCACCGGTGCGGGAACAGAATGCGCCTATGGACAAGTCGGGATGCATGTCGATGCGGTTATGCAATTCGCTTTGCGACGCCGCTTGTACCTCATCCCATTTCTCGCGCTCCAATTCCATGATCGCGGGCAGGTCGAACCTAGTGAGGAAGCGGGTATGTACAGGCGCGCCGGTTGGCCGGAACACGACGGCCGGGGTCGACAAATGTTGTGTGTAATTCATGGTGTTTTCGAGAGCAGTTGTCTTGATGGGGTAGCCAATAAGGCGCGACATTACACCACCGTCATATGACACGATCATGACAAGGCGGGCGATTCACGAAGTTCGCATATCGAAGCAATCTTTCGCATGCGCGTCACGCGGCAACCTCGTTTG
>NZ_JAGQEG010000228.1 GCF_018305005.1 Collimonas silvisoli
TACAACTCGGTTCGCCCGCATAGCGCCCTGGGGCAAATGGCACCGGACCAATTCCGGGTATTGCATCACAACGAAAACAGCGAGATTACTAACTTGCGATTGGTGCACTCAGCGGGGTAAGGTCAGGATATGAAGACATTTTCGCGATGCCAGCGCAATGACGGGAGTAGGTCAGCTGTTGCCCCTTTTAAACGCTGATTTGGCATAATATTCAATGCGTTCTGATCCGCGAGGGACAAGTCAGGGCTGATCAGAATCTCGAACTGATCTCCAAATGAAATAAAGCCAGCATCGAACAGCTTGTCGATATGAGGGGCGAGTAAAAGCCCATTTGACGCCCCTAGGCGCTGTTCCGTTGTATCGCATTTGCTCCAAGGGATGATATGTGACGCGATCAGAAGTTCTGGTTTGCCGCATGCCGTCACAGCGCAATTTTTCCATCTGTCGATAAGTCGTTTTCTGAACAATCCCTGTCCTACCCGTTGTTTGACGAGCGCCTGTTTTTCGGTGTCGCTTAGGAGGGTTGATGTCATGACTTCGTTAATACTTTTCTCTATCGCTTCGGCGATTTTCTCATCTCCATTCAAGCTTATTTGAGAGTGCCGCGGACCGCGGCACAGGCGAATTTCACCCGTCTCTGCGCTGTAATGTTCAACATGCCATGGAGTTGGGTCTAGAAAACGGGTTGCAGGATGTTCCGCTGCCTTAGCTGTTGCCAAGTTGTTGCCCAGGACAATGATGCGTAAAGGGATGTTATTGCGATAGGCCTTGAAGATAGTGTTGCCGAAATCCCTAATCTTCTTTTG
>NZ_JAGQEG010000229.1 GCF_018305005.1 Collimonas silvisoli
CTACCTGCTCGACAACGCTCAATTTAAAAGCCAGGCTGTAATCACGTTGGCTGCGCCGCATCTCTTGCTCCATTTGACACTCCTTCTCTTCATCGAAAAAGTGTCAACCTAATTCAGGACGGGTCACCGGACAAAAAAAAGCCAGTCAAAACGATGACTGGCTTTTTTGCGGCTTGCCGCACTGGCTTACTTTGCGGCAGGCTCCGACGCTGCTGTCGCTGCGACAGCAGCGGGAGCCGACACTTCCGGTTCCTTGAATTTGCCGCCGGATTGATTGGCCATGTAGACCACGGCGCGTGCGACTTCGGTATCGTCCAGGTCTGGATTACCGCCCTTGGCCGGCATCGTCCGCAAACCATGCAAGGCATAGCCGACCACCTTGTCATAGCCCTCGGCCAGACGCGGCCCCCAGGCGCCGGCATCGCCAACCTTAGGAGCACCGGCAATTCCCGCTCCGTGGCAGGCTACGCAAGTGGACTTGAAGACCTCTTCGCCCGACAGCAATTGCTTCGGTGCGTTGGCATCCTTGAAGGTGAAACCGGCATCGGCGACCGGCTTGATACGGGTAGCAATCGCCTCCGGCGTCTGCCCTTCGGAACCGGCGCCGACTTTCTTGTCGCTGGTGACGTATTGCACCAGCAACACGATGCAGATGATGGGGACCAGAAAGCCCGCTGCAATGGCAACGATCAGTTGCTTCGGTGTCCTGATCGCGGATTGATGTTCTTCGTTATGTGCGTCGCTCATGATTCCCTCAGTACAATTTTCAAAGCCGTAGCCGGATAGGCGCCAAAAAACCGTCCGA
>NZ_JAGQEG010000022.1 GCF_018305005.1 Collimonas silvisoli
CCAAAGACAGCATCAACCTGGATGTGGCGCACAGCTTCGAGACCCAGGGGCAAACCAATACCGCCAAAGGCTGGAGTACGGATAACCGGGGCAGTTTGCCGGTCGGGGTATTTAACAGCAACGGCAAGGGCAACGGCAGCACCGACACCATCCACGGCACAACTCTGTCGGCCGGCGGCAAGGCCACGCTGGCGACGACCGAGGGCGATATCACCCTCACTGCCGCTAACCTGGTGGCCAGCAGCGATCTGAGCATCAACGCCGCCAGAGATCTGACTATCCAGAGCGGGCAGGATACGCTCACGAACGCCAACCAGAACAACAGCCAAGCCATCGGTAAAGTCGTGATCTCCGATACGGAGCACTTTGCCGGCTACCATTCAGAGAAGAACCACGCGAACGATACCGCTATCACCCAGGTCGCCAGCAATGTCGGCAGCCTGCAAGGCAATGTCAGCCTCAGCGCGGGCGACAAATACACCCAGACGGCGAGTAATGTCTTGGCCAAGAACGATATCAACATCGTCGCCAAATCCATCGATATCAATACTGCCGCCAACACAGGCAGTAGCGATCAGAGCAGTGCTGATCTGAAAATAGGGGCGTTTGCCAGAGTCAGTTCGCCGTTGATCGATCTTGGCAACAATCTGGAGAATGCCAAGAAATCGGATGGCCGCCTGCAAGCCATGCAAGGCTTGGCAGCGGCGTCGAATGCGTATCAAATTGCCAGCGCCGCCAATGCCGTTGCAGGCGGGGCCGGAAGTGGCGAATTGCTCAAAGCCGAAGTCGGTGTCGGCTTTGCCAGCGCCAATAGCAAGGATCGCAGCAGTTACAGTCAGGCCCAGGGCAGCAGTGTCCAGGGGGGCGGCAACGTCAGTCTGACCAGCACCGAAGGCGATATCCACGCTACCGGGGCGCATATCGCTGCCGGCGATGCGGCAGGTAAAACCTTGACGCTGGATTCGGCCCGCAACATCCTGCTCGATGCCGGTCAGAGTACCGCGACGAGCAGCGGCAGCAATCACAGCGCCGGTGTCGAAGTGGGCGTGGGGTATGAGGTCGGTGCGAAAACGGGTTTCTATGCGTATGCCACGGCGAATGTGGGTAATGGCAATTACAACAACACCTCAACGACCAACAGCAACACGCAGTTAAGCGGCGACACCGTCACTTTGACTTCCAAAGGTGATACGACCTTAAAGGGGGCGACTGTCAAAGCCAATACGATCAATGCCGATGTCGGCGGCAAGCTGGCGATTGAATCGGTGCAAGATACCAGCGTCCAGCACAATGAACAAAGCAGCGTGGGCGGGCGGATACAGATCTCCTTTGGCACCGCGTGGGAGGCCTCGGGCAACGTGGGGCAATCGACGGCCAACGGCAGCAGCAACGCGGTCAATCAGCAGTCTGGCCTGTTTGCCGGCAACGGCGGTTATCACGTTACGGCCGATACGGTGGCCTTGAAGGGCGGTGCGATTGCCAGCAGCAATGCTGGCAAGTCCGATCTGACGGCCAAGTCCATCACGTTTGAGAATCTCACCAATAAGATGGATTACTCGGCAGACACGGTGAGTATGTCGGGTGGCGTGAGCGGTGGTAGCAGCAACGGCAATAGCAAAGGCGAGGCGCCAGCGCAAACCAGCACCGGCGCCAGCAATCCGAACGTCACTCCCGGCATTCCATTGTTGGAGAGCGGCAGTGCCAGCTCTACCACTTACGGCACCCTCACCGACGGCAACATCACGATTGGCGGCCAGCGCATGACAAGTGCGGCCGGCTTGGGCGCGCATACCGATCTGGCGACGGCCCATACCGCCATCGCACCCTTGCCTGACCTGAAGAATGTCATGAACAATCAACAGGCCATGGCAGCCGCCGCGAATACCGTGATTGCCACCAGCGCGCAGATCGCCAACGATTTAGGTACCGCAGCGAACAAGAAATATGACAAAGCACAAGCCGTGCTCAACAATAAAGACAGTACGCAAGAGCAAAAGAATCAAGCACAACAAGACGCCAATGACGCACAAGCCGCTGTTAAGAACTGGGGACCAACGGGCGATTACACCCGCGCCTTGAAAGTCGTGACCGGGGTATTAGTCGGCGGCGTTGCCGGCCAGGGCGCAGGTCAGATTGCCGCCAACGCCAGCGCCCCGTATGCGGCCAACGCGATAGGGGATTATTTCGCGCAACCCGGTCATGAAAACCAGACTGCGCAAGTATTAACCCACGCTGTGCTGGGTGCTATCCTCGCCGCTGCTAATGGCGGCAGTGCTGCAGCCGGGGCCGGTGCAGGCGCTGCAGGCGAGCTTGCCGCGCAACAGATTAGCCGCGAGTTGTATCCGCAAGCCTATGATGCCGATGGCACCTTCCATCCTGAAAAGCTGGATGCTAATCAGATTAATACGGTCATTTCCTTATCAACGGCAGTGGGTGCGCTGGTGGCGGGAGCGACGGGTGGCTCGGCGCTGGATGCCAGCGTGGGAGGAAATATTGCGGCGAATGCGGCGACGAACAATTGGTTAAGCCAAAAGCGGAAAGGCATGAGGCTGTCGGAGCAGGAACAATTTGACGCGGCTCAGAAAAGGTGCACGGAGACCGGTGATTGCACAGCGGCACGAAATTTAGCTGAAATTTCTGCATTACGAGATGCTAATTTAAATACAGCTTGCGCAGATAGAGCTTCGTCGGCGTGCGGTGCAGCTATCAGCGATGCCCGGGCGAACGGCAACACGGTGATTTTTGGAAATAATGGTCACGCTTATGCTTACCCGACTGGTTCTCCGACATGGCAAGCCATAGCTGACCCACGACAAGGGACGTATGAGTCGGCTCAGGCCGCCAATTTGAACGATGCCTTGCAGTACGCTGCAATGGATTCTGTGACGGGGATAGCCCTTAAAGGGATTGTTTTCGGTGCCAAGGCCATTCTTGGAGGTGCTGAAACGCTTTTAGCTGGCCTAACAAAGAGTGCTGCGGAAACAGTGCTTGCTGTGCCAGGTAAGGCAATTGGTCAATTTGATATGATCGCCAATCCTGGGCCTTTGGCAAGTATGCCCGGTACACCTGCAGCTAATTTTGCTGGCGGTAAATATACGGCGGTTACCCTTACCGATGATGTCACTCTCTACCGAGGAGGTGACTCAAATGGAAAGGCTCTTGGTCAGTGGTTTACTACGGAGGCACCTACTTCAGTTGCGCAAGTACGGATAGATACGGCCGTCAAGCCACAGTAGATTGACCCAATAACAGGACAATTGACGAGTAGCTCTCCTATCGATGCTGTCTACGCAGTTAAAATTCCGGCTGGCACAACAATCTATCAAGGTCCTGTTGGAAATCAAGGAGGAATCTTTGTTGGAGGGCAAAATGTTAATCAAATTTTTATACCTCAACCATGGAAAATTCCAGGGGTTCAAGTCGTCGGAAAACCTATTCCTATAAAATAGAGCAATGGAAAATTTAAAAATATCTCACGCGCTTAAACTTCTTGCGGAATTGCAAAATATATATTGCAAGGAGGGAGGGGAAAACTTCGTTTCCGGAATCATGGCTACTATGGCTTCTTTATCTGATGATCAAATATCAGAAAAGGATCGATGGTCTCAGGCCTGTTCCGTTTATCGAACAATGGCTGGATCAAAATCGGGATTTATGGATTTTTATATCGATCGCGAATCAGCGGAGCAAAGAATTATTGCAAATGCCCGTCTCGACAATATTCGTGATGAACTTTGGGCATTATTTGATTATTAAAGCATGCGTTGATTAATGAGGAATAAGAAGGTCACAGGCGAATATTCGCATTGGAAATAAAAGGGTCAACATTCCTTAATTTACAGAAGAAAATCACCTTTTGCATGCTGCAGGAATAAAGGGTCGGAGTCAAATATTCTTCGAAAAATAGTGCTGAATGACTTCAGGTCACCAGGTGACCTGTCCTTCCTGTTTAGCCGATGTGCAAAAAAACTGAATCAGGCCGTCATGACGACGACCAGCCTTTCATTCGTGGGTAATCACTAGACAACCAGGCATCACCCGCACCCGAATGCGGTCATTGGGCAAGAAGCCAGCTTGTCTCAGCCATAAGCCATGCAGGCGTATCCATGATTTGGGGAGGCGACAAAACGGATTGTTGCTGATCATCTGCTCTGGGTTAGCTTCCGGGAATTTCGCCACGGTGATCCAGCGGTCTTGAAGGTGTTGATGGAGGGATGCGGGAATGCGTGCGGGACGATCTGGCCTGCTGCTGGTGGTGGATGGGCGAGAGAGATTGGGCGTGCGAATGTCGAACATGATACCTCCGTGTAATTTGATTAAGCCGATTCCCGCTTCCTAACGGGGGAGGGCGGCAAATAGTAGGGTAGGAAGACCGGTACACACGGAACCCGGCAAGCCTTGCGGCTTCCCTGCTATCGCCGCCCATAGGGGCGCGCGAAGGCAGAACGAACGAGCCGTGAAGAGCGGTACGTTCGCCGGTGTAGTCAGGCTTCCCAACCTGGACCCTGTTTTTTTCAGGGACGGCAACGACTATAAACGCTATTGGAAACGAAGACAATTAGAAGAACGATAAATGCATTGCTATCTCAACACCGACAGCACGATCTCTACCTGGTCAACGTCGGGACACTGGGCGCTGCCGGCAATCTGACGGTCAATGCCGGCAATCATCTGTCGTCGACGATGGAAGCCGATGGCACCTTGAATGTAGCCGCCAACCAGATCAACAACGTGCGGCAGAACGTGCAGGTCAATACGGTGACGGTCTCGGATACGACCAGCACGATGACGCAATCGCCATGGTGGACATCGTTGGGGCCGGGCAGTACGCCCACGCGTAACGGCAATACGCAGATGCACGATAAGTATTACCTGAATCCGGCGGCTATCATCTTTCGAGCGACAGGTAGCGGAGACACAAGTCCGCGCGGCCATCCTGAACCGCTTCACCCGCCTGGATGCGCCGACGACCGTGCGCGTGCCATAAATCCATCTGGAGAACGGGGCGTTACGACCAGCGATTACTTATGTAACAAAACCGGTGCCCAGACTACTCGAAGTGATAGAAAAAACGACCACACTGTGTACGATTAATCTACAATCCGCAATGTCCTACCTGCGGGAGTCTGACCTGGCCACGGGTGGCGAAATTTAACATGGCCAACGGGGTCTAGGTAGAGATTGTTAGAATTATTAAAATCAAAAAATATGAATAAATTAGTTGACTGCGAATTGCATGAGAACAATGATAAGGCCGTATACATTTCGCAGCGCATAGCCGTACTTATCCCATGCTATAACGAAGAAGCAGCAATTGCTTCGGTCATTCGCGATTTCCGCACTGCACTTCCCACAGCAAAAATCTATGTGTTTGATAATAATTCAACTGATCGCACTATAGAAATTGCAAAAAATTCTGACGCAATAGTTCGTACGGTCCCATTGCAGGGTAAGGGCAATGTTATACGAAGAATGTTTGCGGATGTGGATGCAGATATATACGTCATGGTTGATGGCGATAATACCTATGATGCGAAAGAAGCATCGCGCTTAGTCGAGAAACTCGTATCTGATGGACTTGATATGGTTATTGGGACGCGGGTTACTGAAGAGCAAGCAGCGTATCGCTTCGGGCATCGCTTTGGCAATGTATTATTGACTGGTTGCGTGTCATTTATTTTTGGCAGCACTTTCACCGATATGTTATCCGGGTACCGAATTTTTTCACGTCGGTATGTTAAGTCCTTTCCTGCGCAATCCGCAGGTTTTGAAACCGAAACTGAACTTGCAGTACATGCCCTGCAGCTGAGAATGCCGGTAGCAGAACTGGCTACTACTTACGGAGCACGGCAAGAAGGCTCTTCAAGTAAATTAAATACTTACAGAGATGGCTTAAGGATCCTAATCACTATATTTAGATTGTTCAAATCAGAAAAGCCGCTCACATTTTTTTCATTAGGATTTTTGTTTTGTACTTTAATTTCTATTATTCTTGCTGCGCCATTGTTTGAGACATATTTCAATACAGGCCTGGTGCCAAGATTTCCGACCGCGATTTTATGTGCAGCTTTCATGTTATTCGGCGTAATCTTGTTAACATGTGGAATTGTGCTTAATACAGTAACAAAAGGGCGTATTGAGGCTAAACGATTCGCATACCTGGCTAACCCCGCCCCATCTATAGGGCAATCGGAATAATGACCGGTTACCAGCAATTTATTCGCTTCGCTATAGTGGGAGCTATTGGTTTCGCGGTTGATGTAGGGGTTCTATATTTAAACCTTCATCTTGGCATGGGCTATTTTATTGGTCGTGCTATATCTTTTCTTTGCGCTGTATGGGTAACATGGAAAATTAATCGGCAATTCACATTCATTTCAAGTGGCGAAGGTTCTGACTTCAAGGAAATGTTGCGCTATCTTGCTGCAATGCTTTTTGGTGGACTGATTAATTACCTTGCATACTTGATAGTCGTAATGCAGGTGCGTAATTTACCTTTTCTTCCATTCTTTGCGGTGGCTATCGGTTCCGTTTCTGGGATGATGTTCAATTATTTTACTGCAAAATCATGGGTATTTAAATCTGTAGAGAAACTTAAGAATAAAAAATGAGTATTTTTCATCGAGTTATAAATAAAACTGGATTGCGTAATATCGATCTAAACGACTCAGAGACATTTAAGTATTTCTGTTTTTTTGTGCCGATTTTTTTTGGTCTCATTTCCTTATGGTTGGGTGCTGACACGAATTGGGATTTGCAAAATTATCACTTGTATAATGCCTTTTCCCTATTGAATAATAAACTGCATATGGATTTGGCAGTGGCGGGGATGCAGACATATTTTAATCCAACACTCGATGTGCCATATTATTTGATGACGTTGTATTTGCCTGCACCATTGGTCGGCTTTATTATGGGAGCAATACACGGAATCAATTTTATATTGCTGGCGGGTATATGTTATAAGGCTTTGCCGAATCTTCCGCCAGATGATCGTTTTCGGATTCCGCTTCTTCTCTCCATATTTGGCTGTCTTACGGCAAATTTTCTATCGGAAATAGGAAGTACGATGGGGGACGACACCACGTCCATTTTCGTTCTGGCTTCTTTACTTATTGTTTTAAATGATTGGAGCAAGCTTTTTGAACGCGGAATTCGTCCCATCTTAATCGCAATCTTGGCTGGTTCATGCGTGGGTCTTGGCGCGGGACTAAAGTTGACGAATGTTGTATATGCAGTGGCGTTGTGTGCGAGTTTTTTTGTTGTACCGGTTAGTTGGGCAATTCGTTTTCGTGTGGCATTCCTTTTTGGTTTTGGTGTACTGATTGGTATGGCGGCCACAAGCGGATATTGGTTTTATGAGATGTGGCGGTCATTCGGCAATCCGTTGTTTCCACAGTTCAGTGCTTTTTTTGCGAATCCATTGACGCATGCCGTCGCGGTGGTTGATGTCGTATTTCGACCAAAAAATGGCTTTGAAACCGTATTCTGGCCGTTCGTGTTTTCATTGAAATCTGAAAGGGCCGCGCAACTGCCGGGCATACATCAAATTATTTGGCCAGTCGTGTATATCCTTTTCTGGTGTTGGATCGTGATGGCGCTCGTTAAAAATAAAGACCCAAACACTGGAAATGGCATGCGACCATCTTCAAAATATATCGTCGCTGTGGTTGCTATTGGCTATTTGGTATGGATGAAACTCTTTAGTATCCAGCGCTACCTGGTGCCGATTGAGATATGCGCTCCATTAGTGGCGTTTATTCTTCTTATGCGGCTAACGCATTATCAGAAAGCACGTAAGATCGCCATATGGGTTCTTGCCATATCGTCTGCGATTGTGCTTCTCGGAGGCGTGCATACTTGGGGACACGCATCCTGGGCGGGAAAAATGTTTCGCGTTGATTTACCTCCGCTTGATGCACCAGAAAAAACGACCGTCCTTCAAGCTGGCGGTGATCCGCCTTTTGGATGGATTGCAGCCCAATTCCCAGCTAGCGTTGCATTCGCTCAAGTGCATGGTAGCTTTCCGGAAGCCATGCCGGAATATAGCAACCGAATTCATGCCATTGTGAAGGAACGTGGCGGCCCGGTTTTCGCCATTGTCCAAGGGACAAATCAATCTAGTCGGATAGCACAGATCGCCAAAATTAGTGAAACCGCGTCTCATCTAGGTATTACATCGAGTGAAAAGGGATGTGCAGCGCTTCAATGGGCATCTGTACATCTAAAGCTCCACGCATCCGTAACTGTTTTGGATCGCTCTCTTAGCAAAGCTAAATGCTCTATCGATGTATTGTCTTCGGATATCGTAGATGTTGACGCTAAGAACAGGGCGTTCGTTTCAGTCGCAGCAAAACAACTAGCAATTTATGGTTTCTCTATCGATTCTGCTTACTGCAGGCCATATTCAGCATATATCGGCAAGGACGAATCCCCTTTTCAGTGGTGCGAGCTATCTCAGTCTCAATAATTACCTTCGGGTTTTTACGGTCGAAAAGATGGTGTTGGCGGCGTGATTGTCTCAACGTCATGAGTGATTAGCTAACAAGAGAAGTGGGGCTGCTCAAAGTGGCCGCTGTCTTCACTATTGTTCATACAATTCCAGCGGCAAGCCATCGGGATCGGCGAAAAAGGTGAAGCGCTTGCCGGTGAATTCATCGATCCGGATGGCTTCCACTGCGATGCCCTGCTGCTGCAATTCTTGTGCCGCAGCGGCGACGTCGGGCACCCGGAACGCCAGGTGGCGCAAGCCGCAGGCTTCCGGCCGGCTCGGGCGCGGCGGCGGCGAGGGGAAGGAAAACAGCTCTATCTGTACGCCATCCGGGGTGCGCAGGTCGAGCTTGTAGGAATCGCGCTGTTCTCTATAGGTCTCGGCAACGATAGCCAGGCCCAGCAGCTCGCTGTAAAAACGCTTGGAGCGCGGGTAATCGGAGGCAATGATGGCGACGTGATGGATGCCGGAAATTTGCATGTGCGGTCGAAAAAATAGTATCGGCAGGATGGATGGCAGCCGCCAGCTTGCGGCTATCCAGCCATGACTATACCTGACCTATTCCGCTCAAACCCAGCAGCGCGCCGGCTGCGAGCACCCACAGTGGATGGACTTTGCTCTGGTAGGTGATCAGGGCGCAAGCCGCCGCGATTGCCGCCAGGCCCCAGGTATGCGCCGAGGCTTCGGTGATCAAGGAAGCGCTAGCCGCCACCAAACCTACCGTCATCGGCGCCAGCCCGGCTTGTACCGTGGCGCGCCAGGGTTTGTCCTTGAAGCGTTGCCACAGATGCAGAACCACTCCCGTCAGCAACGACGAGGGGCCGAATTTGGCCAGGCTGGTGACCAGTACGCCGGGCCAGCCGGCGACATGCCAGCCGACCAGCGTCACGATCATCATGTTCGGCCCCGGCGCGGCTTGCGCCAGGGCGAACATGGCGCTGAAATCCTGGGGCGACATCCAGTGATGGATGTCGACTACCTGACGTTGCATTTCCGGCAGGATGGTGTTGCCGCCGCCAAAAGCCAGCAATGATAATTGACTGAAAATCGTGGCAAGCGCGAGCAGGGCATCGGTCATGACGGCAGCTTCCAGATAGCGATCACGCTGAGCGGCGCCAGCACCAGCATGGTCGGCAGCAGGGGCAGGCGCAGCACGGCGATCGAGATAAAGAACAGGGATGCGATCAGCAGCGGCAACGGTTTCTTCAAGATCGGCATCAGCATTTTCAGCGCCATCGAGATCAGCAGGCCGGAAGCCGCCGCGGCCAGGCCGGCAAACATGTGCTGCACCGAGGGATTGTCCTGGAACCGCTGGTAGATCACGCCGAGTGCAATCACGATGGCCGACGGCGCTGCGATCAAGCCCAGCAGCGACGCGAAGGCGCCTCTGACGCCGCGAAAATGCAAGCCTATCGCCACCGCAAGATTGATGATGTTGCCGCCCGGGAGAAACTGGCACAAGCCAAGCATGTCGGTGAATTGCGCCGCGCTCAGCCAGCGGCGCTGCTCGACGATCATGCGGCGCGCCAGCGGCAGCACGCCGCCGAAGCCTGTCAGGCCGAGCATCAGGAAGCCGTGGAATAATTCCCGGCTAGAGGGCAAGGGTGCAGGGCGCACGATGTCTTGGTCGGTGGTGATGGTTTCTGTAGTCATTGTTAAATTTAAACGTTGGCGACGATGAAAAGCCTTTTGAACGGCAATAGTGTGATGCCATTCTCGCGCTGCGGGTACGCGGCGCGCATTGCTGCCGCATAGGCGGCGCGGAAAGCCGGGCGTTTATCCTCCGGCAAGGCGTCCAGATAGGGTCGCAGACTGGTGCCCGCAGCCCATTCCACAACTGCATCCGGGCCGCGCAAAGTATGCAGGTAGGTGGTTTCCCAGATGTCCAGCTTGCTGCTGTGCGGACGCAGCAGGTCGTAGTAGTTTTCAGCAGTCAGAATCGAAGGGTGTTGCGGCACTTTCTGCAGATGCGGCGCAAACGACGGCGATCTGGCTAACTCTGCCTGCATTTGCCGCAAGGGGGCGTCGTGCATGGCCGGCATCTGTACCGCCAGCCAGGCGCCGCGGCGCAGAAACGATAGCAGCCGTGGCAGCAGGGTGGGGTGATCTGGCAGCCATTGCAGCGTCGCATTGGAGTAAATCACATCCAGCAGGCCATCTGGCTGCCAGTGCGCCAGATCGGCGTGCTCGAAGCGGCATTCCGGTACCGCTGCCGCGGCGGCGGCCAGCATGTTTTCCGAGCTGTCGACCCCGAGTACATCGGCCGCTGGCCAGCGCGCCTTCAACAAAGCCGATACATTGCCGGTGCCGCAACCGAGATCGACCACCCGCTGCGGCTCCTGCTCCGGAACATAAGCCAGCAGATCGAGGGCGGGGCGCAGACGCTCATTGCCGAAGTGCATGTACTGCTTGGCGTCCCAAAAATCTGCTGTCGTATTAGCTGTACTTGCATTCATGTTATCTCCTAGTATTTGCCACAAGGTAAAGCATCTGGGAAGTTCTTGGCTGTTCCTGATGAAAGCGGCCATTACGGCAGAAGTGGCGATGAATACTGATTCGATAGACGCATGGTACAGAAATTCGAGGTGCCTACAAATCGACTTTTTTAGCGTTATGTTGTGACATATAATCACAAGCATGTCTCGCTCTCTCTCTCCCTCCCTTGCAAGCGCTACGCGCATTTGAAGTCGCGGCGCGCTTTGAAAATTTCTCGGCTGCCGCAGAAGAGCTGCATGTGACGCACGGTGCAGTCAGCCGTCAGGTGGCGGCGCTGGAGGCCTGGCTCGGCATGCAAGTGTTTCACCGCATCGGCAAGCGGGTGCAATTGACCGATGACGGCCGCCGCTATCTGCTCACGGTGCAGGCGGCTTTCGACAATATCGCCAGCGCCACCAAACTGCTGCGCGAGTCCGGCACGGTGCGGGTGTTGCATATCAACGCCTTGTCGACTTTTGCGATGCGCTGGTTGTTGCCGCGTCTGAGCGGCTTCCAGCGCCTGTATCCGGGCGTGGAGCTGAAGCTGTCGACCTCTACCTCTATGCAGCCCTTGGGCGAAGCGGGCGAGCTGTTCGATGTCGCGATCCGGCGCGGCCCGGGCCATTGGCCGAATTGCATGAGCGGTGAGTTCCTGGAAGAAAGCGAGTTGCCGGTTTGCAGCCCGGCACTGCTGGCGCGCGCGCCGATCCGGGCGGCCGGCGATCTGGCGGCGCACACCTTGCTGCATTCGGATACGCGCCCGGAGGCCTGGCCGAAATGGCTGGCGGCAGCCAATGTGGCGCCAGCCTTGTGCAAGAAAAAACAATCGTTCGATCATTTTTACCTGGCCCTGCAGGCGGCCGTCGACGGTCTCGGCGTGGCGCTCGGGCCGTTGCCGCTGATTACCGATGAGCTGGCCAGCGGCCGCCTGGTCATGCCGCTGGCCGAGCCGGTGAGCCGCGCCAGGAGCTATTGGTGGATAGTGGCGCGGCATCAAGCGGAGGTGCCCCTGATCAAGCATTTTTGCGACTGGCTGCAACAGGAGGCGCTGCGCTGAAGGAGATCCGGTAAAGCGGGTCCGCTAAATAGTGATGCATAATGGCAACGGCTGTTTTGAACTCAGATCAATTTTAAAAAAAAACGAATGAGGAGACAAAAGTCATGCGGGTTGCCCAGTTCTGCCAATCTTCAAAATTTCTTGCCGTCACGCTGCTTGGCCTGACGCTTAATGCTTGCGGCGGTGGTGGCGATAATTTGACGCCGCAATCGAAAGCATTTACCGCCGATGGCGGCGTTTCGTCGTTTTACCGATGGAGCGACGCTATCCCCGCTACGCCAGGCGTGTTGTTGCAGCAGGAAGCATTGGCGCCCGCTCAGGTACTGCCGAACGCCTCGCAAGGCATCCGCATTCTGTATAGCTCAACCGACGGCGACGATGGTAAAACCGCGATCTACGTTTCCGGCGATTTGCAACTGCCCAAGGGCACGCCGCCGGCCGGCGGCTGGCCGCTGATCGCCTGGGCTCATGGCACTGTCGGCGTGGCCGACGTTTGCGCGCCATCATGGACACTGCGTGATGCGCGCGATATAGATTATCTGGACGCCTGGCTGGCGCAGGGTTATGCGGTGGTGTCTACCGATTACCAGGGATTGGGCACGCCCGGCTTGCATCCGTATCTGCACGCGCGGCCCGAAGCCTACAGTGTTCTGGATAGCATCCGGGCGGTCACCAAAGCGTTCCCGCAACTCTCCAGTTCGGTAGTGATCGTCGGCCAGTCTCAGGGGGCGCAGGGTGCGCTTGCAACCGCCGCCTATGCGCCCAGCTACGCGCCGGAAATCAAGCTGTTGGGAACGGTGGCAACCGGCGTTCCGTACCAGTTGCAAAGCGTGCTGGCGTATCTGAACGCGCTGACGGCGCAGGTGCCCACCAGCGGTTTCACCTCGGTGCTGTCGACGCTGGAAGCTTACGCCTGGCTGGGTTACGCCACTGCAGAAAGAGTAGTGCCGAATTTCCTGCTGTCGGATCACCTGACTGCCAAGGGTAAAGCGTTTTACTCGGTGGTGGCGACGCAATGCCTGGGGCCGATTGAAGATTACATCACGCAGAACAAGCTGGTCACTGCCGATGTCTTCAACGGCGACGTGACCGCCTGGGCCACGCAAACCCTGCAATCCTCCAATTACCCGACAGTCAAATTCGCCGCGCCGATCTTTGTCGGTACCGGCACCCTGGATACCGATATTCCAACCGTGGTTCAGTATCAGTTCGCTAAAGACGCCTGCGCTGCCGGCAGTACCGTTGAGCAGCATTATTATGTCGGCCAGGATCACGATGGCACAGTGCTGACAGCGCTGGTGGATTCAAAGCCGTTTGTGCAAAAGCTGTTTGAATCCGCGTTTGGGCCTCGCGGTCATCTGCTGCCTTGGCACGCTGCAACTGCACTCCTAGCCAGGCCAGCAGCGGACGACGCCAGCCTTGCGCTGAGGCGGTCTCGGTGGCGTTGGCGATATCTGCCGGCGTCAAGCGGCCGCTTTGCAATAGTGCGGCGGCGGCCACCAGGCGCGCCAGCGGATCTTCGATAGCGCCGATGCGGCCGCTGCTGACCACCGCTTTGTGCTGGGCCGGCAGCAAGCCGGCGTCCAGGCCCTGCCATTGGCCATTTACATAAGCTGCATAACTGCGTTGGGCGGCGTCAGCGTCTTGCGCCAGCGGCTGAAATCCGGCGCAGTTGTCAAACTCCAGGCTGGCCGCACGCGCAGCGCAGCGCATCAGTTCTGCGCGCGCCACCAGATCGGCGCGGCCGGTACTGGCGACGGCATCGCGGGCGCGTGCGAATTCCTGATTGGCCACACGCGTGTCGCCGCTCAGATAAGCCGAGGAAAAACTTTGCAGAGAGTTGAATGCGTTGCCCTGCCAGTCGGGCGCCGGCGGCTTGCTGCTGCAAGCGGCTAACGAAATGGCAAACAATACCGCAAGCGATATAGCGGGTAATGCGGGAAACAAGCCGGGTGGGCAGGTCATTTTCATGGCAGTTTGAGCTCCGTATCGCGGGCGAAAGGCCATTTGCGGTTGATCTCATTGACCAGCTGGTTCACTTTACGCAAACTGGCGTCCACTTCGGCGCGCAATGCGCCCAGGTCGTCGCTGGCGATACGGACATTGCTGCCCACCGCTTGCGCCTCGGCCAGTACCGCATCCACTTTCTTGAGGCTGTTGCGGGCATCGCTCAGCACACCGTTAAGCTGGACGATGGCGGCTTGCGCATCGTCCATCACGCCGCGCTGGCCGGGCTGGCCGAATACGCGTTGGTCGGTTTTGGCCAGCAGCGCATTGACGCGGTCCAGCGTGGCGATGAGTTTCTTTGCATTTTCGTCGCTGCCCAAGGCGCCGCCCAGAACGCCGTATTGTCCAGTCAGGCGGCCGGTCATGGTCTGCACATTCGCCAGGCTGGTGTTAAGGCTGGAGTCTGCGGCGGTGATGGCTTGCAGGTTTTCCAGTAATTCCCTGGCGGTTGCTACCAGGCGCGGAATTTCTGCCGCGGTATCGCCGCGCAGCACGCTGCGTACCGAGTCGGGCGGCAACAGCGGATCGTCGAGGACGCCGGTAAAGGCGCGGATGCGGGTGTCGCCGACCAGGCCGCGTTCCAATGTGAATACGCTGCTGGTGCGCAGCCAGTTGGCGTCTTTGCGCGGGACGTCGATCAAGATGCGCGCCTTGCCGTCCGGCCCCAGATCTATGCGTTGCACGCGGCCGATGGGAAAGCCGGAGAAGGTCAGGTCCATGCCCACCAGCACGCCCTCGGAATCGTCCGCCACCAGCACCAGGCGCTGAGTGCTTTCGAACACGCCGCGCGCATACATCACATACAACACAAAACCGCACACCAGCGCAGCCATCAGGACCAACAGCAAGAGCGCCTTGAATTCAACGTTGGCGGGCGGTTGAGGAGGGGAAGGGGGGGAATCGAGGGCAGATGCCATAGTCGTTTTCCGAGTTAGATATATTTCACTGCCAGCGCCCCGACCTCGATCAGGACCAGCACCAACAACAGGCGCGTGGCGCCCGGCTGCAACGCGGATGACAGCGTGGCTTTGCGCCGCGCGCTTTCAAGAATCGCCGCCGCAGGGACTACCGCCACCGCCAGCCCGAACAGCAGGGTTTTCAAGGCGAAGCCGAGCGTAACCGCCGGCTCGAACACCCGTCCCACGGTGCGCGTGTAGTCAAGCAAGCCCCAGGGGGTGATGCCGTAGACATTGATATAGGCCAGCAGCAAGACAATCATGCCGCTGACCGTAGCCAGGCTCGCCACCGAGAAGGCGCTGGCGATCACGCGCGGCACCAGATCCGATTGCAATTGGGCGATATCCGGTGCTGCCGGGGGGTGGGCAGGGGCAGGGTCGGCGCCGGTTACGGCGAACTGTGCGCCGCTGAATGCCAGGCCGGCGCGCAGCGCCACGAACAGGGCCGCCGACAAAGGGATCAATTCCAGCACCAGCACCCGCACCATCATTTCCAGCGCGTAGCGCGACAGGCCGTAGCTCAGCGCGGTGACGATCACGATGCGGATCAGCACCAGGCTGAGCAAGGTAGAGAGCAGGGTGAACCAGGGCAGGATTTGCCAGGTGCCGGTGTAGATGTAGCGGTAGGTCGCGTTACGGTTGGCGCGGTGATAGGTAGATGGGGAAAATGCCATGACCAGCGCAATCCCGGCCAGATGCAGCATATACCACCAGCTGCGCAGGGCGCGCATGAAAGTCACGGCCCATTGTTCTGGTTTCAGGTAGCGGGAGCGGGGTGAGGTTGGATACATGGTTCAATGATAACGCAGCAGCAACTCTCAAAGTGCTTCTTTGAATTCCAGCCGATTTAATTGCCATAGTTCATCATCTTCAGTTGATCCAGTTGCATAAAATCAACTATCAAACAGTGCAACGGGTTTTCTCAGGGGGGGATAGATGACAAAAAGAACTTCGGTGTTGTTCGCCGTAATGGCATGTTTTGCGCTCAGTTCATGTGCACCCATGGTGGCGACCGCACCAGCCAGAATCGACGTGCCTGCTCAAAGCCAGGCTGCCCGGCAAATTCGGGTCTTGAAGGCCGCGCAAGCCGGCTATCAACGGGAGATAGCGCTTAACTCGATCTGGCGCGACGCAGGCAGTGCGAGGCAGCTGCGGCCAAGTAAATTTTGTGGCTGGCCGCCGCAGATAAAGCGGCCCTCCTATATGGGCCGTTTTTTTTTCCAATGTAATCCAGTTGTCAGGCGGCGCCGCGGTAAGAATTCAGATCCGGTGTAAGCCGCTGCGGGCCTTGCGGTTTGGAGGGCAGTTTGGGTCTCTGCGACTCGGCGACGCTTTCTACGCCATCGGCGGCAATTGCTTCGAGGAAACCGAGGATGTTGCGATAGTAATCGACGCGCATTTCAGCTTCCAGCAACTGCCTTTCCGATTGATACAACGCCAAGCGTGTATCGCGCAATTCATTTTCTGCTAGTTTTTCTGGCGTCAGGATATATTTCGTCGCCAATTTGTTAAGCCATCCCATGTCGACACCTCTTTTTTGTATAGAGACAATTTGATAATAAAACGTTCTTCCGAAATGCGGTTAAAAATTGACATCATTTAACTATGTTGTTGCGCAATTCCCACGCAAAATTTACATAAAACTACAATGCATCAATAGTCAAAAAATGCAAGGTGTGAAAAGCAAGATGCGCATCGCACATAGATTGGCGATTGGCGTTCAAGTGCGCGAGTTTGTCGCTTCGGCGCCTCGTATCTTGAATACGCGGTCGGTGGCGGCGGCAGACACGCTGCGCCGATCGACGCAATAGCACCATAGCGTATCCGCATTGCTGCAATTTGGCTGCGGCAGCACCGCTTAGTGAACCAGCAACGGCGAACGGTAAGACTTGATCCGGTCAAGCTTGGCGGCATACAGATCGTGATCGCCGCGGGTCGTACTATTTTCCATGGCGATACTCAAGTGCTTGGCCGCCTGATCTGTTTCACCCAGGCGCAGGCAGGCAATACCCAGCCAATACTGGAATTCATGGTAGTAGGGGTCGCGTGCAATTTCCCTGGAAAACTGCAGTTTTGCGGTTTTGAAATCTCCCGCACGCATGGCCGCCATGCCCAGGTTGAATGCCTGGAAAGGTGCTTCAGGCTGCAGTTGCGCCAACTTGGCCGCCAAATTTTTTGATTCCGCGGATTTGCCGAGATCATTGAGAACGCCGATCAGATTGAACATGACTACCGTGTTATCCGGTTCGCGTTCGGACACCAGCCGGAACGTGTGTTCGGCGTCCTGCAGGTTGCCATGGCGCCGATAGACGACGCCCAAGGTATTGTAGGAAGCCAGGAAGCCGGCGTCTTGCCGGATCGCTTCGCGTACCCACCAGTAAGCATCGTCCAGCTGGTGCAGGGCTAAGGCTTCGGCCGCTCGGTTATTCATGTACATGGCGACGATGGTGTGCTCGTCGATCTCTAGCCGGCGCTGGCCGTCGGTATCTTCCGGCGGCAGAAAATCAATCGTCATCAGGCGGCTATGGTCGAACGGAGTACGGATGGCGCTGGCTTTTTTGCCCAGGATGAGATTAACGTGTCCGCTGGCAAAGTAGAGGTCGTCGTTGCGGCTCCAGGCTTGATCCATCAGTATGCGCTGGTAGCTCACAGGCAGTCCCAGTTCCTTGGCGAAGGCGGCTGTCATGATCACCAGCGACAGGCAATTGCCGCTGCGGGCGGCGAAGGTCTGCGCCGCATTGCGGGTGCTTTCCGAGTTGTAGTCCAGTTTCAACTGGCTCTTGCTGTACAGCGCATCGAACAGCCCTTGTTGCATGCCGTTTGTGCGCATCTGATGAACCGTCTCCGCGCTGCTCAGATACTGTTTCATGGCAGGGCTGACGGCAAATACATCGTCGACGCTGATGCGCTGCGAGGGAGCTGAGAACAATTGATCGTTGAAGAGATGATCAGCCCGTGGCGCCTGCGGCGTGGTTGCGCAGGCGGCGAGCATGATGCATATAGGCAGGATTACCCAGTTTTTCATCTGAGGCCACCATGTGGAAATTTCTTGTGGTTCTTAATCCATACCTGAATTACTCAGGTTGAGGCCGCCCCATGATGTAGTGTTCGAGCTGCTGAATGATGAACTGCTGCTCGGAAATAATGTCCTTCACCAGATCGCCGATGGAGATGATGCCGATCAGCTTGCCATCGTCCAGGATCGGCAGGTGCCGCAAGCGGTTTTCCGTCATCAGCGCCATGCATTGTTCATTGGTGTCATCGGGGCGCACATACATGACGGAGGAAGTCATGATGTCGCGCACGAAAGTGTCGGTTGACGAGCGCCCCATGAGTATCATCTTCCTGGCATAGTCGCGCTCGGTGACGATGCCGACGATTTTTTCCTGTTCCGTCACCAGCAGCGCGCCGACGCTTTTGTCTGCCATCATTTTTACGGCGTCCAGCACCTTGTCTGCGGGAGAAATCGTGTAGACGGCCTGATTTTGCTTGGTTTTAAGAATCTGTGCGACGGTTTTCATCAGCTATCCCTCCAGGTAAACCTGCCATTCGAATAATTATTCTCGGTCCTGCCTAACTGAGAAAGTAGCCCCTTCGTTTTCAAAATGCAAGAGACTTTGGTGAAGAATCCATAGCGAATAGTCATTGCTGCCGTGTTCGCCATGGCTGGCAATTCTGACAGTAGCAAACGGCTTGCCAACCATACTATCATTGCATTTTGGAAATAAACTCCTGCCCTTGCCGGCGTTGCGCCACGAGCGTGCAGTTCGGTCACGGAAATCCGCCGGCAGATGGGTCCGGGCTATCGCATGGAACAGGAAATGACCTATCAATGACAATGTATTTCAGTTGCTGTTCCGCCGATGACTGATTCTGGTTTTGCCGTTGTGCTGAAAAAAGTACGAAAGTTCGATGTCGCAATGATTTTCTCGCGCAGATCGGATATCCGGCTGGCGCTGTTTTTTTTCGCAAGCGCATTAATCGCATGTATATGGGTAATAACCTTATATGACGAAGCCAGCGAAACGCAGCGAGAGCTGGAGCAGGTGGGCCGCGACGCGCAGAATGTGGCGAGAGCGTTCGATGAGAACATCAGTCGTGTCATTCAGCAGGCGGATGAAGCCAGCAGTCTTCTGAAATTTCAATACGAGCGTTATGGAGAGAAAATGAACAGCCCGGAATATCGGGATGCGCGCTTCATACAGAGCGATCTCGGCAACCGCTTCTTCATTCTTGATGAACACGCGGTACAGATCTATGGCGATGAAGATCTTGTGCTTGACGATCAGGTGGCTGCCCAACATATGCAAATGCACAGGCTGCGCGACTCCGGTCAGCTGCTGTTCCTTGTCAAACCGACGCGCGATCGCACGTCCGGGGAGTGGTCGCTGCAAGCCAGTCGCCGTCTTAACCACCGCGACGGCAGCTTCAGCGGTGTGGTCGGCGTCTCGATGAATAGTGTTGTCGTGACTAATTTCTATCGTCAAATCAATATCGGCAGCAAAGGGGCAATCAGCTTGGTCGGCGATGACGGCACGATCAAGGTGAGGAAGGCGGACGGAGAGTCCGACGCCAGCTTTGCAAATGGACTGGATATTTCCGGGGAGCCGTCGTTTGGCGTGATGAAGGCCCGCCGCCAAGGTTATCTGATTGCCCAAAGCCCGGTCGACGGCAGGTTGCGGGCGTATGCCTATCGGCATATGGAAAAGTATCCGCTGTATGTGATCGTCGGTATTGCCATAGATGAGGCTATGCAACCTTTTTACAGCAATCGCTATCGTGCGTCGATGCTGGCCGGTATTGCGATCATGATGGTGTGCGCCTTCACTATTTTTATCCTGTTCCTGGCTAATCAGTTATTGAGTACGCGCCGTACGGCGACACTTGCCAATCAGGCAAAGTCGCAGTTCCTGGCCAATATGTCGCACGAGTTGCGCACCCCGCTAACCGGTATCCTGGGCTACGCCGAGCTGCTGCGCGATGATCTGTACGGTACCGACAAATGGGATTTTGCGCAGGCGATTCATGACAGCGGAACGCATTTGCTGTTACTGGTCAATACCGTGCTGGATACCGAGCGGATTGCAGCAGGGAAAATGGAGGTGACCATTGCAACGGAAAATTTACGGGATCTGATGCATCAAATCGTCGCCGGCCATGCATCCACTGCGATACGCAAGAAGATTGCGCTGCGACTGATGCTCAATCCGATGTTGCCGCATGAGTTCGCCTGCGATCGCAGCAAGGTCGTCACGGTGCTCAATAACCTGATCCACAACGCTCTCAAATTTACGCATCAGGGAAGGGTGACGATATGGGTTCTTGCCGCGAATCAAATGCTGATATTTAAGGTGATGGATACCGGGGAAGGCATCCCTGCAGAACTCCAGAATGCTGTTTTCGAGAAATTTTTTCAGGTAGGCGGACCGGAAAGGCAAGCCCAGACGGGCAGCGGTCTGGGCCTGGCGCTGGTCAAGGATCTGGTGTCGTTCATGGGCGGCACGATTGCGATACGGTCGCGTCCTGGCAGAGGTTCCATCTTTACTTTCACGCTACCGATCTGAGTAAAACGTTAGGGGGAAATCAAGATGCACATCAAAAATATAATGGTGGTGGATGACAATCCGCTCAACAGCAATCTTGCTTCGATCATATTAAGCAGGGCAGGACATTCGGTCCAAGTGTTTACCGGCGCATCCGAAGCGTTGCGCTACCTTGAGAAAAACAGAGTGGATGTCGTGTTGAGCGATGTCGGCATGCGGGATATGAGCGGCAAGGAATTTTGCCGCCTGATTAAGAGCGGCGGCAATGCTGCCACTCCTCGCATGGTGGCATATACCGCATTTGCGATGGCAGAGGAATTGTCGTCGATCATGGCGGCGGGCTTCGATGCGATTGTGGTGAAGCCGGCAACCCGGTCGCAGATTCTTGCGGCGTTGGATCCCGTGTGTTCGCCCTGACGAAAATATGAGCCGGCCGATCATGCAATCCCGATCCTGCAGCCATTTCAGCGCGGAGATGTTTTTAAGACACTCCTACAACGACAGCGCCATTTTTGCGCAGCTGTGCAGATTGTTCCTGCAAGTGGGGGGCGAGCAATTTGCCCGGCTGGAGGCTGCCGTACGGGCGGCCGACGTTGTCGCCACGACCCGCGAATGCCATGCCCTTAAAGGGACGTTGCTCATTGCCGGCGCGCATACTGCGACCCTGCTGTTAGATCGCATCGATGACGAGTTCAATCGGGAAAAGTCGGCTTGCACCCAGGCTAGGTTCCTGGAGCTGCGCACTGAAATAATGTTGACCTTTGATGAGGTGCGCTGTTTCCTTGATAGTGACGGAGCATTCGGCAATTCCCTCAAGTCTTTGGCTGGCGACGAAACCTACCTTGCCTGACGATTATCCGCAGTCTGTCTGGCGTGGCCCGACAGCAAAGCCGCTGCGTCGTTGATCAGGCGCTCAGTTGGTATCGGCTTGGCAAAGGATGCCGCCAGGAGAGCCGCAAAACTGCCGACAACCAGTGCGCGATTCAATGCCGGCTTTGGCAATTGTTCCGCAAGCCAGAGAAAGCTGAGGCAAACAGCTGTCCCCAGTATCCATCCGCTGAGCGCTTCTGAAATCGAATGGAAATGCAAAAGTACGCGAGACAGTGCGATCAGCGCCGCAAAAGACATGCCGAGCAAGACTGTAGAGAGGCGGACCGCAAGCGTGTTTTGTTGCAAGAGAATATAGAAAAACGGCGGGATAATGGCGGCGGCGCGCATCGCATGGCCGCTGAAACCGGTGAAGTCAAGTGCTTCTATGCCGACGCCCCAGCCGACATAGGCGATTTTCGATGCGGCAACCAGCAGCAGGCCGCCGGCGAACAGCAGGCACCAATAGCAAGCCAGGCGCCAGGCCTGTCCGGCGGAAAGCCAGGCCGCCATCGCGGCAGCGGCCGGCAGCAAGATAGTGCTGCCACCGATTTGGGTGATTTGCATCCATGGGAACATAGGAGTGAGCGCCTGAACGTTGATGACAATACGGGTTTCTTGCGACAGAAGCAGATCGATAGGCGCGGATCGCGCTGCTATTGCTTATTCGGAGGCAGCTGCCGGGGCCGCCAGGCGGGATTGGCGCGCCTTGCGTGCGGCGCAGCCACGCAAGAAGCCTCGCAGTTCTTCGAAGACGATAGGTTTTTGAAAGAACAGCACTTCGTCCGGCAAGCCGCCGCGGGCGTCGAGATCGCTTTTGTCGAGAGTAGTGAGAACCGCAATCTCGATATGCCTGAGCTCGGGGTTGGCGAGCACCGCCTTGACTATCTCATAGCCGTCTATCCCATCCATCACGATGTCGAGCAACAGGATGTCGTGCTTGCGCCGGGCGATTTCTATCAGTGCCTGATAGCCGTTTTCACAGAAACGGAGTTCGATCGGGATATTCCAGGAGGAAATCTCTTTCTCGTAGATCATCCGTTGCAGTTGATTGTCTTCAACGATCAATGCGCTCAAGGTCGAGGAAAGCGAGCCTTTGACCTTTTCCACCAATAGATCGCTGCGTTCAGCTTTGAGCGCATCTACCGCTTCACGCGGGATGCGGCGATGTCCGCCTTGTGTTTTCCAGGCAACCAGAACCCCACGTTCCACCAATTGCTGAACCGAAGTAACGGAAATGCCGAGCAGGCGGGCGGCTTCTTGCGTAGTGACATCGCTTTGATTGAGTTTCACTGCTGTCATCGGGAGATTGGAGAAAGTTGGTTGAGTATTTTAGCAAACTATGAAATGTCAGGGATCAACAGAATTTCTGGTTATTAAATTCAAAATACTATAAAATTAAAAAAAACGTTATTAAATCATTTTTATCTGTATTTTATATGATATTTTTCATTTTGAAGTTACATCGTTACTTTCCAATAGCCAAGCTTTGACGGGCTATCGATAGTCAAACTGGATCGACGTGAATGAAATTGAAAAAAATATTGCTGCTGACTTTTTCTCTGGCATTGGGCGGATGCGCATTTGCGCCAGGCATGAAATTCAATTCAAATTCGCCGCTGGACGCCAGCGATCCAGCATCCGTCCCAGTCATCACACCGATCACGCTTAAATTGATACAGCAGGAAAATGCCGAGCGCGCGCGGGAAAAGCTGAACATCGACAATTACCGGGAGCTGATCGGCAAGCCGCAACCGTATCGCATGGGGCCGGCCGACGTGTTGTCCATCATCGTCTGGGACCACCCGGAACTGGTGGTTCCCAATCTGACCTATACCCTCGGAGCGACCGGCAACCTGTCGAGCAGCGGCATGACTTCGCAGACCTTGCCGGGCTACGTGATCAGTAGCGAAGGCGAGGTTCAGTTTCCGTATATAGGACAGTTCCAGGCAGGCGGGTTGACCGAGGGCGAAGCGCAAAAGAAGCTGCGCGAAATGCTGTCCAAATATATCCGCGATCCGCAAATCACACTGCGCGTAATTGGCTATCGCAGCCAGAAAATCTATGTCGACGGCGAAGTCCGTGCGGCCGGCGTCAAGCCGATCACCGACGTGCCGATGACCTTGTCCGAAGCACTCAACCAGGCTGGCGGCATCCCCGCCAGCGGCGACTCCAGCCGGATTACGCTGGTGCGCGGCGCCAAAAATTATCAGCTTAGCGTACCGGCGATGATCGACCGGAATATCAGTCCATCGACGATTGTGCTATTGAATGACGATGTGATCCGGGTAGCGCCGTTGGAGGACAACCAGATTTCGGTGGCCGGAGAAGTGTTGCGGCCGGGATCGCAGCCGCTGCGCAGCAACGGCCGCTTGAGCCTGAGCGATGCGTTGAGCGGCGCCGGCGGAGTTGACGCCAATACCAGCGATCCGAGCGCGATTTACGTGGTGCGGGCCGCCGCCGACGGCGGCATGCCGACGGTATTCCATTTGAATAGCAAATCTCCGGTCGGCATGGCGCTGGCAGAAAATTTCGCGCTCCAGGCCAAGGACGTGGTGTACGTCGACGCCCCTGGTCTGGTGCGCTTCAACCGTGTGGTGTCGCAATTGGTCGGCAGTTCCACCACGGCGGTCAACTCGCGTAATGCGGTGGATAAGAAAAATTGATCAAATCCATCCTTATCGTTTGCATCGGCAATATTTGCCGCAGCCCGATGGCGGCAGCGCTGCTTGCGCAAGAACTGCCCGATGTCGAATTGCGGTCGGCCGGCATCGATGCCTTGATCGGACAGCCTGCTGCGCCGTATTCGATCGAGTTGATGCAGCGACGCGATATCGATATCAGTGCGCATCGGGCGCAGCAACTGCAGGCATGGCAGTGCGAAATCGCCGATTTGATCCTGGTGATGGATACCCGGCAAAAACAGATTGTTGAAGAGCAGTACCCGACCACGCGCGGCAAGCTGTATCGGCTCGGTCAGTACGGCAAGTTCGACGTGTTCGATCCGTATCGGCTCGACCGCGACCAGTTCGAGGATTGCCTGCGGCTGATCGAGCAGGGGGTGGCCGATTGGGTAAGCCGCATCCATTCGATCAATCAATCATTACCGGAATACTGACCTGTCCATGACACAACTCAACTCGCCTCAGCTACATTCGCCACACTTGCCCGACAAGGAAGACGACATCAGTCTGGCCGCGATTCTCGATGTCTTATTGGATAATCGCCGCCTGATCTGTCTCGTCACTCTCGCCTTCATCGTGATTGGCGCGCTGTACGCTTTTCTGGGGACGCCAATCTACAAAGCCGATATTCTGGTGCAAGTGGAAGACAACTCGCCCAGTGCCGCCGCCAGCAATATCCTGGCCGACATGTCGACGATGTTCGATGTGAAATCGACCGCGCCGGCCGAAATCGAAATTCTGAGTTCGCGCCTGGTGGTATCCAGGTCGGTCGATAATCTGCACCTGTTCATCGAGCAGCGGCCAAAATATTTTCCGCTGATTGGCGCTGTCATCGCGCGCGCAAACAAGGACCTTTCCAATCCCGGATTGTTCGGTATCGGCGGCTACGCCTGGGGCAGCGAAAAAATCGATGTCGATATTTTCAATGTCCCGCTAATCCTGGAAGGCGAATCGTTCAAGCTGAAGACGCTAGGCAAAGGCCGTTACGCCTTGTCCAGTTCCAAGTTCGACCAGGTATTCGAAGGCGTGGCGGGGCGGACGGAAATATTCCATCTCGGCGACGACGTCATAGAGCTGCGTGTGGCTCAGCTGCAAGCCAAGGCGGGCGCCGTCTTCGATCTTGCGCGCAACTCAAGGCTGAAGACCATCCAGGATTTGCAAGAGCAATTGAGCATCGCTGAAAAGGGCAAGCAATCCGGCGTGATCGGCGCTGAACTGCTGGGGGCCGACCCGCTGCTGATCAGTGAGACATTGAATGAGATCGGCCGTCAATATGTACGGCAAAACGTCGAACGCAAGTCTGCCGAGGCCACCAAATCGCTAGACTTTCTTGACGGCCAGCTGCCGCAGCTGAAACAGGAACTGGACCGGGCCGAGAATCTCTACAATGCGCTGCGTGAACGGGCCGGCAGCATCGATATTGGAGAAGAAGCCAAGATAGTCCTGCAGCACGCAGTGACGGCCGAAACGCAGATATTCGAGCTGAGACAGAAGCGCAAGGATCTGGTTACCCGCTTTGCCGATTCGCATCCGTCGATCCTGGCACTCGACCGCCAGATCGCCGCGCTTCAGAGTGATCAGGGAAAGGTTTCAGGGCAGATAAAAAAACTGCCTAACAGTGAGCAGGATCTGTTGCGGCTGATGCGCGACGTGACCGTGAATACCACCTTATATACAGAGCTGCTGAACAATATTCAGCAATTGAAGCTGGTCAAGGAGGGCAAGGTCGGCAATGTCCGGGTGGTCGACGTTGCCGCAATTCCGGAAATCCCGGTCAGGCCGAAAAAGATACTGGTGCTGCCAATTGCCGCAATATTCGGCCTGTTTGCGGGGGTAGTGGCGGCCGTTGTACGCGAGACGCTTTACGGCGGCATCAGCAACCCCAACGATATCGAGCGCTTCGCCGGCTTGAGTGTGTATGCCACTGTGCCGCTGAGCGATGCGCAGGAGGAGCTGAACAAGAAAATCAGAAGGAAAGCCGGGGAGCCGGCCGTGCTGGCGCTGTTCCAGCCGCACGATACCGCGGTCGAAAGCCTGCGCAGCTTGCGCACGGCCTTGCGCTTTGCCATGCTTGAAGCACACAACAATATCGTGTTGCTGACCGGCCCCGCCCCGGGGGTCGGCAAATCGTTCATCGCCGCCAATCTGTCGGCGCTCATTGCCTCTTCGGGCAAGCGCGTGCTGCTGATTGACGCCGACCTGCGCCGGGGCCATCTCAATCAGTACTTCGGATCGGCGCGCGGCAAGGGCTTGTCTGAATTAATTGCCGGCGCCGCCATTCCGGCTGAAGCGCTGCAGAAATCCATCCTGCCGAATCTTGATTTCATTTCCACCGGCAGGCTGCCGCCTAACCCGGCCGAACTGTTCCTTGCCGGGCGCACGGCGGAGCTGCTGCAAGGGTTCTCCGCCGAATACGACATTGTGCTGGTCGACACGGCGCCGGTGCTGGCAGCCTCGGACGCAGGCATTCTGGCGGCAATGGCTGGCACGGTTTTCCTGGTCGCGAAGGCTGATGTGAGCAAAATCGGAGAGATGGTCGAATGCGTCAAGCGTCTGGCGCAGAACGGGATACGGGCAAAAGGAGCGATATTCAACGGCATCAGGCACGACACGCGCAGGTATGGCTATGGCGCCAGGTCGGGGCGCTACCGGTACGCCGCTTATTCCTATAAACCGCAAGACATCGTTTCTTGAGCCTGCCCCTCGCCATGAAAAAAACCAAAGCGCTGTTGCAAATCGTATTCGAGCAAGCGGTTTTCACCTTCTCGTTTTTTTCTACGCAGGCTTTGCTGGCTCGCTACCTGAGTGTGGAGGACTTCGCCACGTTTTCCGTCATTTACTCGGCCGTGATCCTGTTGAATATCGTGCATGGCTGCACGGTCATGGAGCCGTTGCTGGTGTTTGCCAAGGCGGACTATGCAATCGACCGCAAGCTGCTGATGAAATTGCATGTGCCGCTGGCGCTGGTCAGTGTGCCGGTATTGATTTATCTGGTATGGCGGATTCTCGATACGCCGCCGTATTTCGGTTACGCCCTGGTTCTTTCGCTGGCGGGCTTTGTCGCTTACTGGACGGTGCGCTCGATTGCCATTTTGGAAAACAAGAGTCTTAAATCCGTGATTCCCGCACTGGCGCAGCTGGCGGGCGTAGCTGCGGCAATTGCACTGATTCCAAAGAACAGCCCCTATGAGCTGAGTGAGCTGCTCGCCGCGCTGGGTCTGCCGATGCTGCTGACGAGCGCGCTGATTGCGGGCATGTCGAAAGAAAAGATTCGCCAGCCAGGTGAAGCGCCGAGTGCAAACAAAGCCTGGCTGAGTTTCGGCCTCAACAATTCTCTGAGCCAGATTCTGATCTGGGTGATGACCAACGGCTTGGTGATCTACTACATGTCCAGGCAGCAGGCGGATCTGGCGGCCAATTTCCGGGTGGTGCTGATGCTGGTGCTGCCGGCACAGTATTTGAACATCGCGATCTCGAATTTCGGCTTGCCGAGGCTGGCCCGGCTGTTCGATGAAAAATCGGCAGAATTTTCAGCGATGGCGCGCATGCTGATCGCGGCCACCTTGGCTTCCAGTCTTTTGTATAGCCTGGTCCTATGGATCTGGGGACAGTTCCTGGTCGGCTTGCTGTTCGGCGCCAAATACAGCGGCCTGAATATGCACGACTATATTTTGCTGCCGGTGATTCTGGCGGCAATTCAGGGCACCCGTACCGTATTGAAGGCGCTCAGATTGACGCACTGCGCCAGCTGGGCCGTAACCGGCGGATTCCTTTGCTTCATATTGGTATTCGCCGCACGTCCGGCAGCATCCGTCAGCACCTTCTTCATTCCCACCATCTTCGGCCTTTGCCTGGCCTCCATCATCATGTTTTACCAAATTCGCAAAAGCTTAACGGTGATCGTCCTATGAAAATCGTGATTGGCGCCGTGCCTTACAGCCCAAATCTGGGCGATGGAATTATTTATGAAAATATCCGGCAGCTGTTGCTGGAGCATATGCCGAGCGCGCGGGTCAGCGCCCTCGATATCGCCGGACGGGACGATTACGAGGCGCCTGGCGTCTCCAGGAAATCCTTGATCAACAAGGTGCCGAAGCGGCTGCGTCCCTATCTGGTTTGCGCTTACTTCGGCCTGCAATATTTTTTGCGCTGGCGTCGCAAGTGGCTGCGGCAACTGGCCAATGCGGATCTGATCGTGATCGGCGGCGGGCAGTTGTTCCTAGACGTGAATCTGAATTTTCCGATCAAGTTGTTCCTGCTATCGAAAACCATCAAGGCTGCCGGCAAATCCGGCAAGGTTGCGATTCTGGGGGTCGGCGTCGCCACCACCATGTCCGACGCCGGTACCGGATTGCTGCGACGGACGCTGGCCAATCTGGCGCCGATGCAAATCAGCACGCGTGACAGCGCTTCGGCGCACAATCTGCAACAGATTCTGGCAGAGAAGCTGGAAGTGCGAGTCACGCCGGATCCAGGTATCTATTCAAAGCAAACCTATGCCAGCTCTTTGCCGGTACGTGCCGCAGGGGATGTTTTGGGAATCTGCATTTCAAGCCCGCTGGAGTTGAATCAGCTTGGCGCGGAAGATGCGGATTATGGGCAGCGGATCGGCATGTATTTCCAGCAGCTGGCGAGGCAGGCGGTTGAACTGGGGTATCGGGTTCAGCTGTTTACCAACGGCTCTCCGGATGACGAGACATTCAAGGAAGTGCTGGCAAGCGACCTCGATCCCGCAGCCGTGCTTAACCTGCCGCGGCCCGACCTGCCGGCGCAGCTGGTTGCCAATATCGCCAATTGCGATTGCATCATCGCTCACCGGCTGCATGCCAATATCGTTGCCTACGCGCTCGACATTCCCAGCATCGGCTTGAGCTGGGACAGCAAGATCAAGTCATTTTTCAAGCAGACCGGCCGCGACCGCTTTTTCATCCAGGCGGCGATACCGGATGTCGGCCGCACGCTCAGCCTGCTTGATTACGCGCGCCGCAGCCGGGACGCAACAAAAAAAGCGGAATTGACGCAGCAGCTCACATCGGAAATTGCGGCCTTGCTCAACGCATCGAGCCCTTCGTGTGCAGCGCTGACGCCGGAAGACGCCAGCGCCGTAGTCACGGCAGCGGCATAGCAACGGCGATGAAAAAGCTATTCGACAAGCGCATTGCGGCCGAAATCAGGCTCATCAGCGGGGCGCTGATCCTGTTGCTGGGGGCGCTGGTCTATCTATATCAGCGAGTCTTTCTTCCAGCCTATTTTTTTACCGATGAACGGACGATTTACGATCTGATCCGATATACGGATCTTCATCTGGCAGAACAAAACTCTTTTGTCAGCATGGCCGTGATTTTCTCTTTTCTCGGCCAGGCCGGGTCGCAGTTGTTATTGGTGAGCGCCACCGGGCTGGTGATGATCTATGTCAGCAAGCGCTCGTTGCGCTTGGTCGATCTTGTGTTTGCCTGCGTCCTGATGTCGTCATTCGCATTGTTCAATCTCAAGCTGTCGAAAGAAGTCGTCGTCATTCTCCTGAACTTGGCGGCGTGCCTTATCTGCAGCCGGCGCCTGTCGAACCACAGCAAGATCGGATTGACGGTCGCCCTCTATCTGCTGTACGCATGGCAGTTCCGCATCTATTTCGTTCTGGTGGCCGCCATCCTGATAGCGCTGCACATGGTGGCCAGCAGCCACGGCAAACTGCGCGCGGTGATTGTGTTCGGCGTCCTCGCCGCTTGCCTGGCGCTGCCGGGCGACTTCTGGAATCAGTTGCAGCTGGCGCGCGATATTGTCAATGAAAACAGGGAAGGGATGGCGGACGCCAAGACTGTCTTCACGAATATCCTGACTCCCAGCGGCGTACTGACGGCTCTTCCGAATATCGGCTTTGCGACGATACGCTTTTACTTTGCGCCGCTGTTTTCACTGCGCGCGCAAGAACTGATCCTGTCTTTTACCTTGTGGTATCTGACCTTCGTTCTTTTCAGGCGGCGCAACTACCAACATCCTTTGTTCCTACTGCTGCTTGCCAATTTTGCGGTTCAGACTTTCTTTGAACCGGACCTCGGATCTTTTTTTCGCCACTTGACTGCCTATGCCTTCTGCGTGTTCGGCATCGACTATCTACAGCCTGCGCAGGAGGAGGTTGCGCGCAGATTTCCAGCTACAAGGCAAGCATAAAGGCAAGCATATTTTTCTTAGGGGGGGAATAATGCATAAAAATCGTCCGCTCAGTGTGTTGAACGTAGCAGAGACCATCAAAGGAGGGATCGCCACTTATCTCGATACGCTGGAGCGTCTAAGCGGCGATTTCAATTGCAATTTCTCGTATTTGATTCCTGCCTCGCAAGCCGATCAGCTGAATGCCGGCCGCAAGCATTTCCATGCCTATTCGCGCGCTGGCCTGGGGCCTCTCAAACTGGCGATCGCCATCGTCCGTCAGGTGCGCTTGCAGTCTCCCGATATTGTCTTCGCGCACAGCACCTTCGCCGGCGTGGCGCTGTGCCTGGCCAGACCCTGGCTTGGACGCAAGACAAAGACGATGTATTGCGCGCACGGCTGGGCCAGTTTCCGCGATCGCAGCAAGCTGGTGACGCTGCTTACCCGGGTTGTCGAAACGGGCATGTCCTACGTTCCTGATTCGGTGGTAGAGATTTCGCGTTATGAATATGAAAAAAACCGCAGATCCGGTTTTTCCCGAAACTGTACTTTGATCCAAAGCAGTGTGCTGGACCGAAAGGATGCGCCGCGTCCGCAAAGCAGGGACGACGGCCATTTGCATATCCTGTTTGTCGGCCGCCTGGACCGGGAAAAGGGTTACGATATTCTGCTGGAAGCTATTCGTATTTTGCAAAAGACCAGGCCGGAATATGTGTATCACATCGTCGGCGCTCCGGTGCTGGCCAATCTGGCGCTTGAAAAGGTGGATGCCTGGAATGTGCGCTATTACGGCTGGATCGACCAAGCCCATATCGACGCGTATTACGACCGCGCGAACGTGCTGGTAATGCCGTCACGGACAGAAGGGTTCGGCTTGGCGGCATTGGAAGCCTTTCGCAGCTATGTGCCGGTGATTGCCAGCAACCGCGGGGCATTGCCCGATATCGTTGAGCATGCGGTCAATGGCCTTATCTTCAATTGCACCGCCAGCGACCTGGCGGAAAAACTGGAAAATATCGACCACGACACCCTCAAGCGCTATGCAGTCGCGGCGCGGGCTGCCTACGTTGAACGCTTCTCGCCGCTGCAATTCATTGCCGGTTATCAGAAATTATTTTCCCATTTTCGGCAGTTGATGCAGTTGAGTTAGCGCGCAACCTGGCGGCTACATTTTCTTATACTGGAGGATAAACAGATGAAATTACGCGTAGCTCATGTTTCCCCTGTTTTTTTCTGTGGCCTGTTGCTGGCGGGGCCTGCCAGCGGCTGGGAGAAATACGGCATTCATTCCATTTATCCGGTCGCCATCAGCGTGCAGATCAAACCCTCCGCACTGTCGGACGACGATTTGAAAAGAGTCAAGAGGGCGGGCTTTGAGTACCTGCGATTTGGCATACGTCCGCCCATCGCGGCGATCGCCAAAAAAAATCCGGATTATTCGACACTGCTCACCCGGATCCATAACGCACAACTAAAGCCTATCGTCACGCTGTTTGGCGGGGTCGATGTCTGGGGCGGAGAAAAAATGGAATCGCGAATGGCCAGGACGCCGCAGGAATCCGCGGATAAATTTGCCGCCTTTGCGCTGGACACCCTGCGGCAATATGCAGACCCTGATATTTTGTGGGAATTGTGGAATGAGCCGGACGATCCCACTTTCTTGAAGCCGGAGCTGTTGCAATCGGGATTGCTGCCGTCGATACAGGCAATTTGCGCGTCCTTGAAGGGTAACGGGCAGCAGGGGCAACAGGGGCAACAGAAGGGGATTGCGCGCAAGAATATATTTGGCTTCGGTTTCAGCAAAATGCCGAATCTGACCCCTGATTCCATCGGCAGCCAACTCCTTGCCGCTTCGCTGGAGAACTGTCTCGACGGCGTTTCCGTCCATCCTTACCGAAACATTCCCGAGACGGTCATCAACGATGCTGAGCAGACGCGCAGCCTGATGCAACAATACGGACGCGCCGACTTGCCGATGATTGCGTCGGAATGGGGATATTCAAGCTTTACCGCCGCCCGCGATCAGGACGCGCAGGCGGAACTCATTCTGAGGGAATATCTGTCCACGGTATTTGCCGGTATCCCGCTATTGAGTATCTACGAATGGAAAGATTCAGGAACCGATCCGACGGCGATAGAACACAATTATGGACTTGTCGGCAACGACGACAGACCGAAACCAGCGTTGCTGGCGCTTAGCTATTTATTGAAGAAACTGGAACACACTCAACTTGCCGCCAGCAAAAAAGACGGGACAGCGTATCAGCTGACCCTAACCAGCGAGCCTGGCGTCAAGGAAAGGCGCAACGTCTACATGTTATGGGCTTCTTCTTCGCGTGCAGGCAGACCGTTCAGCATTCAAAGGAATGGCGCCAAACGCTGCATCATCAGTCAGTTTCATCCGCAGCAGAGCGATAGGCCCTGTCCGGGCAACGCGGAAAACGTCGAGGTGAACGCCGGTTCTGTGCCGGTGGCGGTAACGCTTTATTTCTAGCCAGAGACCAAGAGAAAAAAGGGAGGGGCGCAGGCCTCAGTTCATGCTCAATATGCGGACTTGCCGCTCCAGCCTTTGAAGGCGGTCCAGACCAGGATGCGGAAATCCATCAGGAAAGACCAGTTCTGTATGTAATGCATATCGAACTGAACCCTCTTTTCCATTTTTTCAAGCGTGTCGGTTTCGCCGCGATAGCCGTGGATTTGCGCCCAGCCGGTGATGCCGGGTTTGACCCGATGGCGCACCATGTACAAATCCAGAAGTTCTTCATACATCTGATTATGTTGCAGCGCATGAGGCCTTGGTCCGATCACGGACATGTCGCCCAACAAGACATTGATGAATTGCGGCAGTTCATCCAGGCTGAAGTGACGCATGAATTTCCCTATTCTTGTGACACGCGGATCGTCCTGGGTGGCCTGTGTAAGCTTGCCGTGTTCCTGATGCGGCTTCATGGAGCGGAACTTGTAAATCATGAATTTCTTGCCGTTCAGGCCCAGCCTGACCTGTTTGAAAAATACCGGTCCGGGCGAAGACATCTTGATGCACAGCGCTAGCGCCAGGAACAGCGGACTCAATGCCATCAGCACCGCCAGCGCGAACAGCTTGTCCAGAAAATGCTTGGCGATACCGCTGGCGCCGCTGCTGGCAGGACGATTCAGATCGAAGGTCGGGGTGCCGAGGAAGTTGCTCATCTTGCTGCTGATCATCTGGATCGCCTTGGTGTCCGGAACCCAGCGGATATCCACCAGCGAATTGCGCAGGTAGATTTGCAAAGGCCTGAGCTGAGCCGCCGCGGTCATCGGCAGCGTGATCCAGATTTCATCGATCTGGTTGGCGAGTACATAGCCATGGATCTGATTGAGCTGTTCGATCCGCGTGATATGGGCGTCGTGCAGAATGCCGGCCTCGTCGGCGTTGGCTACTACAGCCTTGACGTCATAGCCTATCCACGGCTGCTGCAAGGCGCGGCGGTGGATTTCCCGTCCGGCCTGACCATAGCCGACGATCACTACCCGCTTGCCGCCGAGGCGGAGTTTGCGCAGCCTTACCAGGGTGACGTAGGAGAAAGCACGATACAGCAACAGCAGCAGCATGCTGGTCATGTACCAGTAAAGCAGCCAATGGTGAGAGAGCCTGCCGATACCGTGCACCATGCGGCTGAGGAAAATTCCCAGAATCAGCACCAGCGCCCAGGATACGGCAAGGCGCATGAACATGGACGCAGCGGGCCGTTCGGGCCACGCGGTGTAGAGATCGAGCTGGGCAAATAATACAAACGCCAGCGCACAGCAAAAATACAGCAATACCGTGTGCACCGGCGCTGCCAGCGATAGAGGCATGTGGAGCTGGAGATAGGCAACGATCTGGGCCGCAATGGCCAGGATCGCCGTATCTGCGATCCGCCTTGGGAGCTCCTGCCCCAGAACATACTGGAGAATAGTCAAGTGTGTTGAGCGCGACATGATTATCTATCCATTGGACTGTCAAAAAGCGTATGAAGGCAGATGCCCGACTTTCAAACCTTGAATCAGCAATCGTTCAAAGTGATTTTTCAATTGTTGTTGCGCAACAAATTGCCTTCTTGAATCATTTTAATCATTGAAATCAATTTATTCAATGTAAACATTTTAATTAAAATGTTTGTGAAAATTCAATGATGAAGATTTGCCGTTTTGACATTTTTGAGGCTTCTTGTGGTCTGACTGTGATGACGGAGGAGCGGCGCGGTTAGAAAGGCAGTTTGAGTTGGTGAAATGCGTGTGGTGTCGGCCTGTCATGGGTAGAATCTATAGAACTCATTTCATCAATATCCGTGAGTGCGAACGCGGCGTGTGGGAGGTAGTGCAAGGCGCGTCGGGCAGCCAAGGGTGTCCCTTGCAGGGCGCGTTTCCGCTTGCAAGCGGAAACCGTTTCGCAGGCGGACAGCGTGCTGTCCGAATTCCCTGCTACACCCCTTGGCAAGCGGCGCAACGCAGCAATACGCCCAAATAACCCGTTCCCGGAGGGTTCATGCCAGAAGAGGCGCTGGCCGCGTTGTGCTCCTTGCCAATAGCTCGCTATTGGACGCGTCGCACCCTTGCAGGGCGCGTCTGCGCTGGTAGGCGCAGACCGTTACGCAGGCGCACAGCACGCTGTGCGAATTCCCTGCTCCACCCTTGCCAGCGCCTCTTCTGGCAAGAACGCATCTCACGGATATTGATGAAATGAGTTCTAACTTGACCGAAGTTCGAAATTAACCATTCGAAAGAAAATCATGCATACAGCCGCCATAGAAAGAAAACAGCAAAAGCTGGCAGAGATGGTCGAATTCGCTCGCGATCGCTTGCCGCCGGAAGTGTTTGCACCGATGCAAGCTTTTCTGGTCGAGTATTACTCGCAGGTGGGGGAAGAGCAGATAGTGAGCCGCGATATCGCCGATTTGTACGGCGCCGCCGTCGCCCATTGGCAGTTTGCGCGGCACTTCGTCAGCGGTGCGCCGCGGGTGCGCATCTACAATCCGCAGCTCGATGAGCATGGCTGGCAATCCGGCCATAGCGTGATCGAAATCGTCAACGACGATATGCCGTTCCTGGTGGATTCGGTGACCACCGAAATCAACCGCCTGGGCCTGACCCTGCATGCGGTGATTCACCCGGTATTCCGTGTTTGGCGCGACGCCAGCGGGCAGGTGGAAAAAATCCAGCGCGCCAGCGAGAACGCCGGCCAGGATAGCGGACCGGCAGGGCTGGAACCTAGGCTGGAATCGCATATACATATAGAAGTCGACCGCTGTACCGAGGCCGCCAGGATGGAGGAAATCCTGGCCGCCGTGCTCAAGGTGCTGGGCGATGTCCGCGCCGCGGTGGAGGACTGGCGGCAGATGATGACGGCGGCCAATGCCGCCATCGACGATCTGAAACAGCAAGACCATAGCGATGCTGCGTTGCACAGCGAAATTGCCGAGGCGCGCGCCTTCCTCGAATGGATGGTTGACGATCATTTCACGTTTCTCGGCTATCGCGATTACGAGCTGCTGGTGCGCGACGGCGAAAACTATCTGCAAGGCGTGGCCGGTTCCGGCCTGGGGGTATTGCGCGATTCCCTGCGCGCAGCCGACAGCGCCGACATGACCAAGCTGCCGGTCAGCGCGCAGGGCATCATCGACGCCCGTTCGCCGATTTTCATCACCAAGGCGAATTCACGCGCCACCGTGCATAGAGCCGGTTATCTCGATTATGTCGGCGTCAAGCGCTACGACGCTGACGGCAAGGTGGTCGGCGAGCGCCGCATCGTCGGCCTGTACACCTCGACCGCCTACATGGTGCCGACCAGCGAGATCCCGCTGGTGCGGCGCAAGGTGGCGAAGGTGCTGGAGCGCGCCGGTTTCGTCCCCAAAGGCCATCTGGCAAAGACCTTGGCCACTATCCTGGAGCAATACCCGCGCGACGAACTGTTCCAGGTCAACGAAGACGAATTGTTCGACACCGCCAGCGGCATCCTGCGCCTGGAAGAGCGCCAGCGCACCCGTCTGTTTGTCCGGCGCGACGCCTTCGGCCGCTATGTTTCCTGCCTGGTGTTCGTGCCGCGCGACCGTTTCAACACCGAGCTGCGCGAGCGCATCCAGAGTTTGCTGCTGGAGGCCTTCAACGGCACCGGCATCGAATTCACGCCCTTGCTATCGGAATCGGTGCTGGCGCGCATTCAGTTCACGGTACGCACCGAACCGGGCAGTGCCGCCGAGATCAATGTCGAGCAGCTGGAAGCGAGTATCGTGCAGGCCACGCGACGCTGGCAAGACGATCTGACCGAAGCCTTGCTGGAGCAGCGTGGCGAGGAACAGGGCACGCGGCTGCTGCGCCGCTATGCAGCATCGTTTCCGGCCGGTTTCCGTGAAGACTACGCGGCGCGCACCGCAGTGCATGACATCGCCTTGCTGGAAGCCGCGCAGCTGTACAGCGGCCTGGCCATGAGCTTGTACCGGCCGATCGAAGCGGCGCCAGCCTCGTTGCGCCTGAAGATTTACCGCGCCGGCAAGCCGATGGCTTTGTCGCAGAGTTTGCCGATGCTGGAGCATATGGGCGTCAAGGTGAACGAGGAACGCCCTTACCGGATCGAGCTGCACGATAGCGAACCGGCCTGGATACACGATTTCGGCATGCAGACCGCGGACGATAGCGAAGTCGAGATAGATCGCATCAAGGGCGTATTCGAAGAGGCTTTCGGCCGCGTCTGGAGCGGCGAAGCGGATAATGACGATCTCAACCGGCTGGTGCTGGGGGCGCGTCTGAACTGGCGCGAAGTCACCATCCTGCGCGCTTATGCACGTTATCTGCGGCAAGTCGGATCGACCTTCAGCAACGCCTATATCGAACAAGCCCTGACCGCCAACCCGGAGATCGCGCGCAAGCTGGTAGAGCTGTTCCTGGTGCGCTTTGATCCGGCCCTGGCTAAGGATGCCGGTACAGACGCAAAAGCCAAATCGTTGCTGCAGCAGACCGAAGAAGCAATGGACCAGGTGCCGAATCTCGACGAAGACCGGATCCTGCGCCAGTTCCTGGGCGTGATCAGCGCCACCTTGCGCACCAATTATTTTCAGCGCGGCGCCGACGGCCAGCCGAAACCTTATCTGTCGTTCAAGTTCGATCCGGCCAAAGTGCCGGGGCTGCCCGCACCCAAGCCGATGTTCGAGATCTGGGTGTATTCACCGCGTTTCGAAGGCGTCCATCTGCGCGGCGGCAAAGTGGCGCGCGGCGGTTTGCGCTGGTCCGACCGGCGTGAGGATTTCCGTACCGAGGTGTTGGGGCTGGTGAAGGCGCAGATGGTCAAGAATGCGGTGATCGTGCCGGTCGGCTCCAAGGGCGGGTTCGTCCTCAAGAGCGCGCCGCTGGCCGCCGAGCGCGACGCCTATCTGCGCGAGGGGGTAGCCTGCTACCAGAATTTCCTGCGCGGCCTGCTCGACCTGACCGATAACCTGGCCGACGGCAAGGTGGTGGCGCCGCCGGACGTGGTGCGCTACGACGGCGACGATCCTTACCTGGTGGTCGCCGCCGACAAGGGCACCGCCAGTTTTTCCGATTACGCCAACGCGATTTCAGCCGAATACGGCTTCTGGCTGGGCGACGCCTTCGCCTCCGGCGGCTCGGTCGGTTATGACCATAAGAAGATGGGGATTACCGCGCGCGGCGCATGGGAAGCGGTGAAACGCCATTTCCGCGAAACCGGAGTGAATACCCAGGAGCAGGATTTTACGGTGGTCGGCATCGGCGACATGTCCGGCGACGTGTTCGGCAACGGCATGCTGTTGTCACGCCACATCAAGCTGGTGGCGGGCTTTGACCATCGCCATATTTTCCTCGATCCGGATCCGGACCCGGAGACCAGCTTCGCCGAGCGCGAGCGTTTGTTTGCCTTGCCGCGCTCCAGCTGGGCCGATTACAACCGCAACCTGATCTCGGACGGCGGCGGAATCTATGCGCGCAGCCTCAAGACGATTGCGCTGACGCCGCAAGTGCAAGCAGCGCTGGGCGTGAGCGCCAGCGAGCTGGCGCCGGCGGAATTGATACGCGCGATCCTGCTGGCGCCGGTCGATCTGCTTTACAACGGCGGCATCGGCACCTACATCAAGGCCAGCCGCGAAAGCCACGCCCAGGTCGGCGACCGCAGCAACGATGCGATCCGCGTCAACGGCGCCGAACTCAATTGCAAGGTGGTGGCCGAAGGCGGCAACCTCGGCTGCACCCAGTTCGGCCGTATCGAGTTTGCGCAAAAAGGCGGCCGTATCTGCACCGATGCTATCGATAATTCGGCCGGCGTCGATTGCTCCGATCACGAAGTCAATATCAAGATCATGCTCGGCCTGATCGTCAGTGACGGCGAAATGACCGAGAAACAGCGTAACAAGCTGCTGGCGGAAATGACCGAAGAGGTCGGACTGCAGGTGCTGACCGATAACTACTACCAGACCCAGGCGCTGTCGGTGGCGGGGCGCCGCGCCGCCAGCCTGCTGGAACCGGAAGCGCGTCTGATCCGCTTCCTTGAGCGTGCCGGCCGGCTCGACCGCGCGGTTGAATTCCTGCCGTCGGAAGACGAGTGTGCCGAGCGCAAGACCGCCAAGCAAGGACTTGCCGCGCCGGAACGCGCGGTGCTGATGGCGTATAACAAGATGTGGCTGTATGAAGAATTGCTGGCATCCGATTTGCCCGCAGACCCGTTTATCGCCAGCTCGCTGGCTTCCTATTTTCCGCAGCCGCTGCGTGAACGCTTTCCCGACGCCATGCGGCGTCATCCTCTGGCGCGCGAGATTATCTCCACCTATCTGGTGAATACGCTGACCAACCGGGTCGGCGCCACCTTTGTCCATCAAATGGCCGATGAGAGCGGCGCCAGCCCGACCGATGTGCTGCGCGCCATCGTGATTGCGCGCGAGGTGTTCGGTTTCGAGGAAATCTGGCAAGACATCGATGCTCTCGACAACGTGGTGCCGGATGCCTTGCAGGCGCAAATGTTTGTCGATGTCGGCGGCCTGATCGAGCAAGCCAGTTTCTGGTTCTTGCATCGTCATGGGCAAGAAGCTTCGATTGAAGCCACCGTGGCACGCTTCCGCCAGGCCGCCGATCAGTTGGGGCCGCAACTGGTCTCGTTGCTGGCGGCCAGCGACGCCGATGCGCTCAAGGCAAAACGCGATGCGCTGATACAGGCCGGCGTCTCCCAGCAACTGGCGCGCCGGGTTGCCAGCGCCGAGCTGATCGGTGCGGTGCTGGATATCGCCGAAGTGGCGGCATCGACCGGGCGCAGCCTGGAGCTGGTGGCGGCGGTCTATTTTGCGCTGGACGTCAACCTGAACTTCGGCTGGATGCGCGAACGGGTTGGCGCACTGCCGGTCGACTCGCATTGGCAGACTCTGGCGCGCACCGCCTTGCAGAGCGATCTGACCGGTTTGCAGCGCGCTTTGACGGCCAAGGTGATTCAGTTGTCGCCGGCGCTGGAACTGTCGCAGGAAATGATCGAGGTCTGGCAGACCGTCAGCCGGGCGCCGCTGGAACGCTATCGCCGCTTGCAGACCGATTTTCAGATGGGCGGCAATGTCGATCTGGCGATGCTGTCGGTGGCGGCGCGCGAGATGCGGGCAATTGACTCTGTTACCAGCTGATCGCAGGGCGGGCAGGTAGGTAGTGCCTGCGCAATGCCCACTCTACCAGGCGGAAAGGCAAGGCCATGCATACCATTTCATTCGACACCGACGGGGCCATCTGCACCATTACCATGACGCGGCCAGAGAAGCGCAACGCCGTCGATCGCCCCATGGCCGAGGAATTGCGCCTGGCATTTGAACGGTTTGAAAACGAGCCGGCGCTGAGGGTGGCGGTGCTGACCGGCGCCGGCGGTCATTTCTGCGCCGGCGCCGATATGAGCGCTGTCGGCGATCCGGCCTTGCGTAACGAATTGACCGCCGATGGCAGCGGCAGCGGTCCGATGGGGCCGAGCCGGATGGCGTTGTCGAAACCGTTGATTGCCGCGATCAGCGGCAGCGCCGTGGCCGGCGGACTGGAGCTGGCTCTGCTGGCCGATCTGCGGGTGGCTGACGAGGACGCGGTATTTGGCGTGTTTTGCCGGCGCTGGGGAGTGCCGCTGATAGATGGCGGGACGGTGCGTTTGCCGCGCTTGATCGGCATGGGCCGCGCGCTGGACCTGATCCTGACCGGACGCCCGGTGCCGGCCGAGGAAGCCTTGGCCTTCGGCCTGGTCAATCGCATCACGCCGCCAGGCGGCGCGCTGGCGGCGGCGCAGGAGCTAGCGCGCCTGATCGCCGCTTTTCCGCAGCAATGCATGCTGGCCGATCGCCGTTCCGCGTACGAGCAATGGAATTTGCCGCTGGCCGAGGCGTTGCGCCGGGAAGGCGCGCAAGGGGCGCCGATCGTGTTTGCCGAAGGTGAGGCAGGTGCTGCCAGATTCACCCTCGGCGCCGGCCGCCACGGCCGTTTCGAAGACTGATCCGTCTTTATTTTTCAATTCAAACCAGCGCAAGGCCGGATGCCAGCTATACGGCCGTCTTACCGGCGCGACGCCAACTGTTGTCACTCCAACTCCGCGCTGTTTCACCTCCGCTGGTGAACCACTTTGCGTGACAGAGCTCGCCTGAGAAAAACCAAGGAAACTTGACTGAGGTCAATGCCGTGCTCCATCTGAGGTGGCTAAGATGGCATCAAGCTGAAGCAACGCAAGAGGCGCTGCTGGAGCAGATAACAACCGACAACAGGAGGAGCAATGGCAGCAGTGATATCTGAATCGAAGGTGGCCGCAGCATCAAGCACGACTGCCGACGATACGCTCAAGCGCAAGAGCCGGGAAGCAGGCGTGGTGTCGGGCGGGCATCTGGTGGCGCGCGCCTTGAAGAACGAGGGCGTGGACACGATTTTCACCTTGTGCGGCGGCCACATCATCGATATCTACGATGGCTGCATCGATGAAGGCATCCGCATCATCGACGTGCGGCATGAACAAGTCGCGGCCCACGCAGCCGACGGCTATGCACGGCAGACCGGGAAACTGGGCGTGGTGGTGACCACGGCCGGGCCGGGCTGCACCAATGCCGTGACCGGCATCGCGACCGCATTCCGCTCCGAAAGCCCGGTGTTGCATATCGGCGGCCAGGGCGGCATTACCCAGCACATGATGGGGTCGCTGCAGGATCTGCCGCATACCGAGATGATGCGGCCGATCACCAAATTCTCCGAAGGCGTGCGTTCTACCGAACGCGTGGCCGATATGGTGTCGATGGCAATCCGCGCCTGCTTTGCCGGCGCTCCCGGCCCGGCCTATCTGGAAATCCCGCGCGATGTGCTGGACCGTGAAATCGACATCGGCAAAGCGGTGATTCCGGCGGCCGGCCAATACCGCGCCTCGGTCAAATCCCTGGGCGACGTCGCCGACATCGAGAAGCTGGCGGATATTCTGGTGCAGGCGGAGCGCCCGGTGGTGCTGTACGGCGGCCAGGTCTGGTCATCCCGCGGCCACAGGGAAGCGATCGACCTGGTGCGCGGCCTGGATATTCCGGCCTATTTCAACGGCGCCTCGCGTGGTTTGCTGCCGCCCGGCGACCCGCATCATTTCGACCGCACCCGGCGCGAGGGTTTCGATAAGGCCGATGTGATCCTGATCGTCGGCACGCCGTTCGATTTCCGCATGGGCTACGGCAAACGTTTGGGCTTGAATGCCAAAGTGATCCAGATCGACCAGGACTATCGCACCGTCGGCAAGAACCGCGACATCAGCTTGGGGCTGGTGGGCGACCCGGGCACCATCCTGGGCGCGGTCTTGCAAGCGGCCAGCGGCCGCATCAACAAGAGCGCGCAAGAAAAGCGGCGGGCCTGGATGAAACAATTGCAACTGCAGGAAGCGATTGCCACCGAGAAGCTGATGCCCTTGTTCAAATCGAACAGCGCGCCGATCCATCCCTACCGCGTGGCCTATGAAATCAACGAATTCCTGAACGACGACACGATCTATATCGGCGACGGCGGCGATGTGGTGACGATCTCGGCGCAAGCGGTACGGCCGCGCAATCCGGGCCAATGGATGGATCCGGGCGCCTTGGGCAGCCTGGGCGTGGGCACCGGTTTTGCGATTGCGGCGGGGCTGGCCAATCCGGAGAAGGAAGTGATGTGCTACTACGGCGACGGCGCCTTCAGCATGACCTCGTTCGACATGGAAACGGCGAATCGCTTCGGCGTGCCGTACATCGCGGTGATCGGCAACAACTCGGCGATGAACCAGATCCGTTACGGCCAGCTGGCGAAGTACGGCGAGGAGCGCGGCAACGTCGGCAATCTGCTGAGCGACATCCCTTACGGCAAGTTTGCCGAGATGCTGGGCGGCCATGGCGAAGAGGTGCGCGATCCGGCGCAGATTGCCGGCGCCTTGCAACGGGCGCGGGAGGCGGTGCGCAAGACGCGGCGTTGTGCGGTGGTCAATATCTGGGTCGATCCTGCGGTGTACGCCCCGGGGACCATGGCGCAGACCATGTACAAATAAGCCAGTAAAAAATTCGATCAAGTTGAACAGGAGATTTGAAAATGACTACGGAAACAAGCAAGGCAAAACCACTGGACGGCATCCGCATCATCGACTTTACACACGTACAGGCCGGCCCCGCATGCACGCAAATGCTGGCATGGTTTGGCGCTGACGTGATCAAGGTCGAGCGGCCCGGTTCCGGCGACGTCACACGCTCGCAACTGCGCGACATCCCGGATGTCGACGCCCTGTATTTCACCATGTTGAACAGCAACAAGAGATCGCTCACGCTCGATACCAAAAAGCCGGAAGGCAAGCTGGTGCTGGAAAAGCTGATCAAGGAATCCGATGTACTGGTTGAAAACTTCGGACCGGGTGCGCTCGACCGCATGGGTTTTTCCTGGGAGCGCATCAATGAACTCAATCCAAAGATGATCGTCGCCTCCGTCAAAGGTTTCAGCGACGGCCATCACTACGACGATTTGAAGGTCTACGAAAACGTCGCCCAATGCGCCGGCGGCGCTGCTTCCACCACCGGTTTCTGGGACGGCCCGCCCACCGTCAGCGCCGCCGCCCTGGGCGATAGCAATACCGGCATGCATCTGGCGATCGGCATTCTTACCGCGCTGATCGGGCGCGACAAGAGCGGTAAAGGGCAGCGCGTCGCGGTGTCGATGCAGGATAGCGTCTTGAATCTGTGCCGGGTCAAATTGCGCGATCAGCAACGCCTGGACCGGCTCGGCTTTTTGGAAGAATATCCGCAATACCCGCACGGCACATTCAGCGATGTCGTGCCGCGCGGCGGCAATGCCGGCGGTGGCGGCCAGCCAGGCTGGGTGCTCAAGTGCAAGGGTTGGGAAAACGATCCGAATGCGTATATCTACTTCACCATCCAGGGCCATGCCTGGGCGCCTATCTGCAAGGCGATCGGCAAGGATGAATGGATAGACGATCCGGCCTACAACACGCCGAAAGCGCGCCAGCCGCATATCACCGAAATTTTCGACACGATAGAAGTGTGGCTGAAGGACAAGACCAAGTTTGAAGCGGTCGATATCCTGCGCAAATTCGACATTCCTTGCTCACCGGTGCTGACCATGAAAGAACTGGCCAACGATCCTTCGCTGCGCGCCAGCGGCACCATTACCGAGGTCGATCACAAGGAGCGCGGCAAGTATCTGACGGTCGGCAGCCCGATCAAGTTCTCCGATCTGACGCCGGAAATTACCGGATCGCCATTGCTGGGCGAACACACCGACGAGGTGCTGGCGAGCCTGGGCTACAGCGCCGGCCAGATTGCGGAATTGCACAGTGCGCAAGCGGTCTGAGGCTGGCAGCATGATGGGTGGATAATCGTCCAGATGGCGATAGCCGGCGTCCGCCCAGGGCGCCGTTTTTACATGAAAAGCGCTTTATCAATACAGGAGCAAGGATATGTCTTCCACACTTGATCTCAAACAATTGGTCGAGGCGGTTGGCGACGCCATCGTGATTTCCGACGCCGGCGGCGCCATCACCTTATGGAATCCGGCAGCCGAGCGCATGTTCGGTTTTACCCAGGGCGAGGCGCTAGGCAGGTCGCTGGACCTGATCATCCCCGAACGGCAGCGCCAACGTCACTGGGATGGTTACCAGAAGACCATGGATACCGGCGTCACCCGCTATGGCAACGATGTATTGCGGGTGCCGGCCGTGCATAAGGATGGCCACATTTTATCCATCGCGTTTACGGTGGCGTTGCTGCATACGGCAAATAACAAGGTGGCGGCGATCGTTGCGGTCATCCGCGATGAAAGCAGCCGCTTTGCGGAGGATCGCGCCTTGCGCAAACGGCTGGCGGAAATGGAAGCCAGGCTGGCGGCGCAAGAAGCTGAATCCAGTTAAGATCGAGAGGGCGCCGGGAACACGGCGCCGATGATAAATATAAACAGGAGATTTCCATGAGCAAAGCACTGGATGGCGTGCGCATTCTTGACTTCACCCATGTCCAGTCAGGGCCGACCTGCACCCAGTTGCTGGCCTGGTTCGGCGCCGATGTCATCAAGGTCGAGCGGGCCGGCGAGGGCGACGCCACACGCGGGCAGTTGCGCGATATTCCCGGGGTCGACAGCCTGTATTTCACGATGTTGAACCATAACAAACGCTCGATCACGCTCGACACCAAGAATCCCAAAGGCAAGGAAGTGCTGGAAACGCTGATCAAGGATTGCGATGTGCTGGTGGAGAATTTTGCGCCGGGCGCGCTGGACCGCATGGGCTTTTCCTGGGAGCGGATTCAAGAGTTGAATCCGCGCATGATCGTGGCCTCGGTCAAAGGTTTCGGTCCCGGCAAATACGAAGATTGCAAGGTCTACGAAAATGTCGCCCAGTGCGCAGGCGGCGCGGCTTCCACCACCGGTTTCGACGACGGCCCGCCGATGGTGACCGGCGCCCAGATCGGCGACAGCGGCACCGGCTTGCACCTGGCGCTGGGGATCGTCAGCGCACTGTATCAGCGTCACACTTCAGGCCGCGGCCAGAAAGTGCTGGCGCCGATGCAAGATGCGGTGCTGAACCTGTGCCGGGTCAAACTGCGCGATCAGCAACGGCTGGAGCGCACCGGCACCATGCATGAATATCCGCAGTATCCGGACAGCAAATTCGGCGAGGCGGTACCGCGCGCCGGCAATGCCTCCGGCGGCGGCCAGCCGGGCTCGATTCTGAAATGCAAAGGCTGGGAAACCGACCCCAACGCCTATATTTATTTCATCACTCAGGGCGCGGTCTGGCCGGCGGTCTGCAAGGTGATCGGCGAGGAGGGCTGGATTACCGACGAGGCTTACGCCACGCCTGCCGCCCGTCTATTGCATCTGAAGCCCATCTTTGCCCGCATCGAACAATGGACCATGAGCAAGACCAAATTCGAAGCCATGGAGATCCTGAATCAGTACGACATTCCATGCGGACCGATTCTGTCGATGAAAGAAATTGCCGAGGATGCTTCGCTGCGCCAGACCGGCACCATCGTCGAAGTCGATCATCCGACACGCGGCAAGTACCTGACGGTGGGTAACCCGATCAAGATGTCGGACAGCCCGACCGAAGTCACCCGTTCGCCTTTGCTGGGAGAACATACCGAGGAAGTGCTGGCGCAACTTGGCTACGGCAAGGATTACATTGCAACGTTGCGTGAAGAGAAGGTGATTTGAGTACAACATGCAGGCCCGCCTGAACCCACAGGGCCTTGCCATCGCTGATAGAGCTGGCGGGCGCTGAGGCAGTACACCCACCGCGTTCCACCGTTAAACTCCTTCGGCGATTTCTGCCATCCTTATCCCGCTCGCGGATAATTCTCAAAGAATCAAGACCTTAGCTGGTTCCGATGAATTTTCATCGCTGCCCGCTATGCCGGGTCACGGCGTATCGCAGTATCATGCATGGCGTTTCGGTCGTAAAATTCGGATAAGTAATTTGAATATCATGTTTTTTTATAAAGGAGATGGGCATGGGTCAGGAAAAATACACGGTTGAGCATGAATGGTTGCGTATCGAGGACGACGGTCTGGTGACGGTCGGCATTACCGCTTACGCGCAAGATCATCTGGGCGACCTGGTTTTTGTGCAATTGCCTGAAGTCGGCGCCGATATCGCCAAGGGCGAGGAAGCCGCGGTGATCGAATCGGTCAAGGCTGCAAGCGAAATCAATATGCCGGTTGCCGGCACAGTGGTCGAAATCAACGAGACGCTGGCGGACGAACCAGGCAAGGTGAACGAAGATCCGCTGGGCGCCGGCTGGTTCTTCAAGATGAAAGTAGACGATACGGCCGAGTTGAACAGTCTGATGGACAAAGCAGCTTATGACGCCATGATCAAAGGCCTGGCTTAAGCACAAGCGCAGTTTTACTGTTCATTAAATGAAGGAAGCACCCATGACACAATCACGGCCTGCTCTTGAAGATCTGGCGCAACATGCCGATTTCATTGAACGCCATATCGGCCCGGATCACACCCAACAAAAGGCCATGCTGACAGCTCTCGGTTTCGATTCGATCGAGGCACTGATACAGAAAGTCGTACCGGCCGCTATCCTGCAGCGGCAGCCGCTGCCACTCGGCTCCCCGCGCAGCGAAGCGGAAACGCTGGCGGCGCTGCGCCAGATCGCCGGCAAGAACCAGCTGTTCAAATCACATATCGGCATGGGTTATTACAATTGCCATACGCCGACCGTGATCCTGCGCAATCTGCTGGAAAACCCGGCCTGGTATACCGCCTATACGCCATACCAGCCGGAAATTTCACAAGGACGGCTGGAAGCGCTGCTGAATTTCCAAACCATGGTGACCGATCTGACCGGCATGGAAATCGCTAACGCCTCCTTGCTGGACGAAGCCACCGCGGCAGCCGAAGCGATGACTTTTTGCCAGCGCCTGTCGAAAAGCAAGAGCAATATCTTTTTCGTATCGCAAGACTGTTTCCCGCAAACCATCGACGTGCTGCGCACCCGCGCCGCGCCGATCGGGGTCGAGGTGGTGGTCGGCGATCATCTCAAGGATCTGGAGCGGCTGGACTGTTTCGGCGTGCTGCTGCAATATCCGACCGTCAACGGCGACATCAACGACTACGCCGACACCGCGCGTCTGGCGCACAGCAAGCAAGCGCTGGTAGTAGTTGCCGCCGATCTGCTGGCGCTGACCCTGCTGACGCCGCCGGGCGAATTCGGCGCCGATGTGGTGATCGGCAGCGCTCAGCGCTTCGGCGTGCCGCTCGGTTATGGCGGCCCGCACGCGGCGTATTTCGCCACCCTGGACGCGGACAAGCGCGTGATGCCGGGACGCCTGGTCGGGGTCTCCATCGACAGCCGCGGCGAACCGGCTTACCGGCTGGCGATGCAAACCCGCGAACAGCATATCCGCCGCGAGAAAGCCACCAGCAACGTCTGCACCGCACAGGTATTGCTGGCCAATATCGCCAGCATGTATGCGGTCTATCACGGCCCAAGCGGGCTGAAAACAATAGCGCAACGGGTGCACCGGCTGACGGCGATCCTGGCCGAGGGCTTGCGTCAGTTGCACCATGCGGTGCCGACCGCCAGTTTCTTCGACACCATCACCGTGCATACCGGCGGCCACACCCAGGATATCCATGCGGCGGCGCGCAGCCAGTCGGTCAATTTGCGCTTGATCGACGACGGCAGCGTTGGCGTTGCGCTGGACGAAACCAGCACCCGCGCCGATGTCGAGGCGTTGTGGAATATCTTTGCCGTCGGCAAGCCGCTGCCTTCGTTCGCTGCGCTGGAAAACGCTGTCGCAGAACGGATCCCGCCGGCGCTGATGCGCAGCAGCGCTTTCCTGACGCACCCGGTATTCAACAGCCATCATTCGGAAACCCAGATGCTGCGTTATCTGCGCGCACTGGCCGACAAGGATCTGGCGCTGGACCGCAGCATGATACCGCTCGGCTCTTGCACCATGAAGCTCAACGCCACCACCGAAATGATTCCCGTCACCTGGCCGGAGTTCGCTGCGCTGCATCCGTTCGCACCGCTCAACCAGGCTCTGGGATATCAGCAACTGGTGGCCGATCTGGAGCAGATGCTGTGCGTCTGCACCGGCTACGATGCGGTCTCGCTGCAGCCTAACGCCGGTTCGCAAGGCGAATACGCCGGCTTGCTGGCGATCCGCGCGTATCACCAAAGCCGCGGCCAGGGCGAGCGCAATATCTGCCTGATCCCGAGCTCTGCCCACGGTACCAATCCGGCCACCGCTCACATGGCCGGCATGAAAGTGGTGGTGGTGCAATGCGACGAGCAAGGCAATGTCAATGTCGCCGATCTGCGCGCCAAGGCCGATCAGCACGCCGGCGATCTGGCGGCTCTGATGATTACCTATCCCTCGACCCATGGCGTGTTCGAACAAGCCATCGGCGAGATCTGCGAAATCGTCCACGCCCACGGCGGCCAGGTGTATATCGACGGCGCCAACATGAACGCGATGGTCGGCTTGTGCGCGCCGGGCAAGTTCGGCGGCGACGTCTCGCACCTGAATCTGCACAAAACCTTCTGCATCCCGCACGGCGGCGGCGGACCGGGTGTCGGCCCGATCGGCGTCAAAGCCCATCTGGCGCCTTTCCTGCCGGGCCACCGGATGCTGGAAAAGGGCATCGCGCCGGTCTCGGCAGCGCCTTGGGGCAGCGCCAGCATCCTGCCTATCACCTGGGCTTACATCACGCTGATGGGTGCGCCAGGATTGCGCCAGGCCAGCGAGGTGGCGATCCTCAACGCCAACTACATCATGCATCGGCTGGCGCCGCATTATCCGGTCTTGTACAGCGGCAGCGACGGTCTGGTGGCGCATGAAGGCATCATCGATCTGCGGCCGCTCAAGGACAAGACCGGGATCACGGTGGAGGACGTCGCCAAGCGCCTGATCGATTATGGCTTCCACGCACCGACCATGTCGTTCCCTGTAGCCGGCACCCTGATGATCGAGCCGACCGAAAGCGAATCCAAGGAAGAACTGGATCGTTTCTGCGACGCCATGATCGCGATTCGCGAAGAGATCAGGGCCGTCGAGAACGGCGATATCAAGGCGGAGCAGACGGCGTTGCGGCATGCCCCGCATACCGCCCAGGATTTAACCGATAAATGGGAGCGTGCGTATTCGCGCGAACAAGCCGTATTCCCCTTGAAATCGCTGCGCCAGAATAAATACTGGCCGCCGGTCGGGCGGGTCGATAATGTCTACGGCGACCGCAATCTGGTTTGTTCCTGTCCGCCGATGGCGGATTACGAGTAGAGCGCAGGGAAGAGAAAGGCAGGGCGGGCGCAGCGCAAGGCGTAGCGCCCGCCCTGACAATCCGATCAAGCTACTGATAAAAAAAGGACATTTTTTCATGAGTGATACCAGCCACGCCGCAGCGGCGGCGCGCACGCCGCTATACCAGTTGCACCTGGAGCTAGGCGCCAAGATGGTGCCGTTTGCAGGCTATGACATGCCCTTGCAATATCCAAGCGGCATTCTCAAGGAACACATGCACACTCGCAGCCAGGCCGGCCTGTTCGACGTTTCGCACATGGGGCAATTGCGCCTGAGCGGCGCCGATGCCGCCGCCGCGCTGGAGTTGCTGGTGCCGGTCGATATTGTCGACCTGCCCGTAAATCGACAGCGTTACGCCATGTTCACCAATCCGCAAGGCGGGATCCTCGACGATTTGATGGTGGCCAATGCCGGCGATCATCTGTTCCTGGTGGTGAACGCGGCTTGCAAGCAGCAAGACACAGCACACCTGCGGCAACATCTGTCCAGCCGTTGCCAGATCGAGGAATTGAGCGACCGTTCCTTGCTCGCCTTGCAGGGACCGGCCGCCGCCGCCGTCATGGCGCGCCTCGCACCAGGTACCGCGCAGATGGTCTTCATGCAAACCGCGAGAATCACGCTGGCAGGCAGCGATTGTTTTGTCAGCCGCTCAGGATATACCGGCGAAGACGGCTTTGAAATTTCAGTGCCGAATGCTGAAGTCGAAGCCTTGGCGCGGCTGCTGCTGGCGCAACCCGAGGTGGCGCCTATCGGCCTTGGCGCGCGCGATTCCCTGCGGCTGGAAGCCGGCCTCTGCCTGTATGGCCACGACATGGATGCCAGCACCACGCCGGTCGAAGCCAGCCTGGGCTGGGCCTTGTCCAAGGCGCGCCGCACCGGCGGCGCCCGGGCCGGCGGTTATCCCGGCGCTGAACTGATCCAGCGCCAGCTTGAGCAAGGCGTCGGCCGCAAGCGGGTCGGCTTGCTGCTCAAGGATCGGATGCCGGCGCGCGAGGGCGCCGAACTGGTCGATGCCGATGGTAAACAAGTAGGCAAAATCACCAGCGGCGGCTTCGGACCGACGCTCGGCAGTCCGGTGGCGTTGGGTTATGTCGATAGCGCACACGCGCAAATCGGCACATTGTTGCAGGCAATGGTGCGCGGCAAGGCGGTGCCGATTGAAGTGGTCAAGACGCCGTTTACCCCGACCCGTTATTTCCGCGGCTGACAGCTGAATTAAACGGTTTGCCAAAAGACCTGCCTGACACTCTGCCGGCTACATGAGAACGCGCCCAATTGAGATTTGTATCTCAGTTGGGCGCGTTCTCTTTTTTTCATTCCTCCGGCAATCGTTGTTCAGCGTTCCCAGAGAATCCATCATTCCCTTGATATCTGAATTCCGACTATCCGGAGAAGAATTTATTCGTTCGCTTTATTTTGTCCTCTTATTAAGATCGGGCTAACTTAATCCGCTTCATCGAGAAGGCAATATGAGTGATAACAACAGATCCAGATTTAAAAACAATACGCAGGCGGGCCAGCGCCGCCGCCTGTTACAGGCCGGTTTAGGCATCGCCGCAGTGGCGGCTTTAGCGCCGGCTTTATCACCGTTGGCCGCTTACGCCGCGCAACGCGAATTCCGGATCGGCTATCAGAAAGGTTTGCTCAGCTTGCTGAAAAAACGCGGCACGCTGGAACAGCGCCTGGCGCCTTTGGGCGTGACAGTCAAGTGGATAGAATTCAGCGCCGGGCCGGTGCAGCTGGAGGCGCTGAATGTCGGCTCCATCGATTTCGGCGACGTCGGCGAAGCGCCGCCGATTTTTGCCCAGGCCAACGGCACGCCTATCGCGTATGTCGCGGCAACCGTGCCACGCCCGGCGGTGGAAGCGGTGCTGATTCCGGCGGCTTCCACGATCAAGACGGTGGCTGATCTGAAGGGAAAAAAGATTGCCCTGAACAAGGGCTCGAATGTGCATTATTTTTTAGTCAAGCTGTTGCAAAAGAACGGCTTGAACTATAGCGACGTCAATCCGGTCTGGCTGTCGCCGGCCGACGCCCGCGCCGCGTTCGAGAAGGGCGTGGTCGACGCCTGGGTGATCTGGGAACCGTTTCTTGCAGCAGCCGAGAAGACCTTGTCAGCCCGCATCCTGGCCGACGCCAGCGGCGTCGTCAAGAATCGCGCCTATTATTTTTCTTCCAAAGAGTATTCGAAAAAAAATGACGACATCCTCGATATCGCCATCGAAGAACTCAATCAGATCGATCTCTGGGGCCAGGCGCACCGTAGCGACCTGGCGGCCGAACTGTCAGCGGTATGGGGCTTGCCCAAGCCGATCGTCGATGTGCTGGTGGCGCGCTCATCCTTTGGCACGGGGCCGATCACCAAAACAATATTGGCAGAGCAGCAGATCATTGCCGACACATTCTTCGAGCTGAAACTGATTCCGAAGCAGATCGATGTGCGCGACGCCGCGCCAGCGGCTTTGGGTTGAACCTCTTCAAACCGACACAGCGCAACGTTCAACGCTGCTCTGACACCAAGGCAAACATGGCGCCTTGCGGATCCAGGCCCTGGACGATCCATTTGCCGCCAGGAACCTGATGCGGGCCCATGATGACCTTGCCGCCGCCCTGGTTGATGCGGGTAACTGCGGCGTCTATTCCTGCGACGTTGACGTAATACAGCCAGCAAGGGACCGGCATATCGGGCGTCTTGGTCATCATGCCGCCGATTGCCGGGCCGCCGCTGGCGAAGGTCTGGTAGACGCCCATTGGCCCCATGTCGATCGCTTCATCCTTGGTCCAGCCGAACAGGCCGGCATAGAAAGCGAAGGCTTTTTCGCCATCGCCGGCGTGCAGTTCATGCCAGCCGATATGGCCCGGCGTGCCGGCTGCCGCCGGCGTCGGCTCGGCGTCGCTATTGCCTTTGAATAAAATGAATGGCGCGCCATCCGGATCGGCGGCTACGGCAAAGCGGCCGACGCCGGGAATATCGTCAGGTGGACGCCGGATCGCGCCGCCTGCGGCGGCGACCCGCGCCGCATAGGCGTCGACATCGCTGACGGCGATATAGCCGCTCCAGCAAGGCCGCGCCCCCATGGCGCGCGCATCTTCCGGGATCGGCATCAAGCCGCCGACCATGGTCGGCCCGGCAGACAATATGGTGTAGGAGCGGTCGCCCATGCCGGCGTCCTGCATGCTCCAGCCGACCACGTTCTGATAGAAAGACTCAGCGGCCCTGATATCGCTGGTCATGAGGTCGTACCACACAAATTTTGCTTGATCAGTAGACATTTGGCTTGACTCCTTGGTTTGATTTTGAGGGAAGCGCAGTTCCAGATGGTGGCCGCTCCAGAGCGGCCCGGCAGATTGCAAGCAGGCGGACGCCGGCATCGCAGTGCTTGAATACTACAACATTCACTCGCAATTCATAGGGCGAAGAGTTGATAGCTACGCCGCGGCGCAATAAGTCGCCGCTGCAAAATCAGATTTCTCCTACATACGGATCAACACGGCGTTATTAATATGATCATGCAGTAAAGCAGGCCGGCGATGCTGACAAAGCTGGCTTCCTTCACAACCAACGAGTTGCGGAAATATATGATAAAACTTCAAGATGAACAGTGGCAAGAACTGGAACCCTTCCTGTTGGGGAAGCAGGGCGACCCTGGCGCCAACGCAAAGAACAATCGCTTGTTCATTGAGGCGGTTCTTTGGATTGTGTCGCGCAATTCTGCGTGGCGTCATTTGCCGCGGGAGTTCGGCAACTGGACTGCGGCGTATATGCGTTTCCGGCGCTGGAATGAATGCGATTTCTGGCGTCAGCTGACCCAAAGCGAAGTGAGGGATCCCGCCTTGCTGCAATTGCTGGAACGGATCGTTGACTACGGCGATCTGTATACCAGGCGCATCGAGCAACGCCAGGAGCGGAGAATCTGCAGGACCGTGTACGAGGCGACGCTGGCTCCGGCCGACGGCGCGCAAGCTGTCAAGCAACTGGCTTTGTCGCCAAGTGAGTCGATCTTGCATTGGGTTCATCTGGTCGCGCCGCGCTAAGCGGCCGGCGTAACGGTGCATTGCTTGTCCGTGGTGCAGTTTTCGGTATGGCGCTTTGGATATCGTAGTTGGATATCTCTCATCAGTGCGCTAAAGTATGGAGCATGATACTACCGCCTTCAGATCTGCAAAAAATTGCCGCTCTTACCCTGGAGCATTACAATCAGCACGCCGACGATTTCCGCGACGGCACCCGCGATCACGACGTCAGCCAGAATATTGCTGCGCTGCTGCGCCATATCAAGGGTGCGCCGCCGTTCTCGATTCTCGATGTCGGCTGCGGCCCGGGGCGCGATCTGCGCACATTCAGCAAGCTCGGGCACATCGCCGTTGGCGTCGAAGGCGCTGAACGCTTCGTCGAGATGGCAAGAGCGGACAGCGGTTGCGAAGTCTGGCACCAGGATTTTCTCAAGCTGGATTTTCCGGACAGCCGTTTCGACGGCGTCTTCGCCAATGCGGCCTTGTTCCATATTCCCAGCCAGGAACTGCCGCGCGTGCTGCGCCAGTTCCACGCCACGCTAAAACCTGAGGGCGTGCTATTCAGCTCCAATCCACGCGGCAGCAACGAAGAGGGCTGGAATCGCGGACGCTACGGCGCCTACCATGATCTCGCCGCATGGCGGCATTTCATGGCGGATGCCGGTTTTGTCGAGCTTGAGCATTATTACCGGCCGGACGGCCTGCCGCGCGATCAGCAGCCCTGGCTGGCCAGTGTCTGGCGCAAGCAGTCGTGAGGCAACAGGCAGCACTAGGGCCTGTTAACAATTGATTTGGGAGATGCGTTCCAACCAAAACGTGTGGTGGCAAGGGTGTAGCAGGGAATTCGTGCAGCACTGCTGCACGCCTGCGTAACGATCCCGCATGCAGGCGGGTATGCGCCCTGCAAGGGCGTGGCTTGCTGGGGCTGGTGCCCCAGCAAGCCATGCAACGCGGCCAGCACACGTTTTGGTTGGAACCCTTCGGGAACGGCTGCAGGCGTCGCATGCCGTTGTTGCAGCTCCTTGCCGTAGCACCGCTACGTCGCGTCGCTGCGCCTAGGCACGCAACGCCTGCCGCGCGTTCGCACTCACAAATCAATTGTTAACAGGCCCTAAACCACCTCTAGTTTTTCGGCCCGAGGAATTGCCTCACCGTCTCTATCACGTCCGGGTCTTTCAACAAGCGGCGATGCCCCAGATTGCGTGTGCTGAACAGCCGCGCATCAGGCAGTTTTTCCATCAGTATTTGTGCCGCGGAAAACGGCACCTGCGGTTGATTGGGCTTCGATCAAAAGAAGATGAAATCGTCATTGCAGGCGGGCACAAGTTGTCCTGTCAGATAAATCAAGCGCCATAGAGCCAGGCCGATAACGGCAGCGGCGACGAAAATGATGGACCCGGCAATAATTAACATAATCGCTCCTTGAATCGCACGTGTGTGCGAAATTGACGCGTAAAAAAATCGAATGTCCCGTTCTGCAGAGTTTATTGCCGGGTTTTATCCGTGATAGTTGAAGCTGCGATAGGTCGAAGTCAGGCGTTCATAGGCGTTGCGCACCCGATCTTGCGCCTTGGGGTCGCGCAAAAAACGCGCATCGTGCATCAGCCCGACCATCAGGCTGTAGATCTCGAACACCAGTTGTTCCGGATCGGTGTCGGGCCGCAAATGACCGGCCTCCAGCGCCTGGACGATAGCGCGCCGCAGTACCGCACGCCAGCGCAATACATTCTGTTGCAGCCGCTCGCGCATGGGGCTGTCGACATCGTCGTATTCGAAAGCGCCCGCTACATAAATGCAGCCGCTGACATTGCAGGCGCGGTATATCCAGTTCATCACCAGCGCGTTGAGGCGCGGCAGGCCGCGCGGTTGCGCCATCGCCGGGGTGAATACGTCGGCGGTAAAACGGCGGTCGAACTCATTGATGACCGCCTCATGCAAGGCTTCGCGCGAACCGACGCGTGAGAATACGCCGCTTTTGCTGATCCCCAGCCGTTTCGCCACTTCGCCCAGAGACAGGCTCTCCAGGCCTTGGGTGGCGACCATGTCCAATGCCGTATCGACAATAGCCGCCAGGGTGAGCTCGCTTTTTTCGGTGTGGGTATCCATGCGGAACAGTTTAGCACTACCGTGCGAAATATGTCAGGTGTTTTTTAGGTCGCATACAAGGCATGCGCCATTATCAAAAAAACAGGTGCTGTACTCAGCGTCGGTCTAGTTCGCCAGGCTAGAGTCTTGCTGTGTCGGCGCCTGCGCCAGCAGCAATTTCCGCAAGGTGGCGACGGTATAGTCGATTTCTTCGACGGTGGTGTAGCGTCCCAAGGAAAACCGGATCGCGCTGCGCGCCAGCGCATCGGAACGTCCCAGGTTCGACAATACGTAGGATGGCGCGGCATTGGCCGAATTGCAGGCGGAACCGGCCGATACCGCGATATCCATCAGTTGGGCTGCGATCGGCGTGTTGCCGCCGAGATCGAAACTGAGGTTCAGGTTGTGCGGAACGCGCTGCTGCCGGTCGCCGTTGAGAATCACCCCGGGACAATCGCTCAAGCCGTCCCACAAGCGGTCGCGCAAGCCGCGTATCCGCTCGCTTTCGCTCTCCAGCGATTGCGCCGCCAGGCTGAAGGCTGCGCCCATGCCGACGATCTGATGGGTTGCCAGGGTGCCGGAGCGCATGCCGTTTTCATGGCCGCCGCCGTCGATCTGCGCTTCCAGCTTGAATTTAGGATCGTGCCGGACGAACAGCGCGCCTATCCCCTTGGGGCCGTAAATCTTGTGCGCGCTGAATGACATCAGGTCGACTTTCAGCGTGCGCAGATCGATCGCGATCTTGCCTGCCGCCTGCGCCGCGTCGACGTGAAATACGATGTCGCGCTCGGCGCAGATTTCTCCCAGTTGCGCAATCGGCTGGATCACGCCGATTTCGTTGTTCACCATCATCACCGACGCCATGATGGTGTCCGGCCGCAGCGCAGCCTTGAAGCTATCCAGGCTGACCAAGCCATTCGGCAGCGGTTGCAGATAAGTGACTTCGAAGCCTTCGCGCTGCAGCGTGCGCATGGTGTCGAGCACCGCTTTGTGTTCTGTGCTCAGCGTGACCAGGTGGCGGCCGCGGCCACTCTCCCGCAGAACATGGGCGGCGCCTTTCAGGGCCAGGTTATTGGATTCGGTGGCGCCTGAGGTCCAGACGATTTCGGCGGTTTGCGCACTAACCAGCGTGGCAACCTGTTTGCGCGCCTTTTCCACTGCCGCCCGGGCGTCCCAGCCAAACGCATGCGAGCTGCTGGCCGGATTGCCGAATTTCTCCGTCAGGTATTCGCACATCTTGGCCGCTACCGCCGGGTCGACCGGGGTGGTGGCTGCATAGTCCAGATAGATGGGAAGTTGAGGTGTTGCCGCTGCATTGCCGGTCCGGCTTGTCGCGCGATGGTTAGGGATTCCGGTGGTACAGGGACTGGTAGCGGTCATGGTGGCTGCTTCGAAAATAAGATTGACGTCAGGTTACGGTGAAATAGTTATTTGAAAAACGAATGTTATTTAATTTCTATATACGTTTTTTGATTGATTGGGGTGCGCGGTGTTTGCATTGGGCAGATTTCTGAATGCCATTCCATCGTTGAAGTTTTTTGGCATTTGCTTATGCAAAATAATTATACTCAAATCGAATACATATAATCATATAATCCGGAATTTATATATACCAATATGCCATGGACCTGAATCAACTGGAAGCTTTTTCCGCAGTGATGACGATCGGCAGCGTGACCGGCGCCGGGCGCAGCCTCGGCCGTTCGCAGCCAGCCGTCAGCAAGGCGATCCAGGATCTGGAAAACGAACTCGGTTATGCCTTGTTCGACCGCAACGGCCCCCGCGTTACCCCCACCGACAAGGCGTTCCTGCTGTACGAAGAAGTCGAGCGTTCGCTGGTCGGCTTGCGCACCATCCGCGAGAGGGCGCAGGAAATCGGCCGCGACGAGCAGCAGCCGATCCATCTGGTGGCGACGCCGGCGCTGGCGTCGACCATCGCGCCGATGGCGCTGAAGTTGATTGAATCGCAAGGTTTGCCCGAGCATATCCATTTGCGCAGCGCCTCGGCCGAGCAAGTGGTCCATTCGGTGCTGCACCGGACGGTCAGCCTGGGCTTGACCAGCTTGCCGATCGCCCATCGCGGACTGGATCTGCACTGGATCGGCGAAGCGCCCTGCGTCGCGGTGATGCGCGCCGACAATGCGCTGGCGGACAAGGCCGTGATCAGCGCCGACATGCTGCACGGGCAACGGATTATCACCATGTCCAATCGTTACCGGCTGCGGCAACGCATCGACAGCGCGCTGGGCAACGGCGCTGCCCTGGATGTGGCGATAGAAACCAACACCTCGTTCAACGCCGTCATGGCGGCGATAGCCGGTTTGGCGGTGAAGCCGCTGGCAGTGAATATTCCGTTTTATTTCGGTGTCGTCACGCCTTACGGCAAGCCGATCGATGGCGTCACCCAGGCATTGATCGGCGCGCTTGAAACCGCCGCCCGCAACATCCTGCACGGCTTCGTCAAGCGCGACGCCAGCCAGCACGACGATTTGCTGTAAGCCACCTGAATAACCGCCCGACTAAGCTTGCCTCGACCTTGAACCTAGCGCCAATCACCATGCACAATCACAAATCACTTCAGCAAGCCAGCTTAGAGAGGGGACTGGCGGCATTGGAAGCTCGGCTGCAGCAGGAGCTGGCATGGCTGGATCTGCCCGCCAAATCCTGGGTGCCGCCACTGATGCTAGATGGTCTAGCGGTGCTGGACGCGGCCGTCATCGGCGGCGGCCAAGCCGGCATGGCTGCCGCCGCCTCGCTGCTCCAGCTCGGCATCGGCGCGGTGATTTTCGATCAGTCGCCGGCCGGCTACGAAGGGCCGTGGGCCACCACCGCACGCATGGAAACCTTGCGCTCGCCCAAAAAACTGACCGGCCCGGCGCTGGGTTTTGGCGCGCTGACTTTCCGCGCCTGGTACGAGGCGCAGTTCGGGCTGGAGGCATGGGAGGCGCTGGACAAGATCCCGCGCCTGCAATGGATGGACTACCTGCGCTGGTACCGGCGGGTGCTGGCGCTGGATGTGCGCAACCAGCATCGCATCGAGGCGATCTTGCCGCGTGCCGACGGCGTGGTGGAGTTGCGCGTGGTCACGCCGGCCGGCGTCTCGACCGTCCTGGCGCGGCGCGTGGTGCTGGCCACCGGGCGCGACGGCCTGGGCGGCGCCTGCCTGCCGCCGCAAGCCGCGCACTTGCCGCCTGAGCGCTGGGCGCATTCTGCCGAGGCTATGGATTACACCGCGCTGGCCGGTTTGCGGGTCGGCGTGATCGGCGCCGGCGCTTCCGCCATGGACAGCGCCGCCACGGCGCTGGAGGCCGGCGCCGCCAGAGTCGATCTGCTGATCCGGCGCCAGGATCTGCCGCGCATCAACAAGGGCAAGGGCGCCGGCAATCCGGGCCTGACCAACGGCCACCTGCATTTGCCGGATGAATGGAAGTGGCGCATCCGCCATTACATCAATCTGCAGCAGACGCCGCCGCCGGGCGCCAGCGTGCAGCGGGTAGCCCGGTTTGCCAATGCGCGTTTCATCTTCGGTGCGGCGATCGGCGATATTTCCGTCAGCGAACCAGGCCTGCGGGTGACTACCGCACGCGGCGTATTCGATCTCGATTTCCTGATTTTTTCCACCGGCTTCCGCATCGACTGGACCGTGCGTCCTGAATTCGCCGCCATCGCGCCGCATATCCGCAACTGGCGCCAGCGCTATACGCCGCCGAATGGCGACGAAGATGAGGAACTGGCCGATTCGCCCGATCTGGGAACGGCCTTCGAATTCCAGCAAAAGCAACCGGGCGGCTTGCCTGGCCTGGAACGGGTCCATTGCTTCTGCTATCCGGCCGCACTCAGCCACGGCACCTTGTCGGGCGATATTCCCGCCATCAGCGACGGCGCGCAAAGGTTGGCGCAAGGCATTGCGGCATTGCTGTATCGCGAAAATATCGACAGCCACTACCTGAACATTCAGCGCTACGACGAACCGGAGCTGCTGGGCGATGAATGGCTGGCAGCCGAACCGACGCCGGAGGAACGGCGATGAGCTCGGCCATCTTGCGCAGCCTGCTGCAAGCGCTGATGGTTGTGCTGCTGATGACCGTGATCGTGTTTTTCGGCTTGCACATGATCGGCAATCCGGTCGATATCCTGATCGGCCAGGATGTCGACCAGGTCGACCGCCTGCGCATCATCCATCAGCTCGGGCTCGATCAGCCGCTATGGCGTCAATACCTGAGCTTTTTGAATGGTGCGCTGCATGGCAATCTGGGCAACAGTTTCGTCTACAACCAGCCGGCCATCATGCTGATTTTCCAGCGGCTGCCGGCCACCCTGGAGCTGGCTTTCGCGGCGCTGATCATGGCGGTGCTGATCGGCGTCCCGCTCGGTTTGCTGGCCGGCCTGTTTCCCGATCATCCGATGTCCAAGCTGGTAATGACCGGCAGCATTCTCGGCTTTTCCCTGCCGACTTTCTGGATCGGCCTGATGCTGATCATGGCCTTCAGCGTTTCGCTCGGCTGGCTGCCTTCCGGCGGACGCGGTGCAACGGTCACCTGGTTCGGCGTCAAATGGTCGTGGCTGACGGCCGACGGCTTGCGCCATTTGATCTTGCCGGCGCTGAATCTGGCGCTGTTCAAGATTTCGCTGGTGATCCGCCTGACCCGCGCCAATGTGCGTGAGGTGCTGCCGATGGATTTCGTCAAGTTTGCCCGCGCCAAAGGCTTGTCGCCGCTGCGGGTGGTGCTGATGTACGTATTACGCAATACCATGATTCCGCTGGTGACCGTACTCGGGCTGGAACTGGGCTCGACCATTGCCTTCGCGGTGGTCACCGAAACCATCTTCGCCTGGCCCGGCGCCGGCAAGCTGATCCTGGACAGCATCAACGCTCTCGACCGGCCGGTCATCGTGGCCTACATGATGGTCATCGTCTGCCTGTTCGTGACGCTCAACCTGATTGTCGACGTGCTCTACAAGCTGCTCGATCCGCGCGTGCGGGTGGAGTACAAGGCATGAGTACCCCGATGAAATTGGATGCCTTGGCCATCACGCCGACGCCAGTTCCGCGCCGCGAATCGCCGTGGCGGCGCGTGCTGCGCGATTTCCTGGCGTCGAAATCCGCCATGGTGGGGCTGGGCGTGGCCCTGGCGTTGATGATCGCCGCCTTGGCCGCGCCGTGGCTGACGCCGCAAAACCCTTACGACCTGATGCAGCTCGACGTGCTCGATGCACGCCTGCCGCCCGGCGCCATCAACGGCCTCGGCACGTTTCACTATTGGCTGGGCACCGACGGCCAGGGCCGCGATCTGTATTCCGGCATCCTCTACGGCTTGCGCATCAGCGTTGGCATCGGTGTCGGCTCAGCCTTGATCGCCGGGGTGATCGGCAGCTTGGTCGGCTTGCTGGCAGCATATTGCGGCGGCAAGATCGACGCCTTGCTGATGCGCCTGGCCGATCTGGTGCTGTCCTTCCCGTCGATCCTGGTCTCGATGCTGATCCTGGCGTATCTGGGCAAGGGCATCGTCAATGTGATGGCGACGCTGGTGCTGCTGGAGTGGGCCTATTACGCCCGCACCGCACGCGGCCAGGCGCTGGTCGAGCGGCAAAAGGAGTATGTCGAAGCCGCACGCGGGCTGGACATATCCGGCTGGCGCATCATGGTGCATCACATCCTGCCCAATTGCCTGCCGCCGCTGATCGTGATCAGCACCTTGCAGATCGCGCGCGCCATCATGCTGGAAGTGACGCTCAGCTTTCTTGGGCTGGGCGTGCCGATTACCGAACCGTCGCTGGGCCTGTTGATCGCCAACGGCTACCAATACATGCTGGCCGGCGAATACTGGATCAGCTTTTATCCCGGCATTGCCTTGCTGACCGTGATCGTCGCCATCAACCTGGTGGGCGACCGCTTGCGTGACGTGATGAATCCGAGGTGGCAGAAATGAGCATGGCGCCAACCCTGGAAGTGCGTAATTTGCGCACCCATTTTTTCACCCGCGAAGGCGTATTGCCGGCGGTCGACGATGTCTCGCTGCGGCTGGAGCGCGGCCGCATTCTCGGTCTGGTCGGCGAATCGGGATCGGGCAAGACTGTCACCGGTTTCTCGATACTGGGTCTGCTGGACCCGCCGGGGCGGGTTGTCGGCGGCCAGATATTGTTCCAGGGAGCCGATCTGCTGACGCTGGATAAACGTGCCTTGCGCCAGCTGCAAGGCAACCGCATCGCGATGATTTTCCAGGATCCGATGATGACCCTCAACCCGGTGCTGCGGATCGAAGCGCAAATGGTCGATGCTGTGCTGGCGCACAGCAAACTCAGCCAAAAAATCAGCAAAACGCAAGCGCGCGAACTGGCGCGCGAGACGCTGGGCATGATGGGCATCGCCAGCCCCGAGGAACGGCTGCAAGCCTATCCGCACCAGCTATCGGGCGGCATGCGCCAGCGGGTGGCGATTGCGATTGCCATGCTGCACAAGCCGGACCTGATCATCGCCGACGAACCCACTACCGCGCTGGACGTGACGATCCAGGCGCAGATACTCTCTGAAATGCAAAACCTGGCGCGCCTGCACGGCACTGCGCTGATCTGGATCACCCACGATCTGTCGGTGGTAGCCAGCCTGGCCGATGAAATCGCGGTCATGTATTCCGGCCGCATTGTCGAGCAGGGCGCGGTGTCGGAGGTGCTGGATCGGCCTCTGCATCCTTATACCCAAGGCTTGATCGGCAGCCTTCCCAGCAACAACCGGCGCGGCCAGCGCCTGCGCCAGATTCCAGGCATGACGCCGAACCTGCTGCAGCTGCCCGCCAGCTGCGCCTTCGCCGCCCGCTGTGAAAGAGTCAGCGAACGCTGCCAGCAGCGTCCGGAGATCAGCGAACCGGTCGGCGGCCATCTGCTGCGCTGTTTTCATCCGGCGCTGCCGACCCAACCGGAGCCGCAATTTGGATAGCAAAACACCCTTGGTGGAAACCAGGCGCGTCAGCAAACGCTTCGGCGAGCGCAAGCCACACCCATTCGAAAATCTGCTGCAGGCGCGCGGCTGGATGCGGCCAGCCGCCGTCACCCGTGCGCTGGATGAAGTCGATCTGCAAGTCATGCCGGGCGAGGTAGTCGGCCTGGTGGGCGAATCCGGCTGCGGAAAATCGACGTTGGGACGGATCGTCAGCGGCCTGCTGCCTCTGTCGAGCGGACAAGTGCTGGTCGACGGCGCCGATCGCAGCAGCTTGAGTGCGCGCAGCGAACACGAGGCCCGGCTCAAGATCCAGATGATTTTCCAGAATCCCTACGCCAGCCTGAATCCGCGCCTGCGGGTCGACCAGATCGTCGGCGAAGCGGCGCTGATCCACGCCAAGGTCGGCAGGGCGGAATTGGACGACTATGTCTGCGCGCAATTGCTGCAAGCCGGTCTCGATCCGCAATTGCGCGACCGTTACCCGCACCAGTTCAGCGGCGGCCAGCGCCAGCGCATCGGCATCGCCCGCGCCTTGGCGGTGCAGCCGCAGATGCTGGTCTGCGACGAGGCGGTGGCGGCGCTGGATGTCTCGATCCAGGCGCAGATCCTGAATCTGTTCATGGATCTGCGCGAGCAGCTGGGATTGACCTATCTATTCATCAGCCACGACCTCGGGGTGGTCGAGCATGTCTCGGACCGGGTGGTCATCATGTATCTGGGGCGGATTGTCGAAAGCGCTAGCGTGGAAGACTTGTTCGCTCGCCCCAATCATCCCTATACCCAAGCCTTGCTGGCGGAAGTGCCAAGACTGCAGGCGCGCAACAAACTGTTTACCGCAATCAAGGGCGAGATTCCCAGCCCGCTGAATCCGCCACCCGGCTGCCACTTTCACCCGCGCTGCCCGCATGCGATGCAGCGTTGCCGGGAGCAAGCGCCAGTCTTGAAAGAGATCGCAGCAGGGCACCGCAGCGCCTGTCATTTGAACGATGTGAAATAAAGTAGAAATAAGCAGCAACCGATAAGCTCCGATGAACCGCAACCGAGGATGATGTTATGAAAAAAACGCTGTTTTCCAGCCTGTTGGCTGTCGCTCTGTTAAGTGCGGCTTCAGCCGGCGCGCAAACCCCGAATCAGACCCTGAACATTGCTTTCGCCGATCCTTTGTCGTCGCTCGATCCGCAACTCAATAATCATGCCGGCGACCGTTCGGTCGACCTGCATTTCTGGGATCTGCTGGTCGAGAATAATTTCAACAAGCTGCAGCCCGGCCTGGCCCTGAGCTGGAAGAATATCGATCCCAAGACCTGGGAATTCAAATTGCGCAGCAACGTCAAGTGGCAAGACGGCACGCCGTTCACCGCCGCCGACGTCATCTACTCCTATCAGCGCGCCCGCAATGTGCCGGGCAGCGTGGCGACTTTCGCCGGCTACCTGCGCACGGTCGAAACGGTCAGCGCCAAGGATCCGCTGACCTTGGTCGTCAAGACCAATATCGCCAATCCGGATCTGCCGCTGAACCTGGCTTCGGTACACATCGTCAGCAAGCATGTCGGCGAAAAATCCAACACCGAGAATTACAATAGCGGCGCGGCGGTGGTCGGCACCGGTCCCTACAAATTCGTCTCCTACATGCCGGGCGACCGGGTGGTGATGGAGCGCAGCAAGGACTATTGGGGCAGCCAGCCTTTGTGGGAAAAGGTCAATTACCGCTATATCAATAACGCCGCCGCCCGCACTGCGGCCTTGTTGTCCGGCGATGTCGATGTGATCGACAAGGTCTCGGTCTCCGATCTGGCCAAACTCAAGCAATCGCCGAATATCAAGGTGTTCCCTTACAACGGTTTGCGCGTGCTGTTGCTGCAACCTAGCTTCCACCAAGGCTCTAATCCCTACATTGCCGACAACAACGGCAAGCTGCTGGACAAGAACCCGCTGCTCGATGTGCGCGTGCGCCAAGCGCTGTCGCTGGCGATCAACCGCAAGGCCCTGGTCGACCGCATTCTGCAAGGCGCCGCCACCGAGGCCAACCAGTGGATGCCGGCTGATACCTTTGGCTACAATCCGGCCATCAAGAATATCCCCAACGACGTGACGCAAGCCAAGAAATTGCTGGCCGACGCCGGCTTCCCGCAAGGCTTCAAGCTGACCATCCATGTACCTAACGACCGCTATCCGCAAGCGCCGGAAACGGCCCAGGCGATAGCGCAATTCTGGACTCGCATCGGCGTCAAGACCAAGGTTGAAGTGCTGCCGTGGGCCGCCTATGCGGCACGCGCCAACAAGAATGAATTTGCGGTCAGCATGCTGGCATGGGGCAACGGCACCGGCGAAGCCAGTTATGCGCTGGTGAATGTGCTGGCCACGGCCGACGCCAAAAAGGGACTGGGCGCATCGAACTGGGGCCACTATAGCAATCCGGCGATAGACAAGGCCCTGGCCGATTCCACCGCCGAATTCGATGTGGCAAAACGCGAGGCGATCTTGCGCGATGCCGCCAAGATCGTCTCCGACGACGCCGGCGTGATCCCGCTATATCACTACCAGAATATCTGGGCGGCGAAAAAAGGCTTGAAAGTCACGCCCGTCAGCAGCGACCGCACCACAGCGATGATGGTGACGCAGGACGGCAAGAAATAAGATGCCTGCTCCGTTCGAAATCGAAGTCAGCCCGGCCGCCGACTTGATCGACGTAGCACGCCGCATCGTTGTGCGTGGCGCCATGCCCGGCGAACTGGTGGAGATCAACTGCCGCACTTTGCGTTGCGGCAGCTACTGGCAAAGCAGTGCGCGTTTTGTTGCCGATGCCAGCGGCCAGGTCGATCTGACGCTGGCTGAGCCGGTCGCAGGAGACTATCAGGGTGTCTCGGCGATGGGGCTGTTGTGGTCGCAGACGCCGGAGCAGGAGGGACGGCGCGAACTGTTCAACGCCAGCGTGCAGGAGCCGATCGTTACGGTATTGCGAGCCAAGGCCGGCAACGGCAGCGTCTGTGCCAGCGCCGAACTGGTGCAGCGCCTGTGCGCCGCAGGTGTCAGCCGCAGGGAAGTGCGCGAACAGGGCCTGGTTGGCACGCTGTTCCTGCCGCCCGGCGCTGGTCCGCATCCAGCCGTGATGATATTGAACGGTTCCGGCGGCGGCATCAACGAGGCCAGGGCGGCGCTGTATGCCTCGCACGGTTACGCCGCTCTGGCGCTGGCTTATTTCAAGGCACCCGGCTTGTCGGACTATATTTCCAACACGCCGCTGGAATATTTTCAAAACGCCCTGGACTGGATCCGGCGCAGCTTGACGCCGCAGAAGGATTTCGTCGCCATCAGCGGCCAGTCACGCGGCGGCGAGCTGGTATTGCTGCTGGCCGCCACCTTCCCGCAGCAAGTGTCGGCGGTACTGGCTTATGTGCCGAGCGCATTGGTCCACAGCGGCCAGAACGCCGCCGATCCGGCGGTGGGGCGGGAAGGGCCGACCTGGCTGCTGGACGGCAAAGCGCTGCCGCATCAATGGCAAAACAATCGCAGCGCGAGCTGGCTGCCGTTTGACCAGGGGCCGCCGCCGCATCGGCATGCATTGGCAATGCTAACCGCCCTCGAAGATGAAGATGCAGTGATGCGGGCGCGCATCCCGGTGGAAAAAATTCAGGCGCCGGTGTTGTTGCTGTCGGCCAGCGACGACGGTTCCTGGCCGTCCAGCCTGTATTCGAAAATGATCAGCGACAAGTTGCAGGAAGTCTCGCATCCGTATCCGGTCGAATGGCAGAATTACCAGGATGCGGGACATGCGATTCTGTTTCCCTATGTGCCGACCACCCAGATCAGCTATGCCCATCCGGTATCCGGGCGCATTAGTACCGGCGGCGGCCAGCCGGCCGCCAACGCCCATGCCGATCGCCATTCGTGGCAGCAGGCGCTGGCTTTCTTGCAAAACGCTGTGACTGCACACCCATCTAAAAAGGAAATTTCATGAGTGCTCAAATGGTCGGCATCGAGGACGATGTCATCGATAAACTGGTCGGTTTGCAGTCTGGCGGCAGTACCCATGCCTTGCGCCATCAGCGTGAAAAAGTGGTCATCGCGACCCAAGGCAGCTATCGCACGCTGTTCGATCCGGCATTGGCCGGCATCGGCCTGGATGAGCGGCTGCTGGTGGCGCTGTATGCCTGCCGGCTCAGCGGCGCTGGCGATCTGGCGGCGCACTATCGCCAGCAACTGGAGGCGCTCTCGGTAGACGCGCAGCAACTGGCGGCCGCCACGGAAGGGCAGCCGGAACAATTGCCAGCATGGCGCTTGCGCGCCATGCTGATTTTTACCCGCGCCCTGACGCAGCGGCCGGTCGAGGGCGATAAAGAAGCCCTGCACGCCTTGCCTGGCGCCGGCATCAGCACCGCCGCAGTAGTGGCGCTGTCGCAACTGATTGCCTTCATCTCATATCAAGTCCGCGTCGTCGCCGGCTTGAAAGCGATGGAGATGCTGGTCAAACAGTCGTCTGGCAAGGAGCAAGCATGAGCAATATCATCAAGTCACATGGATTCACCAATGAAGTGCTGGACTGGAAAGCATGGCTGGACGTGATCGATATCGAGAACGCCACGGAAGAGCAGATCAAGGTGCTGGACGAAAGCCATCCAAAGGCCAAGGTGTCGGACTATTATCTATTCCTCGGCCATCAGCCGGACATCCTGCGCCAGCGTTCCGCCGCTTTCAACGCCATCATGTACGCACCGGGCGGCATGTCGCGCGCGGAGCGGGAGCTGGGAGCGATGGTGGTGTCGCGCATCAACGGCTGCGTCTATTGCGCCTCGGTGCATGCGCAGCGCTTCGAGCAACTCGCCAAGCGTAACGACACCGTGCAGCAAGTATTCGACGATCCGTATCAGGCCGGTATCAACACCCGCGAGCAAGCGATTTCGACATTTTCCGCCGCACTCACAGACGCCCCCGGTGAAATCGACGCCGCCAGCATCCGGGGATTGCAGGAAGCCGGTTTGAGCGAGCTGGAGATTCTCGACCTGATCCACTCGGTAGCCATCTTTGCCTGGGCCAATCGGCTGATGCTGAATCTGGGTGAGCCGGTATTTCCCGCCGCCGCTGCCGATCCGGTTTAGTGTGCTCTTGCTGTTTTGCGTAAATCGGTGCCTAGCCTGTTGTTCGGTAATCAAAAAATCAAGCTGCTTGGAGACAATGCCGAGCGCTTGAGCGATCTTTTCGCGTGACGATTGTTTTACAAAAGAACTATCGTCATTTTGCGGTCACAAATTATCAGTAATATCCACCCGCTTCTCATGTCAGTTCTTCCTGACTTTTGACGCAGACTTCTGATAAAGGCAAAAGATAGCATGGACAGCAAGCGCAGAAATATCATCAAAGCCGCGATGACCGGCACCGTCGCGGTCTGCCTCGGGAAAACGCGCTTTGTGTCGGCGGCCACGGTTGCAACGGCCAGCAAGGTGGAAGTGTTTGGGCACCGGGGTGCTTGCGCTTTGCGGCCCGAGCATACCCTGGCCTCGTATGCAAAGGCCATCGGATGGCCGGCTGGACGCGCCGACTTCCCTGGTCAGCGATGCACATCGCGCCGGCTTGCTGGTGCACGTCTGGACCTTCCGTCCTGAGAACCGCTTTATCGCAGCTGATTTCCGGGACGGCAATGGCGAGAATGCTCGCAACGTGCAGGGATCGATCGCAGAAATCCGCCGTTATATTGAAGCCGGTGTGGATGGATTCTTTACCGATGATCCGGAAGTGGGCAGGGCGGCCTTGTAGCAACACTCCTGATCAAACGTCCGGCTAAAGCACTATTAGTCCAGATATCAAGACATAACTGTCGCTGATTGGTTGGTTTTATTTTTACTGAAAAATGCAGTATCTGAGGAAGAAGTATGGATTTCGCGCAGGACGGGAGAAGCCCTCCCAGGAATTTAGTTGGTATCGGCGTGGTGGTTGTTCTGCATGTCTTTATCGTTTATGCGCTGCTTACCGGCTTGGCGCGCAAGGTTGTGGAAGTGATTCAGCAACCGGTTGAAACCAAGATCATCGAAGAGTTCAAGCCGCCGCCACCCCCACCGCCGCCACCGAAGCAGGTGATCCCGCCGCCGCCGAAATCGGTTGCGCCGCCACCACCGTTCGTACCTCCGCCAGAGGTAAAAGTAACGCCGCCGCCGCAAGAGGACGTGATTGCAGCCGTCACCAATGTCAAACCGCCGACCAATGATTTGCCTACTTCTGTGGCGCCGCCTTCTGCCGCTGCATCCGGCCCGCCAGCGCATACCAGCGCGAAGGTAGCGGGAAATTGCGAGAAACCGGAGTACCCGAGATCTTCATTGCTCAATGAAGAAGAGGGCGTTGTGACAGTCAAGCTGACGATCGGCGCCGACGGCAACGTGGTCGATTCCGCCGTCGAAAAGAGCAGCGGTTTCAGAGACCTGGACCGCGCCACAGTGAAAGCCTGGAGCTTGTGTCATTTCACCCCGGCCATGGCCGACGGCAAAGCGGTGCAATCCTCGACCAAGATGCAGTACGTCTGGAAGCTCGAATAAGCAAGCCCAGCGCGAACCCTTCACCACGTCGCGATTGCGGCAATCTACTTTCTCAAATTTGGAGTATCAGCATGTTTATCACTCGTAATCGCTTATCCGCCCTGGCCGCCGCCCTGATGATCTCCGCTGCGACGCTCTCCGCGCCGCTGGCAGTTGCCCAGATTCCTGCTGCTTC
>NZ_JAGQEG010000230.1 GCF_018305005.1 Collimonas silvisoli
TGCACACACCGTTTCCATTTTTGACCTTTCTCGTATGCGGGCTTACGCGTCAGGCGATGACCCAAGATACCGTTCGGACTTATAAAATGAAACAGGCAAAGGCACCTATCTGACCCACGTGCTCAACTGCACTCAGTCTAATCGGCATCACTCTGCCCGACCGCCTCTACATCCTGATTATCCGATGTCGATGCGGCATGCTCAATATACGAGTCGAATATTTGTATTGGAATATTCGACTCCGACCCCTTTATTTTCATCGGCCCAAATTCAGAGACAAATGCGCGGTATGGAAATGACGCAAAATGGCGTCACCGAAACAGGTAGCCCCGAGGTGCGTTATGGTACGCCAGGTACCGACGGTACCTGGACTCAGGTAGGTACGACAACAAGCGATCAACCGCTTTATTTGCAACAAATCGCGCCAGGGGATGCGGCAATACGTGCTTTAATTGTGAGCGAAACAACCAATGGTCGAGTACCGAGTTTGATTACATAGGTGGTACTTACGTTGTGCCGTCATATAGTAATCAACCGTTGCCGACGCCTACCGCTGCCTGTGGTGCCGCTGCGTTTGATTGTGCAAATAAAAGTAGCTGTCTATTCAAAAATAAGAAGACCGCTCTTTGATCCCACCCAGTGTGCGGGGTTGAAGAGCGGTGATGGGTCTGTCTTCTCTACTCAAGAGTAATGACCAAGCACCCGGTCATGACTCTGACTCGAACGTGCGTTCGCGGCAAGAACCCTGCTGCCGTCAGCCATGCGCCTTGCAGACGTATCCTTGTTTTTGTGCCGAGAAAT
>NZ_JAGQEG010000231.1 GCF_018305005.1 Collimonas silvisoli
CAGCGCACGTTTTGGTTGGAACCCTCCGGGAACGGCTGCAGGCGTCGCATGCCGTTGTTGCGACTCCTTGCCGTAGCACCGCTACGTCGCGTCGTCGCGCCTAGGCACGCAACACCTGCCGCGCGTTCGCACTCCCAAATCATATGTCAACAGGCCCTAGTTAAAGCGAGAAGAATTCGTAAGCTTGCTGCATGGATCAGCTAAGCGCTTTACAATAGCTCTTCCCTGGAAACTGTTCATGAGATGTATGTTCATGAGATGTATACACAGCTTCTTTGTATTTCCAATAAAACTATAGTAAGGACACAACATGGCACACACACTCCCGCCCCTACCATACGACCTGGACGCATTGGCTCCACACATCTCCAAGGAAACTCTGGAATTTCACTATGGCAAGCATCACCAGACCTATGTGACCAACCTGAACAACCTGATCCCAGGCACAGAATTCGAAAACGCATCACTGGAAGACATCGTCAAGAAATCTTCCGGCGGCGTTTTCAACAATGCAGCGCAAGTCTGGAACCACACTTTCTACTGGCACAGCCTGTCGCCGCAAGGTGGCGGCGCACCAACCGGCGCATTGGCAGATGCGATCAACGCCAAGTGGGGTTCGTTCGACAAATTCAAGGAAGAGCTGACCAAGACCGCAATCGGCACTTTCGGTTCCGGCTGGGCCTGGCTGGTAAAGAATGCTGACGGTTCGCTCGGCCTGGTATCGACTTCCAACGCCGCCACGCCACTGACCACCGACGCCAAGCCTTTGCTGACAGTCGACGTTTG
>NZ_JAGQEG010000232.1 GCF_018305005.1 Collimonas silvisoli
TTGGGCCGCAGCGGTTCGGCCACCGATGTCGCGGCGGCGATCTTGTATCTGGTTTCGGACGCCAGCCGCTTTGTCAGCGGCAACGAACTGGTGATTGATGCCGGGTATGGCAGGTAGCCGCCGTATGTTGACTACGCTGAATTACAGCGATTTATGGAACAGGACACGATGTTGTCCTTCGCCAGCATAAATGTGTCATCAGCGGCTTTTGCGCGAAGGTCGTAAAACCGGAAGGCTTTTATATCTGCGGCCAGCTCGGGCGATTCCTTGGCTGCTGCGATTTTCGCCCGGTCGAAGTGACTACGCAAAGCGGGCAGAGTGAATACCTTGCCGTCACCATTCATCAACAATTGATCGTTTTCAATCTTATGCTGCGCCTTGCGCACGACAATTCGGCCAAGCACGGTTGCCAGTTCTCCGGTAACGGATACCTGCCCCCGCTGCCGTGTTGTAACGGCAGCGCCTACATCGATCTGAGCCGCTTCACGCGGCTTTTTTTGCGCCTGTCACCAGACGTTTGCATGTGAAATCATAGCTGGACACGGCCTTTAGAGCGCAGTCTCCCCGCGCCCGCAGTGGAAGTTAAGTGCACTACTTTTAACGCAGTTCGCAAAAACGCCAAGTCTCCAGGCCACGCGGGGTTCGCGGGGAAATCTGCTGCAACGCGTTAACGCAAAATGACGCACTTTGTGCGGTGTTTTGGTGGTGCTGGATGAAATGAATGTCAATCGCCGTAAGATTGTATTGACGTTGGGAAATTTGTGCGTTG
>NZ_JAGQEG010000233.1 GCF_018305005.1 Collimonas silvisoli
GGCGGCGACAAGGGCGATAGCAAGGCGGCGGACGGCAGCAGCAACGCTCCCGCAACCGTAGGCGGACAAAAACTGCAAACCTTCCAGACCGGCAGCACCGGCACCTCGGCAGGGATAGGCAGCGCCAGCGGCAGCAGTAGCAGCAGCACCCGCAGCGGCATCAGCGGCGGCGTCGTCACGATTACCGACGACGCGGCGCAACAAGCCAAAACCGGGACTACGGCTACTCAAACCGTCGCCAGCATCAATCGCGATGTCAGCACGGCCAAGGACAGCAGCGGGGCGCTGACCAAGGATTGGGATGGCCAGAAGCTCAAGGATGATGTTTCTGCGCAGGTGCAGATTACTTCGACGTTTGGGCAGTTGGCGGCCAAGAACATTGGTGATTATGCCGACGCAAAGCAGAAGGAAGCTATCAAAAACGGCGATGACGCAGAAGCCGCAAAATGGGCCGAAGGTGGCGCTTATCGTGTCGCGTTACACACGGCAACAGGCGCACTTGCAGGCGGACTAGGAGGCGCAGCCGGGGCATTTACGTCAGCCACGGCGATGACCGTCATCGGCGATGAAATCAACAAGATGGATCTGCCGAAAGACCTGAAGCAGGGATTGGCGCAGATCGCAGCAACGGCGCTGGGCGCGGCGATAGGCGGTGCTGCCGGGGCGGCTTCGGGATTGAATGTCGAGGC
>NZ_JAGQEG010000234.1 GCF_018305005.1 Collimonas silvisoli
AACATCATGCGCGATGAACACGGGGTGACCGTAAAAAAGTCTTCAGGCAAGCTATCTCTAGTGGTCAAGTCGAAGGACTGAGCATAGAGCGGGCTTGCCGCCACATGGGTATCAGCCGCCAGGCCTATTACAAACGTTGCCAGCGAGAACGGGATCTCGACCATCAGGCCCGTGCGGTAGTGGCACTGGTGCAGCCGATTCGGCTTCGTCAGCCGCGTATTGGTACACGCAAACTGCACAGCTTATTAGGCACCAGCTTCGCCCGAGCGCACATGAAGGTCGGGCGAGACCAGTTGTTCGACATTCTGAGGCAGGCGCGGCTGCTGGTGCAGCCACAACGGGCGTATCACAAGACCACCAACAGCCATCACCGCTTCCGGCGTCATCCCAATTTACTCAAGGCGGGGCCTGCCCAGGTCGTCCCTACGGGGCCGGAACAGGTCTGGGTTGCCGATATCACCTACCTGCCGACACGGGGTAAGTTCGTGTATCTGAGCTTGGTGACGGATGCCTACTCACGCAAGATTGTTGGCTACCACGTACACGGCAGCTTGCAAACCGAGGAAGTCAGCCGGGCGCTCAAGATGGCCCTGCGCGGACGCTACGGCAA
>NZ_JAGQEG010000235.1 GCF_018305005.1 Collimonas silvisoli
AATACCTACCAGGGCGCCAGCAATATCCTGGGCGGCAGCTTGAATATCACCGGCGCGGTGGCTTCCAGCGTGAATGTCGGCGCGCTCGGCCGGCTGGGCGGCGACGGCGGCCGCATCCACGGCAATGTCAACAACAACGGCCGGGTCAACAACAGCGGCGCCGGCCTGACGATCGACGGCAATTATGTCGCCGTGCCGGGCGCGGTCCTGGCCAACCAGCTCAACAGCACTCTGACGGTGGGCGGCACGGCGCAACTCGGCAACTCGCACCTGGTCGCCACCACGCCCGGCAGCAGCCAGGATCCTTCCGGTTATGTGACGCAGCAAGTCGGTGTGACAGGCAAGGTGCTCACCGCCGCCGGCGGCGTCAGCGGCCAGTTCAGCGATATCAGCTTTGAAGCCAACGGCGTCAGTTTTGCGCCCGGCGTGTTCATTGTGGCGGCGTTGTCGTATCAGGCGCAACAAGTCAATCTGCAGATCAGCCGCAACGATGTCATCAGCATGGCCGCAGCCGCTTTCGGCAGCGATCCGACCCGCACCCATGCGGCGGCGAATCTGGAGACCGGCCTGCAGGCGGCCGACCAGATGGTCGCCAGCGG
>NZ_JAGQEG010000236.1 GCF_018305005.1 Collimonas silvisoli
CTAATGCCGTTCAGTTAAGGTCTCTTTTCAGGACCCGGACGGAGTAACGTTGAGGTAGCGCTTTGACGACCCGGTCGTAATGTCGACCGGGTCGGTCTTCGTTCAGCAGGGCGACTAATCGTTGCCGCAAGCGTTGCAACAGAGCCGGCAACTTGCCATATGAGCGAGTTACTGCGGCCCAGTGCAGTTCGTACTGGATGACGTGAAAGGCACGCACGAAGCTAATTTCAGTCGGTTCACATTTCACGGCGAGCGCCGTTTTTGCCATTTCCAGTCTGATTAAGTTGTACGCGGTCAGTGTTCCCCATATTTCCTGGTAGACGCCTTCTACCGTTTTGCTGCGCAGCGTAAGAGTCTTGCCCAGCATAGTCTGCTTCAATTCCCGATAGCTCGTTTCAATTTGCCAACGTCGTTCATAGCACGCAGTAATGTCGACGGCTTTGTAACGTTTGCGATCGAACAGTGATGTAAGCAGAATCTGTTTGCGCGCTGATGGATCGACTACGGTAATGGCTCGTGCCTGCCAGAACTCGGGCAGTTCAGGACATTTGCGACGCGCCTGCGGCGATATGCGCATCTGGATTAATGCG
>NZ_JAGQEG010000237.1 GCF_018305005.1 Collimonas silvisoli
CATTGCCGTGGATGCGGCCGCCGTCGCCGCCCAGCCGGCCGAGCGCGCCGACATTCACGCTGGAAGCCACCGCGCCGGTGATATTCAAGCTGCCGCCCAGGATATTGCTGGCGCCCTGGTAGGTATTGTTGCCGGCCAGCGTCAACTGGCCGCTGCCGCTCTTGTTCAAGCCGGCGTCGCCGCCGATATCGTTCTTGAACACCGAGGAGGCGTTATCGAACTGGATATTGACGTTCGGCCCCAGCGCCAGCCGTTGATCGAACAGCGCCGGGCCGTTGACCGCCTTGCTGGCGTTGAGCAGCCCCCAGCCATAGGTGGCGGTATCGTGCATGTCGGTGGCGGTGGAAAGAATGGTCTGGCGGATCAGGTCGGCATTCATCCAGGGATAGGCTTGCTGCACCATGGCTGCCGCGCCGGTCACCGCCGGCGCGGCGAAGGAAGTGCCGAAGACCCGTGTACCGCTGACGCTGGAGATGAAATCGCCGGCCGCAGCCAGGCACCAGTTGGCGGCAACGCCGCAGCGATTGGCGTAACTGGAAATCACCCCCGGCACCGTGTCGCTCACCGCATAACCGTTGCTGCCGC
>NZ_JAGQEG010000238.1 GCF_018305005.1 Collimonas silvisoli
CAAAAAGCAAATGAAACTACGATTCTTTTTTGCAATCATAGCTGCACTCACATTAATTAATGGGTGTAAAAAAATGAGTAATGATATATGGATCGCTAGCCAAGATATACAAGCATATTCAAATGTAAATGGAGAAAAATCTTTTATTATAAAAAAAAATGAGGAATGCTTAAGAGGTGATTTCGCCTACGGAAAAGTTGATCGGTACTTGGAAATATCTTGTAAAAATAAAAAGGGATGGATAACGGAAGATCAATATCTAATTCCATTGAATTCTAAGTTAGATCATAAATGAAAAAATATTTTCTGACCTTGGAAATTTTTCAATTACTTCTCATTATTGCTTCAGGATATTTAAGACAAAATTCATGGATTGAGATTGATTTTCTGACTGGTCCAATTTCATCAACTTTGAAAACTTCCTTTTATTTGTTTCTTTGTTGGTTTGCTACTATTTTTATAGCAATTTGTATTGCAATAAAAGATACAAAACATAGGGCAATGATAATTTTATTTTTTGTTATTTTGTTTCCATTTTTTGAATTTTTTG
>NZ_JAGQEG010000239.1 GCF_018305005.1 Collimonas silvisoli
TCATCGGCTTAAACGATGTGTCGCTGACGGCCACCGACGGCAAGGTGGCGATTGTCTCGGTGCAAGATACCAGCCAGACGAACTCGACCCATGAGCAGAAGAAATCCGGCTTCACGGCAAGTTTCTCTGCCGGGGTCGCCAGTATCGGCTATGGCAAAGCCAGCGCCAACAGCCAGAACAGCGAAGAGACGGTGACCCAGCAGGGTTCCAGCATTGCCTCAATCAACGGCAACACGCGGATTCAGGCCGGGCAGCAATTGAGCGTAGTGGCCTCAGACATCAGCGCAGGTAACAATCTGACGCTGATCGGCAAAAGCGTCGATCTGAGCGCCGCACAAAACACCAGCGTGGAACACGGCGCACAACAATCGAGTTCCAGCGGCCTATCGGTGGGCGTGACGCTGAACCCGTTGGCGGCCTTCAAGAGCGCCTATCAGCAAAGCGCCAGCGGCAATCCCAGCACCAGCTTCATGGGCCGGGCCAGCAAGTATGGCGATGCCATCGGCGACGGTACGTTGGCGGCGAGTACGCCAGTGGTGG
>NZ_JAGQEG010000023.1 GCF_018305005.1 Collimonas silvisoli
CAAAACGGTGTTGACCGCAAATTTCACGAGCGGGCTGGTAACTACGCCAACGAGTGCTACAAGCGCTGGCCGCGCAGCTGCCCACAGACCGCAAAAATTGATTGCGGCGACTGCGGACGCATCCACGGCGAATTCCGATTGAGGGATAGTTGTAGTGATATTGATCATGATATTTTTCCTAAATTGAATCACGCTTGACGCGCAATTGTTAAGTGAAATGACTGCTAGCTTGCGCTGAAAACTTCATTTGCTCAGGAGCGCGCGGAACGGCATTGGCGGACCTGTCGTGGGATCCCGAGTCCGGCATCGGGGTCGCCACATCACCAATGTAGCTGCGGCGCCGCGGCGATATCAGTATCTTCAGGTAACACAAGCCCCGGTGTTACCGTAACATCCATCCATGCCGTCACAACGCTTGGCACTCTTGGCACGCTTCAGGCCAAGCTAGACAACATCGTTAACAAGATCGACAAGGCGCCGCTCGAGCAAATTGGTCAGGATCTGCGTAACTCGATGGCGGTGCTAGACAAGATGCTGAATGACGCCGATAAGCTGGTGGTTCAAGTCAACGGGGGAATGTTGTACCGCAGGTCATAGCGGCCAAGCGAAATTTAATAGCCGAGATCGATAACCGACACGTCTCGGCCAGAATTGAAATATCTCAAGCCAAATGTTGCTCATTCCAGGCTTGTCCTGATACCGGCTCACCGTCAAAAACACCTTCAGCAAGAGCTACGCCTTCATAGACTTGGGATCTGGCGATTTGAGGATTCCAGAATTCCTGGCCGGGGATCAAACTCGTCACCGTAAATGATGCGTTCAGCGCCGGGATTTCAACGAGCATTTTTGGAAAATAGACGGTACCGCTTGGACTTGTCCAGGATGGGGCGAGCGGCGTGGCTGTACTGGACTCGAATGTGGACATTCCATCCGGCCAAAGCACGGTTACATGCGATGGAACCGGCACATTTTCGACCAATTTTATATTTGGTTCTGTAAAATTCGAAAGACGTATGCCGTTATTCAATTGACAGTCCTGCAGCGCCCATTTGGTAGACTGAGGCCATGCGCCGTATTCGTGGTCCATCCAGGTGAGGCCGGTTACCTCAAATAATTCACTGCCTATGGTTACAGTCCCGGTGACGTTCAGATCAGTCAACGAATAATAGTAGTTATACCTCTCCAGCGGCGTTTTTCCGCTAGGGTCAACCGGTTCAGGTGAACGGCCAGTGGCCCATACCAAAAGCGGTCCTCGGCCCTGTTCAAAATTCAGATTCAACGTAATTCCAACACCGGTGACGGCATCCACGAAACTGCCCTGGACGTTCATCATAAGTGGATTAGCTGGATCTGCATGCATCGCGATCGCGCCAGGAATGCCGCTCGCTCCGACGTTGACTGACCACGGCTGCTCGGGGTCGGCTTGCGCCCAGTCCGGCGTGGAAGGAAAGGCTGTGATTTGCTGATAGTGGGTGACCGCAGCGACGTCGGTCAGCATGATATTGGCCATCAGGAACGATGGTGTTTCAGCGCTTTGCAGAAAACCCGCGGCACTTATCTCAAACCCGAACTGCCGTGAACCGCAATTGAGGCTGCCAATATGCCACCACCATTCAGCGGGGGCGCCAGGGTGGGCATATTGGTCTTGGGGCAGGCGTATGTAAGGAGACACGTTCATGCGATTTCCAATCAGAGTTGAGGAGCGAGGAAATTTCGCCGTTTTTAATGCAGTAGAACGATAGGCGAAAAACCAAGACCAGTTGGTTCCAAAAAAACCCGTTTTCTCATGCGTGGCAGCTTCATTCGAGCGAGGATGCCATTCGCTCGCCGTGCAACCTCCCACTTCGAAAAAACATCAATTGATCAGCACTTTCCTAGTGCCTCACAAAGCGCAAAGGTACGGCCACGCCATAGGAGAAATAAGTATCTTTAGGTAACGCTACCGAAGCGGTAGCGGCGAGGCTTGCGATACACGCCGTCAACCGTGGGAAAAATAATGTTTCAACGCCTCGCAAATGGAAAAGGCGAGTTCTTCCTGCAGCGAGATCGCCAAAGACGCATGGCGGTCGAATTGCTCTGACCATGCAATACAACCGGCCGCAGCATCCACCAGGCGGAAAGACAGCCGGATAAATTCCCCTTCGACGCGAATACTGCCTTCCAGCAAATGACTCACGCCGTTTTTTTCAATTTTTCTTGAGACGTCGCTTGCATTGGCGCGCTCCGCCATGGCGAAGGTATACGACACAATTTTATTGCCGAATTCTTTGAACAATTGAAAGCTGAGTTCTTCGCTCAAACCTTCGGCGAAAGAGACAGATGGCGCATCGGTCGTTATGCACCTGAGCGGCAGGATGGCCAGCATGTGGCTGTGCTTGAAACTACTGTCGGCCGTCCCCGCCCTGCGTATCTCTGGCATATAACTCCCTACAGGAATTGAAAAAATCAAGTCGGCAGCGTTACCCGATGCCGTGTAATAGCCGCAGAGCTTTTTGCGCAAGCGGCCGATCTGGACCCGCACAATAGGGTCTTCGCTAGTGTTGTACGCCGCTGGATCGCGATCAAATACTTCGATCCCGATGGTGTATTCATTGGTATCCCGGACCGCACCGGCGACCCGTTTCTCGATCAGGAATTGAAGCAGGCGGCTCATGCGCTGGGCTTTGGAGAAGGCGCCGCTTGCCAGTATCTGGGCGAGCGCCGCCTTGACGTCCGGCGCGGAAATATCAGGCACGCAATCCAGCATATCCCTTGTTAAAGGGGCAACGATTGGTTCCATCAGGTCGGCAGTATCCATTGCGGGCAAGTTAATGAGTTTTACTTGATAAAAAGTCACCAGCAAGCAATGACCGACGCAGAACCAGAGTTGACGTTTAGCAAAATCCTGTTTCCTGAGATAAACTCTAGGCGGGATTAGACAAATTAACCTTCTGAATACCTTCCGGTTTATAAGTATTTGTTTTTAAATGGATTTGTCGACTCCGCCGCCTTCAGCGCGTTCAAGAACACACCGACGACAGGTAGCCGCCGACATGAAACATGCCGTTTTTCGCTTTGCAGATTGGGAAATAAGTCCGGCGACAAATTCGATAGGCAACGGAACAACAAGACGGCAGATGGAGCCGCGCGCCATGGACGTCTTGCTGGCGCTATGCAGCCGCGCAGGTACTGTGGTGAGTGCCGAAGAGCTATTGCAGCAATGCTGGGGCAGCACCCTGTATGGCGACAATCCTGTGCATAAGACGATAACGCAGTTGCGCAGCGTGCTGGGCGACAATGCCAAGACCCCTATATATATAGAAACGATTCGCAAACGGGGGTATAGGACTGTCGCCGATGTGACTTATGCAAGCAGTCAGCCAGCTCAGCCAATTGCAGGCAGCTGGCTGAACCAATCGCCGTTCCGCGGTCTGCTGCCGTTTGTTGAAGAACATGCATCACTGTTTTTTGGCCGTAGCGACGCCGTTTTCAAATTATTGCAGACAGTTTCGGCCCGAATCAAAACAGGGCGCGCCTTGACACTGGTGCTAGGCCCCAGCGGATCCGGGAAAACCTCGTTGGTTCGCGCCGGTCTTTTACCAAGTCTGATGCAGCCGCAAAAGCCCGACGGTGGCGGCGTGCTGGTGCTGTCCGCGATCACTTTCGATTTGGCCGAAATGGGCAACCATCCATTGTTCACGGCACTTGGCAGCGTCTTGCTTGATTGGCAGGTAAACGGGACTGACGTATTTCCTGGCGCAAGCGGCAGCTCCCTCGGCTTGCGCCTGGAGCAGGACTTGGCTGCGGTCACGCTTGAACTGCAGCATGCGCTGGCGCACGATCACGCAGAGTGCAACCTGCTTCGCTTGGCCTTATTTATCGACCGCTTTGAAGCGCTATTTGCATTGCCGCATGTTTCAGAGCAAGAGCGTCACTCTTTCCTAAGAACACTCGACGCCTTAGCCCGCAGCAGCCATGTCGTCATTGTGATCGCTTGCCGCAACGATTTTTATCCTCGTCTCGCTGAGTATCCGCTATTGATGGAGGGGAAACCGCTGGGAGGGCATTTCGATCTGAGCCCGCCGTCTCCAGCTGAGATCGCGCAGATCATCCGCATGCCGGTGATCGCTGCCAATCTGTCCTTCGGCGTCGATGTCCAATCGCAAACCAGGCTCGACGACATCTTGTGCGCCAGCGCAGCGGCCAGCCCCGACGCGTTGCCGCTGCTGCAATACACACTGCAAGAACTGTACCGTTTGCGCAGCGTCGACGGCGAATTGAGTTTCGACGCCTTGCATCACCTCGGCGGCGTCGAAGGCGCCATCGGTCAGCGAGCAGAGGAAGTGGTCAACGCATTGAGCGAGGAACAACGCGCATCCTTGCCTCGGGTACTGTCTTTGCTGGTCACCTTGTCGGAGAACGAGGAAGTCGTCACCAGCCGGCGCGCGCCCTGGTCGACCTTGCAGTCCGAGGCAGAACATGAATTGGTCAAGGTGCTGGTGGAAGCCAGGTTGTTCGTCAGCGAGCTGGTTGGCGACGAACCGGGATTCGGCGTAGCGCACGAGGCTTTATTACGGCGCTGGCCAAGGGTTATGGCATGGATCGAAACGCATCGCAATGCCTTACGGGTGCGCGGCCGAACGGCCTTGCTAACCACCAGATGGGTGAACGAAGGGAGAACCGGCGATCTATTGCTGCCGCCAGGCAGGCAGCTTGATGAAGCACGCGGCTTGCTGAAAATAACGGCGTTTTCGCTATCGACGGATGAAATTGCGCTGATTCACGCCTCTATCAAGAAAACCAGACTGCGCGAACGCATACGCATCGGCGTGATGGCGACAATCGTCAGTCTTTCGCTGCTTGCGGCCGGACTGGGTATAAGCGCAATCGGCGCCAAACAGATCGCCCAGCAGCGGCGTGCCGAGGCCGAGGGCTTGATGGGTTTCATGCTGGGGGATTTTGTCGACAAGCTAAGACCAATCGGCAAACTCGATTTGCTCGATACCGTCAGCGCGAAAGCCTTGCAATATCTGTCCGGCTCGAATGCCGAATCATTAAACCCGACTTCGCTGACCCAACGCGCCAAAGCGCTGCAGCTTATCGGCGAGGTGAATGTCGAGCGCGGCAACCCGAAAGCTGCCAGCGAGGCGCTGCTGGCCGCCCACGCCACACTGCTGCGCCAAAATTCGATCGCGCCGAATGAGCGTGAGGTGTTGAAGAGCCTTGGCGCCAATTCGTTCTGGCTCGGCAGGATATGCATGGAACAGGGCGACCGCGACCAGGCCGAACGGTATTTCAAGCAGTATCAAGACTACAGCGACCGCTTGCATGCGTTAGAGCCGGACAACGTCGATTGGTGGGTTGAACAATCGTATGCGCACAGTAGCTTGGGCTCGCTGGCATTGGAGCGTGGAGATGCGCGCAGCGCCGTCAGCGAATTTCTGCTGTCGATTGATCTGAAAACGAAAGCCACCGCGAAGAAACCGCAAGACCGCACCTTGGCGGCTGATTTGGCCAACAGCCTGTCCTGGCTGGGATCAACCAAAGAAACTCTGGGCGAGCTTGATGCTGCCATGAAGCTGTATCAACGCGAACTGGAGATTGTCAAACGCGTGCATGAGGCCGCGCCCACGGATGCGCTGTGGAGCAATCGTTTGGCATTGGCGCTGCAAGGACAAGCCCGCCTGGAGCTTGCCTTAGGACAGGATCAAGTGGCGCTCGACAAGTATCAGGCCGCACAAAATCTATATCATGCAGCTCTTCAGCAAGAGCCGTCCAACCTTGGCTGGCAAAGAAATTCTGCCCTTATAAAACTGGAAGGCTTGCGCATCGCCGCGCGCCAGACAGGCACGCCCGATGTCCTGCCACAGCTTCAGGAAATTGCCAAGACGGCGCACTCCCTGGTGCAGCATGATTCGCACAACATTGTTTGGTCGCGACTGGAAGGACAGGTCCAGCAGCATATAGCCCTTGCATTGCTCGATCTTGGCCGCAACCAGGAAGCCAGGCTGCACCTTGCGCAGTCGCAGAGCCGCTTGACGGAGACGCTGATGCGCAATCCGTCGAATCTCGTCAACCGCCTGGCTCTGGCAAATGGATGGCTGGTTCTCGCCGACATTGAGGCAAAAGCAAACAACAAGGCAGCCGCCGATGATGCATGCCAGCAGGCACGCGAACTGATTGCCAAGGATGCGCCGCAAAGCAGCGACTATCGCCTGCTCGACCCATTGGTACGCATCCACGCTTGCTTCGATAACAATGCTATATTCAACGCGGCCAAAGCGCGACTGCTGCAAATCGGCTACCGCGAGCGCGGCTATCTCCTTTATCTTTCAACCCACAAATAGCTAGGAACATGATGAGCTCACAAACGACAGCTTCAAACCGTACTCGCACAGTGCTGATGAATTTGAATGCCAGCGAACCTCCGAGTGTGAAGCCCGAGAAAATTGTGTTGGATGGAGAGACCCAAATCCGCTATGAGCTGGATAAAGAATCGATAGCGGCCGGGTACTACTTCGCCGGCTACATGGACAATACGCCAGGCACCGGCAGTCAGCTGACCGGGAGATCCATTGACAATGGGGCTGGCTACCAGCTTGAGGATCTGGACGACGACCTCCCTGGGACGCAGATATCGGTGACGCTGTTTATCAGAAACAGCCAGAACCCCAAAGTCAGGTTCACCTATGACCCCGAAATTGTCAACAACCACTGACGCTGACAATTAACCAGATAGACACACGCCGCACCGAACCGACTCGCTGCATCGCATGAATGCTTGCGCTTCATATGCGACTTTAATGACAAGGATCTGCACCACGAACGCCAACCATCGCCGGTTGGCGTAATGAGATGGTCACCCTCCACCCTACAAGGTACTAATCTTGTAGGGTGTTTTCATTTCTGAAGGAGACCATCATGCAGGGCGCGCGATGAAGGGCCTGCTCCCCCCGAAGTTAGCAACATAGCTCAGTAGTGCCGGCGGCCGCTTTCCGTTGCGGATCGATGGAATTGCTAAAAATTCCGCAAGAAAATGCCTTTTTTCAGTCTCAAGTGGCAATATTAGCAAGGTCATTCACAAAACTGACAAACCCCTTATTGCATCCGAATCAAAACTGAGGACACGACACTAATGGCAATAAAATTCCCCTTGACCTGTCTCTGGGTCACACTGCTGGCGACCGGCATCACGTCAGCGGCGCTAGCGGCTTCCGCGCCGTCAACGGCGGACAACTCCGCCTCGGGCTACAACCAGCCGCCCAAAAATATCCTCGACGTCATGCGCGCCCCATCGCCGCCCGTGCCGGTGGTGAGCCCGACGCACGACCGGATGCTGCTGGTGTCCTGGCAGGACTATCCGTCGATTTCCCGGGTGGCGGCGCCTTTCCTGCGCCTGGCAGGGGTGCGCGTCGAACCCAAGAATCACAGCAAGCACGATACCCCGGGCGGTTACGGCATCACGCCCTGCGCCAGCAGCTTTGAGCTGGTGCATATTGCCAGTGGCGCGCAGACGCATATTGCGCTGCCCGCGGACGCCTGCCCGAATCGGCCGCTGTGGAGCGCCGATGGCAAGCGCTTCGCTTTCGAAAATGTCACCGCAAACGCGGTCGAGCTCTGGATTGGCGATGCCAGCAGCGGCGCTATCCATCGTGTCCCGGGCGCGCATCTGAATCCGATGCTGGAAGACCAGATGCAATGGATGCCCGATCAGAAAACGCTGCTGGTCAAACTGGTTCCCTCGCGGATGGGCCCACCGCCGCCCGAACCGGCGATACCTGCCGGCCCCAGCATCCAGGAATCAGGAGGCGGCAAAGGACAGAGCAGCACCTACGAAAACCGCGACACGCTGGGCAATCGGCACGACGAGGATCTGTTCGATTACTACGCGGCCTCGCAACTGGCGCTGGTTGACGCCAATAGCCTGGCGATCACGCCAGTGGGGGCTGCGGGCCGTTACGAATCGCTGGCGGCGGCGCCGGATGGCCGGCATCTGCTGGTTACCTCGATCCGCAAGCCCTATTCCTACGTCACGACCTTTGACCGTTTTCCGCACGAAGTGGAAATCTGGGATCTGTCAAAACGCCAGAACATAGCGGTGCATCACGTCGCCTCGCTGCCATTGGCGGACCGGGTGCCGATTGGCGGCGTCGCGCTCGGACCGCGCGATTTTTCCTGGCGCGCTACTGAACCGGCGACACTGATCTGGGCCGAAGCGCTCGACGGCGGCGACTGGAAAACCGAAGTGCCGGCGCGCGACAAGCTCATGCTGTTGAAGGCGCCGTTCAATACGGCGGCGCTGGAGATCACGCGCACCGAACAGCGTTATGCCGGCATCTCCTGGACTGAGCAAGCCGGTCTCGCGCTGATGCACCAATACGATCGCAACCGGCACTGGCGGCGCAGCTTCCTGATCGATGCCGATGATCCGCAGCAGAAGCCGCGCTTGCTGTGGGATCTGTCGACGGACGAGAAGTATGCGAATCCGGGCACTCCTGTCAAACGCCAGCTGCCGAACGGCGCCTGGGTGCTGCGCCAGGATGGCGACTCGATCTTCCTCAGCGGCGCCGGCGCTTCGCCGGACGGCGACCGCCCGTTCCTGGACAAGCTCGATCTGAAGACGCTGAAATCGGAGCGTCTGTTCCGCAGCGACAAGACATCCTATGAGCAATTCCTGGGCTTCGCCGGAGCGGATGCGCACAGCTTCCTGACCTGGCGTCAATCGGTGATCGATCCGCCCAATGCATTTTTGCGCACTATCGGTGCGCCGCTTGACGCCGCGGCCGGGGAAGCAGCCTTTGCTTCGAGCAGCGCCGCCATCACCCACATTCCGGATCCGACACCGGTGGTGCGGGAGATCAAGAAGCGCCTGGTGAAATACAAACGCGACGACGGCCTCGACTTATCGTTTACCTTGTACACGCCGCCCGGCTACCGGGAGGGCCAGCGGGTGCCGACGATTCTGTATGCCTATCCGCTCGATTACGCCGATGCTTCCAAGGCTGGCCAGACCACCGGCTCGCAAGAAACCTTCACGCGGCTGCGCCAGTATCGATTGCTGCTGCTGGCCGGCTATGCAATCATCGATAACGCGGCCTTCCCCATTGTTGGCGATCCGAAAAAAGCCTACGACAGCTACATGGAGCAACTGGTCGGCGACGCCAAGGCGGCAGTTGATGAGGCGGTGCGGCTGGGTGTCGCCGATCCCGACCGTATCGGCGTCACCGGACACAGTCATGGCGCACTGATGACCGCCAACCTGCTGGCCCACTCCGATCTGTTCCGCGCCGGCGTCGCCACCAGCGGCTCCTACAACAAGACGCTGACGCCGTTTGGCTTCCAGAACGAACAACGCTCAGTGTGGGACGCACAGGATGTTTACCTGAAGGTTTCGCCATTTTTCTTCGCCGACAAGATGAAGACGCCGCTCCTCATCGTGCATGGCGCGGACGACGCCAATCCCGGCACCACGCCGCTGCAAGCCAGCAAGCTCTACGAGGCGATCCGCGGCAACGGCGGCACCACACGCCTGGTGCTGCTGCCGCACGAACCGCATTGGTACTCGGCCATGGAGTCGAACCAGCAGCTCGTTTATGAAATGCTGCGCTGGTTCGACACCTACGTGAAGAACGCGCCGCCGCGTGCGCCTGACGCACGCCAGCCATCATCGGCTGGCGTTTTTTTGCAGAAATCATAGCCGCAGGGGCTTGCCTGCTTACAGATGGTCGCTCAGGAAAGTCAGGGAATTGCCATGAGCTTCCGCCGCGGCGCGCTGGTTGTAGCTGGAGCGGTGCGAGCAATTGAAGCCGTGTTCGGCGCCCGGATAGATGTGGACCTCGACGTCTTCATTGTTTTCGAAGCGCTCGGCAATGCTCTGCACGGCGTCCAGCGAGATATGGCTGTCAGCGCCGCCGAAATGCATCAGCAGCGGCACCTTGATGTCGTCGGCGCGCTGCAACTGATTCTGGATGCCGCCGCCGTAATACGCGATCGCCGCATCGACCAGGCCGTTGGCCGCTGTGTTATACGCGAGCATGCCGCCGAAACAATAACCGATGGCGGCCAGCTTGCCGTCCAGCCCGGGCTGCGCCTTCAAGGCCGCAATGGTCAGCGCGATATCGGATTGCGCCTTGACGACGTCGGTGGCTTTCATCAGCTCGACAGCGCGTTTCCAGCCGGCGTCGTCATAGCTCAGTTCGATACGGCTGCCGCTGCGCCAGAACAAGTCCGGCACCAGCACCATGTAGCCGTCAGCGGCATATTGCTCGGCGACCGAGCGGATGTGCTCGTTGACGCCGAAAATTTCCTGAAGCAGCACGATGCCGGGGCCTTTGCCGGTGTGCGGGATGGCCAGGTAAGCGCCGAAGGCGCCGTCGGCGGCCTTGACCTCGATCCATTTGCTGGTAACGCTCATGCTAGATCCTCTCTATGCGAGAAATAAATGTCGGTGTGTTGGGGATGGGTTCAAGCTTGCGGCTGCTGAAATTATCTGCATCTAAGGCGATCGTCTGCGAACGTATGCATCAGAACAAGCCAATGCCCAAATAGCATGCTACCAGATGGCGGAGCGACGAGTTTGATCTCTCATAATGCGGCTATCTTCGTTCGCCTCCTTGCACGCACGATATCGCCTCCCCCAAGACGCTGCGAGAGATGCACTTGGCCGCCAAAATTGCGCATCTCGTCGCAACGGCGACGACAATTTACGCCATCTGTCATACATTGGCGGGCATAGCAACAACCTGACCGGGATAAATCATGAAGATCAATTTGCCTCGCGCTCTTATCGCGCTGCTGATCGCTGCATGCACCGCTTGCGCACATGCCGTTGGCTTCCAGCACCTTATCGCTCCAGACCCCGACGGCGCGCCGCTAGAGGTCGGCATTTGGTACCCGAGCGCCGCCGTTCCCGCTTCTTCCAGCCATGACGGATCAAAGGATCCTCGCATCAAAGCCGCTGTAGTCGCGGCGCCGGCGCTCGGTTTCGCCTTTGCGCCGGATGGCCTCAAGAACGTGACGGTTCCGGTTCAACTGTGGCGGGCTGAGGAGGACGCCATTCTGCCGCACCCCTGGTACGCCGAAGCTGTGCGCCTGGCGTTGCCGCAGCCGCCGGAGTACCACGTCGTGCCAAAGGCCGGGCACTTCGATTTTCTGCATCCTTGCAGCGAGGCCTTTGCCGCAAGAGCGCCCGATATCTGCAACAGCGCTCCTGGTTTTGATCGTGCAGCATTCCACGTCATGTTCAATACGTCCGCGCTAGCGTTTTTCGACAAGGCGCTGAAACATTGAGAGCGATCATGCATAGGGGCTGCATGCACTGCCATTTACTATTGCGCGCTTAATTTCGGCGATGTACTGCCATCTTCAATTGGGAAAAGATCCTTCAGCAAATTGAAATACGCATCCGTTTCCTCCACCCATGGCCGATGTCCGCTGCGCTCAAAGACAACCAGCTTGCTGCTGGCGGCAGGCAGGGCTGCCTTGATTTCACTGGCGATCTTCGGCGTGCCGACACGGTCGTATCGGCCTACGCAAACCAAGGTCGGAACGGTGAGGGATTGCATGCGGGAGCGCGGATCGTAGCGCTTCATGGTGCCGCCCACCTGCCACTCCGGATCGTTGCCGATGAAGCTCAGGTATACATCGGAATTCGAGGCGTCTGCAGGGTCGCCGGATCGATACAGCTTGCTTTCCATGTCCGGATCGCGCCAGTAGATGTCGAGCTCCGTCTTTCCGTACAGCTCGCCATATTCATCGGCGCTCGATTTAACCCCGCGTGTCCGCAGCTGCATCAGTTGCTCCCATATCTCGGGAAACTGATTACGCGCGGTGAAATTCACGCTGTCGATATTCTGCTGCCAGCTCTGCGCATTGAGCAAGGTGTCGGATAAGACCAGCCGGGAGACATGTTGCGGATACTTCAATGCGTAAGCCAGCGCAGGCATGCCGCCGTATGAATGACCGATCACCGAGATCCGTTCATAGCCGAGCGCGATGCGCAGTGCTTCGATATCTTCCGCATCGCGTTCAACGGTATATCCTGAAGCGCGCTGCGGATCTAATCTATCCGAGCGGCCTCTGCCGATGTTATCCAGATACACGACGGTGTGTTCGGCGGCGAGCCGGGAAAACCACGGATGAAATGAGGCATGGCTTGAGCCGGGGCCGCCGGCGATAAGGAAGACCGGCGAACCGGAACCCTCGGTTTCATAATAGATCTTGCCGAATTTCGAAGGCGCAAACTGCCCTTTTCCGTGAATCTCTATTCCGCTCTTCGCAGGTGTCTCCAAACTGGTTTGCGCAACAGCGCTGACGGAAAGCCAGGAGAACATCATTGTCGTCAATACAAGCGCAGCGATTTTTAACATGCCGCGTTGGCTGAATTGTGATTTCATTTTTTTCTTTCGTTTATCGAAATTCTAATAATGCCGAGGCTGAATGACATCAACTCATTGCCTTACAAGCGTTGAGCGGGTCTCCAAGAACCTGGTGATGCGGCTGGCGATCTCTGCAGAATCCTCTTCCAGCGCAAAGTGACCGCTATCGAGAAGATGAAGCTCGGCATTTTTGATATCCCGCAAATAGGCGTTGGCGCCAGCCTCCACGAATAACGGGTCGTTCTTGCCCCACACGATCAGGGTCGGCGGCTGGCTCTTGCGGAAGTAAGCATGCCAGGCAGGGTATTGCTCAAGATTCGAATGGTAGTCGGTCAGCAGATGCATCTGGATCTTGCGATTCAAGTCATTTTGCAAACCCTCTTCGTCATGCGTCCACGCATCCGGATTCAATCGTTCCGGATTGCGGGCGCCGGTTTTGTACATGAATTGCACGCCTTGCGGACTCAGAACCTGCGACATGGCCCGTTCGGTGGCGGCATTGATGCCGACGCTGAGTTGTTTGATGTCGCTCGCCAGTTGCGAGGACAGCCCTTCCGTATAGGCATTGGCGTTCTGGATGACTAATGCGGAAATCCATTCGGGGTGGCTGGCGGCCATGCGGAAGCCGACCGGCCCGCCAAAATCCTGGACATAGAGCGCAAATTTTGTGAGCCCTTTCTGTTGCACGAAGCGCGTCATGACATCGGCCAGGCCGTCGAATGTCGGCGTAAAGCTGACGCCTTCCGGCACCTCGCTATAACCGCTGCCCGGATAGTCAGGCGCAATGACGTGAAATTTGTCCATCAGCGCCGGAATCAAATCGCGATACATGTGCGATGACGAAGGAAATCCGTGCAATAGCAGAATGGTCGGATTGGCTGGATCGCCTGCCTCGCGGTAAAAGATCTTGATGCCATCCACATCCTGGGTGCGGTAAGACACTTGTGTCGCAGCGTGCGCCTGAAGCGAAGAAAACAGCGCAATACATAATCCTATTACTGTCGATTTCATCGATGTTCTCCTGATGAGAAAGAATGGCAGGCAGTGATTTTCTGCCTCTTTAAAATATTTCATGGGAGAAATATACCTGCATTCACCAGCGCCGATAAGAGGGATAATTAGTTAAACTATGTCCACTATTAATGGACAATAAAATACCCAATCGACATGGCGAATCTTTCTTCGGTCAATCTCAATCGTCTGCAGGTTTTTGTCACGGTGGTGGAAGCCGGCTCGCTGACTGCGGCCGCTAACCGGCTGGGCCTGGCCAAGACCATGGTGAGCACCCATATGCAGCGGCTGGAGAGCGAGATCGGCGCCAGCCTGCTGGTGCGCACCACGCGCCGCCTCAGCCTGACCGACGCCGGAGAGGCCTTTTACGAAGCCAGCTGCCGCATCCTGAGCGATGCCGAGACTGCGATCTCGGCCGCCGGACACGATACGGCGGAGCCGCGCGGCACTTTGCGCATCACTGCGCCGATCGACTATGGCGCGACCGTCGTCGCTCCGGTCGCCGTCGCGCTGCAACAGCGCTATCCGCTGCTGAAAATAGAATTGCTGGCCGGCGACCGCTACTTTGATCTGGTCGCGGACGGCATCGATGTCGCCATCCGCATCGGACGACTGCCTGATTCCGGTTACCAAGCAGTGCGCATCGGCAGCTTTGCCGAATGGCTGGTGGCGAGTCCGCAATTTCTTAGCCGGGTTGGCGAGCCGCAGACACCGGAAGATCTCCGAGACTTGGCGTTTGTCGCGTTATCGGTATTGCCGCAGCCCGTGACATGGACCTTCAAGACACAGGGCGACACGGAACGAACTATCCGCTTCAACTCGACGTTTTCCGTGAACACTGCCTACGCTGCCCGCATCGCCACGCTGGCGGGAGCCGGGCTGGCGATAATGACGGACTTTGCCGCGGCGGAGGATGTAGCGGCGGGCCGCCTGCTGCGCGTGCTGCCCGGCTGGAATCTGCCGGGCGGCGGCATTCACGCGGTGTTCCCGGCCGCACGGCATCGGCCGAAGAAGACTCGTGTATTCATCGACGAACTGAGAAGTCATGTCGACAAATCATCGGGAAGCAACCGAAGGATCGACGTTCAGGGGTAGTTTTGCCAGCAGAGGCGCAATCCAAAGCAATTGCGGGCCATGCGCTGCTGGCGACGTCAACGCTCCAGATCTTATCGAATTCATCCCCGCTTTAGCTGACTTACAAACCAGCGTCCGGCGGGACCCGGCGGCATATCCTTGCGGTATATCGCATGCATGAAAAAGGCTGAACCTGCTGAAGTATGGGCCTCCAGTTCAATCGTCGCCAGCGCGCCGCGTGCGATGTCCTCGGCAACCATATGCTGCGGCATGATGCCCCAGCCCAGGCCCGCGCGTAAAAATGCATGCTTGGCGCCGAGGTCGGCAAGCCGCCAGACCAGCGGCGACACGACACCAAAATCGCGCCCTGCAGTGAGATTGGAGCGATCCGTCAATACCAGCTGCACATAACCGGCAGCCGTAGCACGAGGAATGGCGCCGCCGATGCTTGCCAGCGGATGCGAGGGCGCCGCCACCGTGATTGCGGGAACGCTCAACAGGTATTCGGAGCCGCAATTGCCTGGCACATCCGGTAAGGAACCGATGATGCCGATCCGGCTGCGGCCGTCCAGCACCGGCTGGATCACCGCTCCAAGTGCTTCCACATACAGCCTTAACGGCGTGATGGGAAAGGCTGCATGGAACGCCCGCACGGCTTCAGTGAGCGCTGCAATCGGATACATCACATCCACCGCCACAGAGAGTTCGGGTTCAAGCCCTTCGGCCAAGGTCCGCGCCCTGGCCTTGAAGCCATCCATGCTGTCGGCTGCCGCGCGCGCATCAGCCAGCAGCGCTTTTCCCGCCTCCGTCAATTGCGGATAGCGGCCGGTTCTCTCAAACAGCGGAAATCCGATTTGCTGCTCAAGATTCGCCAGCGTCTGGCTGACGACGGATTGCGCGCGCCGCAGCTTGCGGCCGGCGGCGGAGAAGCTTCCTTCGTCCGCCGCCGCAATAAACGTGCGCAACTGGTCCATGGACATCGCATCTAGCATGTATCGCTCCTGACGATAGATTCCATCTAAATATATAGGCTTCCGCGATAACGGTCTACTGCCTACCATGCAGTCATGGCTTCAGCGCATATTAAACATCCTTGAGCAAAGTTTCACCCTGCCGAAAGCGGCGCGGTTTTGAGGACGAGAAGCAACGTTGCCAAGGAATTATTTTCTTTAACTCAGGAGAAACATCATGCATGCAATTGTCACCAGAACTGCTGCCGCTTCCGAGCAAACAGCCGCCAATGCCCGCCAGGTTATCTATCGCACCCAGGGACGTCGCCAAGATTGGTTTACCCGCCTTGCCAGCCCATCCGGCATCGGTGAAAAAATCAAGCCTTTCGTGTTCCTGGACAACTTTGATGTCGGTTCCAGTGGCATGCCGCTCTCGGGCATGCACCCGCATTCAGGCATCGCAACCGTGACCGTCATTATCTCCGGCAATATGAACTACCGGGATACCACGGGAAAAAGCGGCACCCTGTCTCCCGGCAGCGTCGAATGGATGAACGCCGGCGGCGGTGTCTGGCATGGCGGCGGCGCCGCCGAAGGCGATCGCGTGCGCGGTTTTCAACTGTGGATTGCGTTGCCGCCAGAAGATGAAAACGGCCCCGCGCACAGCCAGTATCTCGCGCCGGAACAAGTACAAACTCACGGCCCAGCCCGCGTCATTCTCGGCCGCTATGGCAATGCGGCGAGCGCCGTCACAACCCGCGCGTCTATCAATTATCTGCATATCAGGCTGAAAAACGGACAGCGCTGGCGTTATCAACCGCCTGCCGGACACACGGTCGGCTGGGTCGCTCTCTACGCAGGCAAGCTGCATACGGCAGGTACGGTGCTGCAGAACGAGCTCGCTGTATTCGAAGAGTCGACAGCCGCCCTGGATTTTCTCGCAGAGGGTGATACCGAATTCGTTCTCGGTTCGGCAATCAAGCATCCCCACGATCTGGTGCTGGGTTATTACTCGGTTCACACGGACGGTTATGCGCTGGAACGCGGCGAAGCCGAGATCGAGCGCATCAGGGAGCTCGTGCCGCGCACAGCCTGAACCGCAGCGCGGAATCCTTACGCAACATCAGAGCGCATGCCCCTGTGCGCTGCCGCCGTAAGCGCCATTCATCTGCATCAACTACGACAACGAATGAAAGGAATCATCATGTCGAACAATTCACAAGCAAAACCGGAACGCGTCGAGCATCTCGGCATCATTGGCGCCGGCGCCATCGGCCAAGCCATCGCCAAACAGGCCGTCCGGGCCGGCCTGAAGGTCACCCTCAGCAATAGCCGCGGCCCTGAATCACTCGCTGGAACGGTCGATTCCCTTGGTCCGAACGCCCGCGCAGGCAGCGTCCGCGACGCGGCAGCAGCTGATATCGTAGTGCTGAGCGTGAACTGGGCGCAACTGCCATCGGCACTGGCCGATCTGCCGCCATGGAACGGGCGCATCGTCATCGACGCCACCAATCCCGTGATTCAACCCGGCTTTCAACTGGCCGAACTTGGCGGGCGCAACTCCAGCCAGGTAGTGACAGACATGCTGCCCGGCGCCCGTCTCGTAAAATCGTTCAACACCTTGCTGGCGGCGGTACTGGCTAGCGACCCCGGCCAGGCTGGCGGAAAACGCGTGGTGTTTTTGTCGGGCGACGATGCCGCAGCCAAATCCACAGTCGAACAATTGATAGACCGGCTGGGATTTGCCGGCATCGATCTGGGCAGCCTGGCCGTGGGCGGCAAGCTGCAACAGTTTCCGGGCGGTCCATTGCCTGCGCTGAACCTGATCAAACTCCCGGCCTAAAGTTGCCGCTCAATTAAGCGAGGGAGCCTGACTACAGAGCAGCGCCGAACATGGCGCTGCTTTTTCACATAGAGCTATATGACGCTCAGGCAAGGCAATTACCAATTACTATTCGATCGCGCTTGCCAGCTTGTCGGGGAGAGGGATATTCAGCCATTTCTTGACCAGCGTATTCAGCTCCCCCGATTTCTTGGCGCTGGTCAACGCTTCATTGACTTTCGCCATCAGCGCCGGCTCGTCTTTATTCATGCCCACCAGGCAGCGCGATTCCTGGATCACGTATTTCATTACCGGCTTGCGGGTGGGGTCTTTTACGCCGATCGTGGTGGCGACAAAATCTCCTGTTCCGATCAACTTTACCTGGCCGGAAACATACGCCGAGATCAAGGTGTTGTTGTCCTCGTAGCGCTTTAGCACAGTGGTTTTTGGCACCGTTTCGGTTAACAAGGTGTCCTCGAAAGTGCCTCGGGCTACGCCGACGGTTTGATTCGCCAAGTCGGCAGGGCCTGATATCTTGATATCGGCCATGCCGAACAGGCTGTTGTTAAATGGAGCGTAAGGCTGAGAAAAACTGATCACTTTTTCACGCTCCGCATTTTTACCGAGCGATGAAATAATCAGGTCCGCCTTGTGTGTCTGAAGATAGGCAATCCGATTTGCGCTGCCAACCGGAATCAGCTCTGCTTTCACGCCAAGACCCTTGGCCAGCAATTTTGCAACGTCGATATCCAAGCCTTGCAGCTGCATATCCGAAGTCACAGACCCATACGGTGGAAAATCCTGCGGCACGCCGATGCGAAGGACGCCGGCTTTTTTGATGTCAGCCAAGGCATCCGCTTTAGCGGTTTGAGCTGCGACGCCAATCAGACCGGCAGACAGAAGTACGAGCAATTTCGCGAATTTCATTTTTTACCCCGGTAAAAAGTGTAAGGGCCATCTCATATTCCACGCAGCGGATACTTAAGCGCGCGAACAAACCGAGGATAGCAATATACGTGCCCAAATACATGCAAAATAAAGTCGCGATATTGGCGCAACCGGGCTTATCTCTCCCACATCTCTTCAAAGCGTTTGCTCAGATAGCGAAAGCTAGAAAATCTCCGCTGCCCGGATCAGTTGCGACAACCGTCGGACCAAAGGTTCAAACAATTCGGCGGAGGTATTGCCGTAGCCCAGCACCAAGCCGTTGTCCTCAGGCATGGGGCGCAGCACAAAACCCGATAGCGGCGCAGGTGCGATACCGTAGCGCCGGGCGGCGTCGGCGATCCGGTGGTCGGGGTAGCGCGCCGGCAGCCGCACGGTCAGGTGCAATCCACAGTGGCCGCCTTGGATCACATGGGGCAGGCGCAGGTACCGGGTCAGGGCCTCTCGCAGCGCTTGCTGGCGGTCGCGATACAAGCGGCGCATGCGGCCCAGGTGCCGGCTGAACTGGCCGCTTTCGATGAACTCGGCCAGCGCCAGCTGTTCGTAGCGATGGCCGCCGCGCAGCATCTCTTCCAGCGGCGTCTGCATTTCCGCAAGCAGCGCTTGCGGCAGCACCAGGAATCCCAGGCGCAACGAGGGGAACATGGTCTTGCTGAAAGTGCCCACGTACAGCACCGGCGCCTGCGTCACCAGCCCCTGCATGGCGCCGATGGATTCGCCGGCGTGGCGGAATTCGCTGTCGTAATCATCTTCGATGATCCATGCGCCGTGACGCCGCGCTTGTGCGATCAGGCCGTCGGCGTCGATGCGGATCGGCGCCAGGCGCAGGTCGCCCGCATGCATCGCGGCCTTCGCACCGCGATAGCCGGGGTCTTCAATCCAGGCTGTGTCGCCGGGATTGGTTAACAAACGCACGCATAACGCGAGAGCTTCCTGCGCCCCCTCGGTAATGACGACCTGAGCCGACTCGCAGCGCACGCCGCGAGCGATGCCCAGATGGCGGGCGATAGCCGCACGCAACGCCGGCTCTCCCAGTGGATCGCCATAGCCCAAGGCCGATGGCCCCGCGTGGCGGATAGCGCGGTCGACGGCGCGACGCCAGGCAGCCAGTGGAAAATGCGACAAGGCCGGCACGCCCGGGCGCAACGTTGCGCCGGCGTCGGCGCGCGGCACGCTCGGTTGAATCCGCGCCAAGCGTAGCGCGATGGCCGGTATGGATGGCGGCGTGCCCTTCGTCTGCAACATCCGCGGCGGCGCCGGACGCGATAGCGTCGCCACCCTGGTTCCCTGCCGATCGGATTGGACATACCCCTCGGCGGCAAGCAGGTCGTATGCTGCAGTCACGGTGTTGCGGGAAATCGACAATGCCTCAGCCAGGGCGCGCGAGCCCGGCAGGCGGCTGCCGGGCGCCAGGCGGCCATCCAGGATCGCCTCTTTGATACGATGGTGCAGCTGGCGTTGCATGGGCGCGGCATCGCGGTCTTTGTCCAGCGGGGCTTCGAGCAAGACCTGGGACACGAGAGCCGGGGTAGTCATCGTCATGGGAAGAGCGGAAAGTACAAGGTTGACTATGCAGGTCTGACTGCGTGGCACCATGAAATATATATGATGTGGCACTTTTACAAGGTCCACGAAGCGCCTACTTTAGCACATGCCCGACAGACGTCTGGCTTCATGTAGCGAGGAAAGAGGACCATTTATGCCCAGCACTTTGAATCAATACCAGCAACCGGTCGGCGAGCCATTGCCGGCCTGGACCACGCGCCCGCAGCCGCCGCACAATAGCCCAATCGAAGGACGCTATTGCCGTCTGGAACCACTGGACCCGCAGCGCCACGCAGCAGATCTCTATGCGGCCTACAGCAAAGCCGCGGACGGCCGCGACTGGACCTACATGTCGGTTGGCCCGTTTGCCGACGCCGCCAGCTACCGCGACTATGCCGAGCGCGCCGCAACCAGCGCCGATCCCTTGCACTACGCGGTCATCGAGCTGAAGACCGGAACCGCAGTCGGCACCCTGGCGCTGATGCGGATCGATCCGGCTAACGGCGTCATTGAAGTCGGATTCGTCGCGTTCTCGCCGCTTCTGAAGCGCACGCCAGTTTCCACCGAGGCCCAGTATCTGCTGATGAAGCATGCCTTCGACCAACTGGGTTACCGGCGCTACGAATGGAAATGCGACAGTTTGAACGCGCCGTCACGCCAGGCGGCCAAGCGCCTTGGTTTCCAGTTCGAGGGCATATTCCGCCAGGCCATCGTCTACAAGGGACGGTCTCGCGATACCGCATGGTTCTCCATCGTCGACAGGGAATGGCCGCAGCTGCGCGCGGCCTTTGAAAGATGGCTGGCGCCGGACAACTTCGATGCGCAAGGACAGCAGCGCACATCGCTGACGGCGCTGCGCGACGCGAAATCCAGCGCCGCATAGTTGTTGTCTCTCTAGGGCCGTGCATTCACTATAGAATGTTGTGCACGGCTCTGGCGACGCTTTGCATGGAGCGCCACGCCGTGCTGCTGACAACGTCCCCCTTTCTTAGCATTGGAGACTCACACCATGAAATTCGATCCCCTTGCCAAATCGCTTCTTGCAACGGCATTCGCCCTTTGTTATGCCTGCGCACAAGCTGCTTCGCAAGCACCGGCTGCCGCCGAAAACGGCATGGTCGTCACGGCCCAGCATCTCGCCACCCGGGTCGGCGTCGACGTCCTTAAGGATGGCGGCAACGCAGTCGACGCCGCAGTCGCGGTCGGCTACGCGCTGGCAGTGGTCTATCCCGCCGCAGGCAACATCGGCGGTGGCGGCTTCATGACCGTCCAGCTCGCCGACGGCCGCAAGACCTTCCTCGATTTCCGTGAAAAAGCGCCGCTGGCCGCCACCGCCAATATGTACCTCGACAAGAACGGCAACGTGATTCCAAACCTGAGCACCAAGGGCCACCTGGCAGTCGGCGTGCCGGGCACGGTGTCCGGCATGGAACTGGCGCTGAGCAAGTACGGCACAATGAAGCGCGCCGCGGTAATCGCGCCGGCCATCAAGTACGCCGAAGACGGCTTCGTGCTGGACCAGGGCGACGTCGACATGCTGGAGACCGCGACCGAGGTTTTCAAGAAGGATGCGGCTGACTCGGGCGCTATCTTCCTGAACAAAGGCGAGCCGTTCCACGTCGGCCAGAAGCTGGTGCAAAAGGATCTGGCCAAGACCTTGCGCGAGATTAGCAGCAAGGGCAGCGACGGCTTCTACAAAGGCTGGGTTGCCAAGGCCATCGTCGCTTCGAGCCAGGCCGGCAAGGGCATCATCACGCAGGCCGATCTCGATCAGTACCGGACGCGCGAGCTGGCGCCGGTCGAGTGCGATTACCGCGGCTACCATGTGGTCTCGGCGCCGCCGCCAAGCTCGGGCGGCGTGGTTATCTGCGAGATCATGAATATTCTCGAAGGCTATTCGATGCAAAACCTCGGCTTCCGCTCGGCCCAGGCGATGCACTACCAGATCGAGGCCATGCGGCACGCCTATGTCGACCGCAACAGCTACCTGGGCGATCCCGACTACGTGAAAAATCCGCTGGCGCGGCTGCTTGACAAGGGTTACGCGACCAAGATCCGCGCCGCCATCGATCCGCACAAGGCGGGCGTGTCGCAAGACATCAAGCCAGGGGTCGCGCCGCACGAAGGCAGCAACACCACGCACTACTCGATCGTCGACAAATGGGGCAACGCAGTCTCGGTGACCTACACCCTGAACGACTGGTTCGGCGCCGGTGTCATGGCCAGCAAGACCGGCGTCATGCTTAACGACGAGATGGACGATTTCACTTCCAAGATAGGCGTGCCCAACATGTACGGCCTGGTGCAAGGCGAGGCTAACGCCATCGCTCCGGGGAAACGTCCGCTGTCGTCGATGAGCCCAACCATTGTCACCAAGGACGGCAAGACTGTGATGGTAGTCGGCACGCCGGGAGGAAGCCGCATCATCACGGCAACCCTGCTGACCATGCTGAACGTGATCGACTACGGCATGAACATCCAGGAAGCGGTCGATGCGCCGCGCTTCCATCAGCAGTGGCTGCCGGAAGCAACCAATCTTGAACCGTTCACCGTGAGCCCCGACACCCAGAAAATCCTCGAAGGCTGGGGCCAGAAATTCACCGTGCCGCAGCCGTTCAACCATGTTGCGGCGATACTGGTTGGGGCGCCTTCGTTAGGCGGCAAGCCGGTCGGCAAGAATCGCTTCTATGGCGCGAACGATCCGCGCCGCAACTCGGGGCTGGCGCTGGGTTATTGAGGAAGACGCAGCCCTGTTCAAGGCTGCGCGCCCTCTGCAGCCAACGTAGCGTCATAATGGAAAAGACCGCCACATCGGGCGGTCTCTTTGAATGGGTAATTTTTATGCCTGCGTCGCTCAAGTGCGCCTTGCCGGTCGCAGCTTAATGCTCAACAATCCCAGGAAGCACCACTCTCGTTCTTCCCGGACGCCTGAATTCTTCGTCAATTGATAGTCTCGCTTCCATGCAGGCCATTCTTCAGTCAATTTTTTTGCTCTCTCGAAATTGTTAAGCGATTTCATTTAATGCTCCTTCGAAGTTTCAATGGAAATGTCCGCAAGTTTATTGACCAAGACCAATTCTGCTTCCAAATATGACAACGGGGTCATAGGGACCCGCAATTCTGCAGTGCTACGACTCCATTCTACTAAACGTCCATCTTGCTTTCTTTCGAGATTACGCCCACTACTTAAACTTGTCGAAAATAAATCAACGAATCTTCGAGGGCCTATGCCAACAAAAGGCTCAAAATTCACTTTGTCAGTGGCTTTATCGCCGTTGGCCTCAATAGAGTCGCTATGCAATTTTGTTGCATAGCTTTTCGGATAGGGCTCCACATACCGAACTTTCGAGATTCCTGCTGCGACAATGTGTTTCGCGCAATTATGGCATGGGTAAGTAGTCGAGTACAAAGTAGCACCGCGAACCGAAATCCCGTTTCGCGCGGCAGAAAGTATCGCCTCCATTTCGGCATGTACGGCGCGACCGTATTCGGTAATGTTAAGTATCCCCGTATCCTTCAAAAATTTGCTGCCTTCAGCGATCAATACTTCATCTGTCTTCGCGCTATTTGGCTCAAGCTTTTTCATGATGCGCAGAGTAATCTCTCGCTTTTCCATTTCGTTCGAATCGTGCCCCAGCGCATAATCTCTTTGATCGTTATCTCCCGGCCAATAGAGCCCGCCACCAAATTGAGGTACGTCATTGGCTCCGGTCGCAATAATATCGTTGTGAGCGTTGGCGATCACAGCGCCAACCTGCCTTGACAGATCCGCGGATCTGAGGGACGCCGCATATGCTAAGAACATGGCGTACTCGTCCGCCGTTGGGGAAACAACCGGCTTCGAAAATAGGAGGTCTAATATCCTGGAAAGTTGTTCAGATAGAGGCTTCGCACCGTCCGTTGTAACAAACGCATCCGCCAATTCGAATACATCCCGCGTTCGTTGTCCGTAGTCTCCTGCCTCTTTGTCGTCCCTCTCAATTAATCTATCGATTTCATCTTCGGGAACACCTTTGGTCTCATGAAGATAATGCTTTCTGCTTGTGATGCTCGAAGAAACTCCCATCAGAAAAAAGCCATCACCATAGACACTCCGCAGTGTCTCCACTTCATCAGGATGTTTCAATGAACGAATCACGTGCGCATGTCTTTTTAATGGGCCGGGTTCCCTAATGCCGTTCAGTTAAGGTTACGGGGGAATGGCGTTAGCTGCGTCATTGGCGACCCCGTCATTCCCGCGAACGCGGGAATCCATTTTTAATCACCATGCTCTGCAACATGGATCCCCGCGTTCGCGGGGATGACGGAATGACCGCATCGGTCCATTTAAAGAATGCCGTTCTGGGCTTAACTGAACGGCATTAGGCCGGGTTCCCCATCTTCAGTAGTTCTTTTTACGTTAATGGCGTTGATTGCCAAAAGCGCGTAAAAATCTCCTCGCTTGTACTTTCCTCTAAGGTCTTTTCCATTATTCATGCCACTGTCAAGCCGCTCCAGCTCGGTCTTCGTCGTCGCGGGGACATCCAGATAAGACAAGCAAAGTTTACTGACATGAATAAAATTAAACTCGTACTGAAACTGATGAAAGAGTGATCCCAGTCGATTTTCCACATCATCCAGATTAACGCCAACCGGGGCGACGATACCGATAACCAACTCGCAATTCTTTGAATGATGATAGAGGCTCATGAATGTCTACTTTGTCCCGGGTGAACAACACGATTCGATCGGCGCGGCAATCCCTTTTCTTGCGCCAACAACATTACTTTAATTGCAACAAACTGTCCACTCCCAACAACCCGGGTCATGTTTTGCCCTGACTGGATAGATTAGGAAGCACCATATTGCAAGCAATATAGAAATAGAAGCACGCTTCGACATCACTCCGGCACTGGCCGCCAAGGTGAGCGCGAGTCTGTCGAAGCCGGAGTCGATGAAGCGCATGCGCTGATGGCAAAGATCGGCGTCGAAGCGGCGCAGTTGACGCAGTTGACTGAAGGCGCGTATGTCGATTCATTGACGCCGCAGCGCAGTGCGGCGTCACCCCATCCCGATTAAGCTGTCAGCCGGTTTTAAGTGTTTGCAAGGTCCTGATCCTGGCCATCGCCTGGTGGTCTGATGTAGCGGCGTCTATCATCGCCGCCACATCGGCTTTCAAGGCAGTGCGCGAAGCTGCCTCCAGATAGATCATGTGGCCCGATGGGTAGAATTTGGCGCTCAGGTTTTTTCGTATGGCCGGATCGGTCAGCGGCATTTTCTGCAGATCGATGACGGTTTGATAGAACGGCGTGACGAAATCGTAATAGCCGTTGGCGGACAGGACTTTCAAATCGATGTTCAAACTCATGGTCGCCGCCAGATCGCCGGCCGTGTACAGGATGACGTCGCCCTTGGCGTCGACGCCCTTTTGCGCACCGGTCGGATCGATATGGCTGAAATCCCAGTTCTGGAACGCCTGGTCGTTGAGATCGGTGAAGGCGGAATTCGAGGAGAACTTCAAGCCGTCATTCAGGTAGTTATTCCACATCGCGGTATATACGCCGGAGACCGCTGTCATGGTTGGATCGTTGCCGCCCGAGTTGGGCGAGATGTCGGCGGCAATCCCGGTATCGATGCCGGTCACGCGGCCGTCATAGGCGCCTAGCGCCAGGCCTTGGCTCTGCAACAGGCTGATGAGAAACAGCGTTCTGCCGTTGTGGTCGCTGGCGGCCAGGTCGAGCCCCCATGTCGTCAGGGTGGTCTGGTCGATGCCGGTGAAATCGCTCAATTTCCTGATCGCCGCCGGATCGGAGCGTGGAAATTTCCGCAATGCCGTCGCGTAGTCGCTACGCGCAAACAGCGCCGCCGTTGCCATCAGCGCCGGCAGGCTGGCCGGTGGCGGCGTCAGATGGGTTTTCTTGTGATACCAGGCGTCAGCTACCGCCGTCGGCAACGCCCCCACCGGATTGCCCGCCTGCGTGTAATCGAGAATCGACGACTGCAGGGTGACGCCGTTCAGATCCACGCCATCTTCGTGCAGCAGATACGACAGCACCGCGCTGCGTGCCGTGCCATACGATTCGCCGAACAGGAATTTCGGCGAATTCCAGCGGTCGTTCGCGGTGAGGTAGCGTTTGATGAATTGCCGGATCGATCCGGCATCCTGGTCCACGCCCCAGAAATCCTTGTTTTTGTAGGGCGCAATGGCGGCCGAATAACCGGTGCCGACCGGATTGATGAAGACCAGGTCGCTCTTGTCGAGCAGGCTGTCGGGATTGTCTTCCAGGGTATATGGCGGCGGTGGCGTAAAGCCGGGCATGGAGGTCTTGATACGCTTGGGTGCAAACGAACCCAACAACACAAACACCGACGACGAGCCCGGTCCGCCGTTATAAAAAAAAGTGAGCGGACGGGTATTGAGATCCTGGCCGTCGGCGGTAAACGCGACGTAGAATATTTTTGCGGCGGGTTGCGAATTGCCGGCGTCGACCGCCACCAGATGGCCGGCGGTTGCCGTGTATGGATAGGCGCGCTTGCCGATGGTGATGCTGTGACGGGTGACGGCCGCATTCTCCGTCGCATCGGCGACCGAATCGCCGGGTCCGTTGCCATAGGCGGTGGGGTCGAAACAAGGCTGGTCTTGCGATGAACCCGCAGCGCGGACCGATGCATGGTCGATGCTCATGATCTTTTCCTTTTCGAGACGTCGAGACGTTAACTGCCGGACCATCCGCCGGTCGCCGCAGCTAAATACGGCACATCAAAGCACGCTTGCCAGTTTCTTGCCGTCAGGGCTGCCGAGTCCGGTGCAGGCGTCCCATCCCGATGCAGCGGCAAAATAACCGTTGTTGCCCTGCGTAACATCGTGGAAGGCAGCCTGTTGCTGATATAACTTTGGATTCACGAAACCGACCGCACTACCCTTCGCCGTATTGATGCGCGCAAACAGCGCTGCCCATAGCGGCGCCACCGCGCTAGTCCCGCCTACCACCGCATCGCTGCCGTCGATATACACCTGATAGCCGGTGACCGGGTCGGCGTTGCCGGCCACGTCCGGCACGCCACGCTGCGCCAGCGGCTGATGTTTGCCATCGCTGCCGGTCAGGACCAGGTTCTGCTGCCAGACAGGCAGCGCGAAGACGGCGCTGACGCCACCGCCGCCAGCGCCGCCTTGGGCGCCGTCGTTCCACACAACCTCACTCTCGATAGCATTGCCGGCCGCCAGCAGACGGGTGCCGCCGCAAGCCAGGGCGTAAGGGCTGGAGGCTGGAAAATCGACATGATTGCCGCCTGCCACGCCGTCGCCGGAACCGCTGTCGCCCGAGGCGACGCATACCGTTATCCCCATCGCGGCTGCCGCTTGCAGCGCCGCGTTGAAGGCTTGCATGGCTTGCGGCGTCCAGCGCGGTTCGGCGCTGCCCCAGCTGATCGAGATGACGGACGGTTGGTTGCTGCTGTCATGCACGGCGCGGTTGAGCGCGTTGAGAAAACCGGCGTCGGTATTCGTCGAGAAATACACCACGATGTGTGCTTCCGGCGCCAGCGCGCCGGCAATCTGGATGTCCAGCACCACCTCGCCATCCGCACCGTTGGGATCGCCGCCAGGCTGGTTTCCCGGGCCATTCACCGTGACCGAAGTGACGCTAGGAAGCGCCACCCCGATCTTCGAGAAATAGGTTTGCAGATCGGCCGGCCGATAACCTCCGCCCAGCTCGATGATGCCAATGCACTGGCCCTTTCCCAAGTTATCTGGAAAGTCGTACAAGGACGCCAGTTGCGGCGGCAGATAAGAAGTGGAGACCTTGTGCGGTGCAAAGCGAAAGGGCGGCTGCAAACGGAAATGCGGCTGCGCCTGCGGCCTATCGTCGAGGCCGACCACCGCCGTCACGATATCCTGCAATTCAGCCGGAATCTTGACCGCGCCGGTACGTCCGCGGTAATTGCCAAAATGCGATTCATAACGCTGTAAATCGACCTCGAATGCTTGATTGAACTGGGCCACGGTTCCGGAGAGGGTGACGCTGCCGCAAACGGCATCCTCACGCACCACTTGCAATGAATGGTCACGCGCAAACGCGGCTATCCTGGCGATATCCTGCGGTACGGCAGAAAACCTGCGAGCAAATTCTTCCCGTGAAAGATGGGTGCAGGGGCCGCCGGCGATCTGCTTATTCCGATTATTCTGATCGTCGACCATCTCGCACAATTCCTGTTCTGCATTGCGGCGCATGACAATCGTCACTTCGAGCTGCTCGGAAGGGGCGGCGTTGCCGACGCATCGGGCTCCGGAGAGGACCGTACGTTCGCTGCCGGGGAGAGGGATTTTTGCCATGACTGTGATACTCCGTTTCTGAAACAGATACAGCGTGGAAGGACAATCAAGTATGTCGATTTCAGCAAGCGCCCCGCGTGCTGATACGAATCTGACCCAGTGTGCGGGGAGACAGTTCATTTCCTAATGGAATTATTTTACTGCGAATATCATGCCGCGCATGGGACGCGGCGGCAGTCGTATGTCGGCCTGAGCAACGCCGGATAGGGCACTTTTATCATGGGCCGCCAGTACGAAGCGGTCAAAGACTAATTTGAGGTAATCAAGCAGTGATTGCTTGCCCGAATTGTTTGCTTGAAAAGCAAGCAAGAATTCCCCATGGAAAACTGCGCTCATGACGAGCGCAGGCTCTTGCTGTCAGCCCGTCCTGGAAAAACCCGGTTTAAGTAAACCTTAAGCAAAGCGCAGTAGAATTACCCAATTTGAACGCTTGCCCGCTGCGCTGGTCGAATTGCACAGCACCCTGCCTTCCGGCGGCCATTCCTGATGTAACTAGCAAGAGTGACAGTCAAGAAACATGTTGTTGCCGCTCAAATCAACACCGAACATCGAATTGAAGGTTATATGCGCGTAAAAAACAGTCTGTTATGTGTAATTTTGGCAATTTCCACCGCCGCCCATGCGTTGGAAGCCGGACCGCCGCCAGTCCTGGCGCCGTTGCAGCAACAAGCGCAAGCGGCGCATTTGAGCGCGCAATTCCTGACACGCTTCCACTACAAGCCGGTGCCGCTGGACGACGCCTTGTCGGCCAAGATCATCAACCGCTATATCAAGCTGCTCGATCCGGAAAAATTCTTTTTCCTGCAAGCCGATATCGATCAGTTTACGGCGCAGAACAGCAAACTCGATGACGCGATCTATAAAGAAGATCTGCACATCCCTTTCGCCATTTTCAATCTGTATGAACAGCGCATCGTCGAACGCCTGACCTATGCGCGCGAGTTGCTCAAGCAGGGTTTCGACTTTAGCCAGAAAGAAGATTATTCCTTCATGCGCGATAAGGAGCCCTGGCCGCAATCCGAAGCAGAAAGCCGTGACCTGTGGCGCAAACGCGTCAAGAACGACTGGCTGCGCCTGAAACTGGCCGGCAAGAAAGATGCGGCGATCCGCGATACGCTCAACAAGCGTTACGAAAATTCCCTGACGCGCGCCTATAAATACAAGAGCGACGATGTATTCCAGATTTTCATGAACGCGTATGCGACATCGATTGAACCGCATACCGATTATCTGGGCACCACCGCAGCGGCGGATTTCGATATCTCCATGAAACTTTCCCTGGTCGGCATCGGCGCGGTGCTGCAGGAAAGAGATGAATACACCACCATCCGCGAACTGGTGGCGGGCGGCCCGGCGCAACTGTCCGGCAAGCTTGCGGTCGGCGACCGGATCGTTGGCGTGGCCCAGGGCGACAAGGGCGTGATGACCGATGTGGTCGGCACCCGTATCGACGATGTGGTGAAACTGATTCGCGGCGCCAAGGACACGGTGGTGCGCCTCGACATCTTGCCGGCCGACGCCGGTCCGGATGGCAAGCACAAACTGATCAATCTGGTGCGCAACAAGATCAGCCTGGAACAACAGGCGGCAAAGAAGACCATCATCACCACCAAGAACGGCGACGCCACCCGCAAAGTGGGTGTGATTACCCTGCCCGCCTTCTACGAGGATTTCGATGCACGGCGTAAAGGCGACAAGAATTTCAGGAGCGCCAGCCGCGATGTGGCGGCACTGCTGGCCGAACTGAAAAAGGACAAGGTCGACAGCGTGCTGATCGATTTACGCAATAACGGCGGCGGTTCGCTGACCGAAGCGGTGGATCTGACCGGCCTGTTCGTCGGCAAAGGCCCGATCGTGCAGCAACGCAATGCGCGTGGCGACGTCAATGTCGAAGGCGACGATCGCCCTGTGCCCGCCTGGACCGGGCCGCTTGCGGTACTGATCAATCGCGGCTCGGCCTCCGCCTCGGAAATTTTTGCGGCGGCGATCCAGGACTATGGCCGCGGCCTCATCATCGGCGAAGGCAGTTTTGGCAAAGGCACGGTGCAAACCATGGTCAATCTTGACGAGCTGACGCACAACGACAAGCCAAAGTTCGGCGAGCTGAAGATGACCATCGCCCAGTTTTTCCGTATCAACGGCGGCACCACCCAACTGCGCGGCGTAACGCCTGACATCAGCTTGCCGGGTTTCTCCGACACCGAGAGTTTTGGCGAATCGAGCTACGACAATGCGCTGCCGTGGTCGCAAGTGAAGGCGGCGGATTATACCCCTGTCGGCACGGTCAAAGACTTGCTGCCGCAGATCCAGGTCCGGCACGATGCGCGGGTTGAAAAAGACAAGGATTTCCAGCGTTTCGTGGAAGATGTGACTGAGCTGAACGCGCTGCGCAAGAAGCGCGTCATCTCGCTCAACGAAACCGACCGCCGCGCTGAAATGAATCTGCAGGAAGCGCGTATCAAGGCGCGCGCCAAGGCTGGCGCCGGCGATAAAAACAAAGATGCCGACAGCGCCGCCGATCTCAGCTTGCCCGACGATGGGCTGCAAGCCAACGAGCGTAGCCTGAGTGCCGATATCGCGGCTGAAAAAGCGCAAAAGAACGCGAAAGACGTCTTACTGAACGAGGCCGCGCAAATTCTCGGCGATGAATCCGATCTGCTCAAGGCGAATGCGAAATTCGCGGTGCAGCAGCTGCCTGTCGCCACCCCCAAATAAGCCGTCGAATGACAGAGAGCCGCCCAGGTTCTCTGTCATGTCAAGCAAGGCTTTTTTCTCGGCGCTACTTCCTGCGTCGTATCAATATCCTAAGAATGATTTCGGTCAGCTCCTGGTCCGCACCAGATGGATCGGCCGCGCCGGCAGCTCCCAGTCTGGCAGCAATTGCACCAGCTGCCCCGAACCGATGGCGCTCTCCAGCAGCACATCCCCTTGCACCACGACGCCGATACCGTTCAAGGCCGCACTGAATAAAGCTTGGCCGCTATTGCTGACAAACGATCCGCGCACCGGGATCGACAGTGCCTGCTCGCCTCGGGTAAACCGCCATCCGTGCTGCGAGGCGGAGACGGCCCAAAAGGGATAGGATGATGATCCGGGTGACAGAAGCCGGTCTTGGTCACGGCTTGGCGCCCTTCTTTTTTTGGGAGTTCGACATGCAGTCTTTATCGATGTATCAAATTTCGGTTCCGGTGTTCGTGCGTGGGCTGGGTGTGCTGGCTGCTTATCTGGAGAAGGCTGAGGCTTATGCCAAGGCAAACAATATCGATCCGGCTGAGATGGTGAATGCGAAATTGGCGCCGGATATGTTGTCGCTGGCGGGGCAGATACAGCGGGCCAGCGATACCTCGAAGAATGCGATTGGGCGGTTGTCGGCGATTGAGGCGCCGCGCTTTGAGGATAATGAGGCGACGTTTTCTGAGTTGCAGGAGCGGGTGGCGAAGACGATTGCTTTTCTCGATAGTGTGCGGTTGGAGGATTTGCAGGGGAGTGAGACGCGGTTGGTTTCCTTGAATTTTGGGAAATTCAAGACTACCTTGCGGGGGGATGCTTATCTGCTGACGTTTACCTTGCCGAATTTTTTCTTCCATGTGACGACCGTGCATGACATTTTGCGGCACAAGGGGCTGGCCGTTGGGAAGATAGACTATCTCGGGCATTTCGACATGGAGCCGGCCTAGTCGATGCAGTTAAATGGGGTCTGAGTTTTTTTTCGCGGCCTTTTGCGAAAATTACTCTGACCCCATTTAACGGACTACGGAGTATGTGCCGTTGCATTCAATGAATGAACGGTCGTCGTTACTTAAAACGGTTGCTACTTCGTGGATACACGCCGGGGGCGGCCCGGCAGCCGCTCACTTTCTTTGCTTCGCCAAAGAAAGTAAGCAAAGAAAGGCGACCGCAAAGCCGTTGCCTTCCCTTCGGTCAGGTCCCCAAATGTAGCGGGTGCCAGTCGGGTGGGAGGACCAACTCGCTGCGCTCAGACATGTCCTCCCACAATTCCCGACTGACACCCGCTACATTTGGCAACGTCTCAATGCGGAATTCACGTCAAAAACAACTGCAACTGCCACAGCCCTGTATTCCGACCGTATCAACGCGCTGACCGCTCTTGAAAAGCATCAATACCGATGTGGCATAACTCCTTTTCTTCCGTCCGTCTTTGCAAGGCATGCAATATCGCCAGGCTGTTGGCGCTGGGTTCTAGCGATTGAGTTCTGATTTTTGTGATCTCTTCGCGAAGGTTCCTGATCTCTGCGATGGCGCGTTCGTTGCGTGGGTTGCATTCGAATATTGATAGGCCTTGATCGAAGCTGCGGCGGTCGTCGATCCATTCGTGGATTACTGTGGCGGCTAGTGTCGATGCCAGGATTTCTTTTGCTACGAGCCGGGCCAGATTGGTCTCGGTCCTTGCAGCGGCGGCGAAGGCGCTGATGACTTGGATTTCTACTATCAGCACACGTAGCGCCGGGTTGAACAGGCGCAGGGTTTCGATGCGTTGGATCAGGGCTTCGCGGTTGTGATTTTGGCGAGGATGGACCGGAACTACCAGTACATCGGTAGCGACCAGCAGCGCGTCTGTATTGCGGACATCGCCGTCATCTGCATCGATGATTATTTCCGAATAGCGGCCGCGATAATAAGACTCTGGATTTTCCAGTTCCGATTGCAGGTTTTCACTGCTGCGTATCGTCATTTTTGCCATCTTCGATTTGCCGCCGGCGGCGCTGCGCCGGGTGTTCCAACTCAGCGCATGTTGCGGCGCCGTAGCGTCCAGCAACAATATCTTGCGATGGTTAAGCGCGCAATATGCCGCCAGGTTGAGCGCTATTATTGAACGCTTGGCAAATTCGTCTGCACTGAAAATCGTGATGATCATGATAAGGCTCGCATGGCTATCTCTGATGAAACCAGTCTAGATAAGCGCGTATAAAGATGTCGTAAAAATGCGGGCGGATTGTATAAACGGCGGCTAAAAAAAACCAACCGCAGGGTTGGCTGGGTTGGCTTTTCTACAGCATCAAGCAGTGCATGGGCTTACATGTTCTCAGCCGGCTCCGGTCCCAGTTCCAGCACGCCGCGCAATTCTTTCTTGGCGGCGTCGAACCCTGTTTTGAAATCTTCGCGGGTCTGCAATCGGGCGGCGATCACGGTGCCGGTGATGCGGCCGGTTTCGATATCGGAACGGTAATGGACGCCGCCGACGATGCGGTTGTTGGCGTATTCGGCGGCGCGCGCCATGATCTCGGCACGTTTTTCCGGCACCATGTTGGACAGCACGATGCCCATCAGCGTACCGGCGGTGGCGTGGCCGGACGGGTAGGCGCCGGAGTGCGACAGTTTGACCACCGGCTTGACCAGGTCGCTATACAAGTATGGACGCGGGCGCTTCCAGACCTCCTTGTAGGTGTCGACCACAGCGCCTTCCGATGCGACCACGCGCAGGAAGAACTTGGTGAACAGCGGCAATTGATCTGGCTTGAATTTGACTCCCATCACATCGGCAAAACGCCAGATGTCTTCAGTAGCGTCGGCCTGCGAACGGGCCACCATTTCCGGTGTGCGGGCGACTTGCAGAGCCAGGATTTCGCCAAGCTCGGCCTTGGTTTGCGGGGAGTCGTTGGCGGGTGGCGGCGGCAACAACTTGATCAGATCGATTTCCTTCGATGTGATGAACGGATTTTCCTCGCGCGCCAGCGCCGGAGCGCTGCAGGCGACGAAAGACATGAGCAGTACGGAGGTAATGAATTTACGCATGAACGGTACTTTCAAATAAAAAGACGGGTTAAAAAAAAGGGATCAATTCACGACATCAAGCCGACCACATCAAGATTTGAATTCGACCCAGACCTGATACACATGATCCTTGCCCTGCATCTCGGCCGGAGGCGCAGGGTAACTGGCGTTCTGCACCGATTGCAGAGCGGCGCGGTCGATCATGCCAACGCCGCTGGCGGTGACAATCCGGGCCTGGCCGGCGCTGCTGTCGCGCAGATGGAATTCGACCCGCACGCGCCCGGAAAAATGCAGGGCCGCGGCTGCCGGCGGATACACCACGGCAGCTTGCACCGCAGCCTTGACCTTGGCCGCGTACTCGGCGTCAGGGGCGTCCTTGTCGCCGGCGGGCGGTGCTGCAGGCGGCGTCCGCACCGGTTCGGAAAACGCTGTCGGCGCTGCGGCTGCCGGCGTCGGCTCGCTGGGCGCCGGTTCTGGCGTCGAAACAGCCGCTGCCGGCGCTGCGGGTTGCGGCGGCGCCGTCTTGCTCTTGGGCTGAACCTGCGGCTTGGGCATGGCGACCGGCGGCAGCGGTTTCGGTGGCAGCGGTTTCGGTGGCGGCGGGGTTGGTGCGGCTGGCGCGGTAGGCTCCGGCGGCGCCGGTTCTTCACTGACCAAGGTGATCGGCACCGGTTCCGACAAGGCCGGCCTGGACGATACGACGCCGGCCAGCATCAACGCCAGCACGCCGACGATGGCCAGCTCGGCCAGGATCGCCAGCGCAAAGGCACGGCTCGGAAAATGGCGGAAAATAGTCAAGATTGCCGCCCTTACTTACTATCGCCGTTGCGCGTGGCCAGGCCAAGCTCGGTGACGCCGCCCTTTTTGATCGCATCGATGGCTGCCATCACTTGCTGCAGCGAGGCGCTCTGATTGCCGGCGATGGTGACGGCGGTCTTGCTGCTGTCTTGCTTGCGTAATTTCTCGGTCAATTGCGCCGGCGTCAGCTGCTGGCCCTCCACCAGCAATGTGCCGTCTTGCTGAATCTCCACCAGCAACTTGGGAGCCGGAATGCTGACTGCGGTGGAGCTGGTGGGCAGCTTGGTCAGATGGCCGGAGGCCGGGATCATGCGCAGCGTCAGCATCGCGAAAAAGACGAGCAGGAACAACATGATATCGATCATCGGAATGATTTCTATCCTGGCCTTCTTGGTTTCCAGATAACGCATCTCAAGCCCTCGCCGCCGGATGGGAAATCGACTTCACATTGGATGCCGCCGACGCTACCCGCGTTTGCAGGCGTTCGTGACGGTTGAGCAGCATGATCTTGATGGTTTCCAATTGATGCAGCACGATGCGTACCCGAGTATGCAAGGCATTGAAGAAGGCCAGCCCGATCATGGCGATAAACAGGCCGGAGGCGGTGGCGATCAACGCTTCGGCGATGCCGCCGGTGACCTGGGCCGCGCCGTTCTGCGCATCGCCCAGCACGTGGAAGGCGTTGAACATGCCGATGATGGTGCCGAACAAACCCAGCAGCGGCGCCAGCGTGACCACGGTATCCAGCAGCCAGAGCGAGCGGTCGAGGGTCGGCACTTCGTGCATGATGGCTTCTTCCAGATGGCCGTCGAAGGCGGCGCGGTCGACGTTGGCCGGCTCATGTTGCAGCACCTCGAACAGACGGCCGTGCGGCAGCCGCGCCAGTGTCGGCGGCAGCGTTGCACCTTGCTCCAGGTCGCCCTCTTCGCGCTTGAGCATGGCGATGATCTGCTCGCCGCCGTGCTGCATGTTGGACAAATAGCGAGCGCGTTCGATGATCACGGTCAGGGCCACCAGCAGCAGCACCAGCATCAGGTACAGCGTGCCGCCGGAATCGTTGGCCAGTTCGAATAAGTGTGAAATGTTCATGTGGCGATTTCCATAAAATTGGGGAGCACGCTCCCCGGTCACTGAGTATTTAGAAATCCAGATTCAGCGCTAGCGACAAGCTACGCGCCGGCAACAGCGTCAGCACATCGCCCGGCGCCGGCGCCGAGGTGGCGGTCGTTGCCGGATTGACGCCAACGATGCTGTGCTTGTCGAACAGATTGTTCACGCCGAACTGGATCTTGGCCTGCTTGATGAACTGTGTCGGATGCTTGATGGTGTAGTTGACGAACAGGTTGGAAATCGTGAACGGGCTGATCTTGACCGCCTGGTGGACGCCGCCGTTGTCGTTGTACATGGTACCGACGCGCTTGTTGAGCCAGCCGATATCCCAGCCGCCCTGGTTGTAGTTCAAGCCCAGGGTTTCGGTATCGCTAGGCGCACTGGCAACCCACTGGCCGCTGGAATATTTGGCAGTGCCGTAGGTGGCGTTGGCGTACAGGCTGAAGCCGCCGCCCAGCACCAGGTTGCCTTCCGCCTCGATGCCCTGGGTGGTGGAACTGCCGTTGGCGAAGAAAGTGGTATTGCCGGCGTTGTCGGTAAAGGATGAATAGGCGTTGTCGAACTTGATATGGTAGGCGTCGATATCGAAGGTGAAGCGATCGGATTTCCAGACCGAACCGATCTGGAAGGTCTTGCTCTTGATCGACGACGGCAACGCGGTCACATTGGCGTTCTTGACATCGAACACGCTGCTCGGCGGAATTTCATCGCCAACCACGTACTGGCCGTAAACCGACCAGTTCGGCTGCAGCAGATAATGCACATCGATCGACGGCAGCACCGTGCTGTAGGTCGCCGCATGCTCGACGCTGGGCTTGCCGCCGAGATTGCCGACGGTCTTGCCGTTATCGGCGTACTGGGTCAGGTCCTGGCGATACGACGAATACTTGATACCCGGCGTGACTTTCAGATCTTTGGCAAGCTGGAATTCATACTCGACAAACGGCTGCAAGGTGGTGGTCTTGAAGCGCTCGTGGAAATTCGGCAGCACGGCGTCGACCCAGGTGCGCGGATCGGATGGGATCTGATAACGGTTGGTATCGGCGTTTTCTGTCCACAGGCCGGTGCGCAAGATACCGAAGCTGGATTCCTGGCTCAGGCGCAGCAGGTTGCCGTAGGTGCGGTAGCTATTGAGCTTGTCGGTTGCGCTGGTGGCGGTGATGGTGCTGCCGTTGTAGTTCTGCTGGTTGTGATAGGCGTAGGTGTAGAGTTTGTCGTCCAGCTTCCAGCCGCCGCCCAGGTTCGATACCAGGCCGGCGTATTCGAAATCCGAAGTCACATGGTAGAAATTGTAGCCCCAGTAATTGGCTTGCTTGGGATCGTTGCTGAGCAAATAGGCGTCGCCGAACTGGGCCACCTGGGCGCGCGTCGGGCCCTTGGTATTTGGCGTATTGGTCTTGAGGTCGATATATGAACCGAACAAGGTCAGCGCGGTATTGTCGGTAATCGCATATTGATATTTGAGCGATACCGCATCGCGCGTCTGCTTGTTGTAGCTCTGGTAGCCGTTGGACGTCATCTGATGCGCGTTGAGCAGCAGGTTGGAAGCGCCGTCGCCGCCGAACTGGCCGCTTTCAAATTCTGCGCCGTAGATCTTGGTGTTGAACGAGCCGTAGGAACCGAAAGCGCTGATGCGCTGTTCCGCTTCCAGATTGCGCGACAACAGGTTGATCGAGCCTCCGAAGTTGGACGGGCCGATGGTTGCCGCCGTACCGGGGCTGCGGTCGATTACCGCGCCGCCCAGGAACTGGCTCGGGAAAAAGGCCCAGGTGTGGTGCGTCGGGCTATTCGTATCCTGGAACGGAATGCCGTCGAAGCTGATCGTGTAGTCGCCGTCGGCGAAACCGCGGAAGAAAGTCTTGGTGTCGCCCAGGCCGACGCCGTTCTGGCTGTAGCTGTACATGCCCGGCGTCATCTGCAGCACCTGGCTGAAATCGGCTACCGGCGAGGTCAGGTTGCGGATGAATTCGTCGCTCACGATCGATTGCGCCGAACGCGCCGTCAGCGAACCCTGCGACGGCGTGTTCTTGGCAGCCCTCACTGCGGCTGCTGTATTTTCTGTAACCGCGGCGCCACCGCTGGCGCTGACTGCGCCGAGATCGGTGGCTTGCTGGGCGCTGGCGATCATCGGCGCCGCCATGCACATGACAGCTAATGCGTGCAAGACTTGCCGGGTGCCTGGTTTCAAACTTGGGCGCTTCATTTCCATGTTTCCTTTTTTAGAATCGTGCAGTAAAAATGGTGAGATCGAAAGAAAATATTCGGCGCCTGGCGTGCAAGGCATAGCCGTCGGCCATAGTTCGGGGCGAAGCATAAGCTTTGAAAATTAAGCGAAAATGAGCTGTGCGGAATTTGTATGATTTGTGTCAATCTCCTGTAAATTTCACGCGCTCGTCACAATCGGCTGCTATCTTCGAAGGTCGACCAAGGCGAACCTCCCGATGCGCTTACTTCTGATTGAAGACGACTACATGCTGGGCAACAGCATCCGTAAGGGGTTCTATCCCTACGGCTTCATCGTCGACTGGACCCAGGACGGAATCGCCGCCGAAGCGGCGCTGGCTGCAGAGTCTTATTCGGCGGTCTTGCTGGACTTGGGCTTGCCGCGCAAATCGGGGCTGGAAGTGCTGAAGAAAATGCGCTCCGGCAGCAACAGCACGCCGGTCATCATCCTGTCGGCCAGCGACCGCGTCCTGAACCGGATCGAAGGACTGGACGCCGGCGCCGACGACTACCTGAGCAAACCCTTTGATCTGGATGAACTGGCGGCACGCGTGCGCGCCTTGCTGCGGCGTAGCGGCGGCCGCACCAGCCCGTTGCTGATTCACGGCGAGATTCAGTTCGACCCGGCCAGCAATACCGTCGCCTACAAAGGAAAAAATATCGCCCTGAGCAGCCGTGAACTGATGGTGCTGGCGGCGCTGATCGAGAAACCGGGCGCGGTGCTGTCACGCGCGCAACTGGTCGACAAGGTCTACGGCTGGAACGATGAGGTCGAGAGCAACACTATCGAGGTGCATATCCACGCACTGCGGAAGAAACTATCGTCGAGCGTGATCCGCAACATTCGCGGCCTGGGTTACATGCTGGCCAGTAGCGAGAGTTTGTGTGTCGATTAGAAACCGTCTGCTGTTTTGGCTGCTGTCCGGATTGACCATTCTGGGGGCTTGTTTTGTGCTGGCCGACTACCTGATCGACCGCGCCTTGCTGGCCGATATCTACGATGACCAGATGAGCCAGATTGCCTTTGCCATTCCAGCCGATTTCAGCAGCAGCGATCTGGAAAGAAATACGCCGGCGCTGAAATACGATGGCGACGACAGCATCCTGCAGATCTGGGACCAGAACGGCAAACTCAGCTATCGCTCGCATGCCGCCATCTCTCTGCCGCAATTCACAACACCGGGATTCAGCGAGGTGCGGTGGCGCGATAGCGACTGGAAACTGTTCATCCGCAAGACCGACCGCAACCTGATCCAGGTGGCGCAGTCCTTGAGCGGCAGGCGCAATATAGCGCTCGACCATGCGCTGCGCTCTCTGATTCCGCTGCTGATCTTTCTGCTGATCATGGGCTTGCTGATCCATTGGAGCGTAGGCACCGGTTTGCAATCCTTGACGCGGCTGTCGCAAGAACTGGCCGAGCGCACTCCCGACAAACTGGGCCGCTTGGCGTCGCAAGACCAGCCGGCTGAAATCAAACCGCTGACGCATGCCCTCGATACCCTGCTTCAGCGCCTGAGCATCGCTCTGGAGGGGCAGAAGAAATTCATTGCCGATGCGTCGCACGAATTGCGCACGCCCTTGGCTACCTTGCAAATCCAGACCCAGCTGGTGGAACAATCGCTGGGCAGCGGACGCGAAACCCGCGCCCTGGCCGATCTGAAGGCGGGCGTCAAACGCACCAGCCATCTGGTCGAACAGCTGTTGATGGTGTCGCGCCTGGAGTCGGCCGGCATCCACGATCCGCACACGCGCTTGCAGTTGCATGAGATAGCACGCGAGGTGACCATCGATCTCATCCCCTATGCCAACACGCGCAACATCAACCTCGGCGTCGAGCAGCTGGACGCCGGCGCCATCATGGGGTCGGAACATCATTTGCACATCCTGCTGCGCAATCTGATCGACAATGCGGTGCGCTACACGCCCCGCGGCGGCCAGGTCGACGTCGCGATCCGCGCTCGCCAGGATGACATCCTGCTGGAAATCGAAGACAGCGGTCCCGGCATTCCGCCGGCTGAGCGGGAGCGCGTGTTTGACCGCTTCTACCGCTGCCTGGTGCCGCAAGCGACCGGCAGCGGCCTCGGCTTGGCCATCGTCAAGCAGGTGGCCGGACTGCATCAGGCTGAAGTGCGGCTGGACCAGGCGCAGCGGCTGCCGGGATTGAAAGCCAGCGTGATCTTTAAAAGAGCGGCATAAAATTCCTGTTGACTTCAAGTTTACTTTAACTTGCATACTGCGCCGGTCAACCACTGATCTTGGGGCTACCACATAAATCCACGACTGCGCGAACCAACCCTGCATCGCTTGCTCGACGCCAATGTCCGCTTTGCCAACGATAACCAGGGCTTCGCCAACCACTGTCCGATGGCGCTGTGCGCGCTGGCCGGCATGGGGGCGCAGCCGGCGCGCCTGCAGGAATTTTTCGATATGTGGGAACGCCGCTTCGCCGCTGCGGCGCGGCCTGTGGTCAAGCCGGTCAGCCGCGACGTCAATCACGATATCAACCGCGAAGCATGGCTGGCATGCATAGGCGACGCCAATGCATTCCCCGCCCTGCGCGAATACCTTGAAGAATGGATCTGGAGCGCCGGCGCCGACGCCGTTCTTGAACAAGTGCTGAGCCGGATACCGTTCGCCCCCGCCAGCGTTGCGTTCCACGCCTTGATCCGGCTCAGCTACGGCCTCGAAGCGCAGCATGTCGGCGAAATCGCCGCCGGACTGGCGGCGCTGGTCAGCGGCAATCTGCACATCGATATGGGGCCGGAGCAGCGCCCGCCGGCGGCTTCAGTGAATCAAGGTTGGGATATATTGTCGCGCGCCTTGGGTGGCGCGAAATTCACAGGCGATTGGATTACAACGCGCGTGCAGGCAGCAGTCGCCGATCCACGGTTTCGTGCAACACTGCCGGCCGCGCCGCCGCAGCCAGGGCTGCTCGACGACATGGCGCTGGCGGCAATTGCCTTGTATTGGCAAACCAATAATTTCACCGCATTGCACATCGTCACCGGCCTGCATGCGGCGCGCCGCGTCCTGGCGCATTTGCCGGCAGCGCTGGCGCAGCGCCTGCTGCCGGATTTGTGGATTGCTGTTTGCGCCGCTTATGCATCGATAGGCGCACCGCCTCTGGCTGCGTCAAATGCCATGCTGAATGACGATGAATCCTTGGTTGACAGCGCGGACGCCTGGCAGGATCTGTTCACTACCGCCATCGCCTCCGACGACGACCATGTGATCAAGATGGTCTACACCTGCTATTGCGAAAACCTGCGCGCGCCGTCGCCGTTTTATCTGGCGGCGGCGGCACGGCGGGCGGGCCGCGTGTTCCAGGTGCATTAAGTTCAGGTGATCGGCGCCGGATTGAACAGCGTCAGCGCGTTGTGCAATTTGTGGTGTTCCGCCCAGGTCTTCTTGCGGCCGCTGGCGACGTCCAGCATCAGCTGGAACAGCTCCCAGCCGACGTCTTCGATGCTGGCTTCGCCGCTGGCGATGCGGCCGGCGTTGACATCCATCAGGTCATGCCAGCGCCGCGCCAGGTCGTTACGCGTAGCCACCTTGATGACCGGCACCGCCGCCAGGCCATAGGGGGTGCCACGGCCGGTGGTGAATACGTGCAGGTTCATGCCGGCGGCCAGTTGCAAGGTGCCGCAGACGAAATCGCTGGCCGGCGTGGCGGCATAGATCAAGCCTTTCTGCCGGAGCTTGTCACCCGGCGCGAGCACGCTGGAAATCGCGCTGCTGCCGGATTTGACGATCGAGCCCATGGCCTTTTCGACGATGTTGGCAAGGCCGCCTTTTTTGTTGCCGGGCGTGGTGTTGGCGCTGCGGTCGACGCCGCCGCGGGTGAGGTAATCGTCGTACCAGGCCATCTCGCGGATCATGGCTTGCGCTACTTCGGCGTTGGCGGCGCGCGCGGTCAGCTGGTCGATGCCGTCGCGCACTTCGGTGGTTTCGGAAAACATCACGGCAGCGCCGGCGCGCACCAGCAAATCGGTGGCGAAACCGACCGCCGGATTCGCCGTCACGCCGGAGAAGGCGTCGCTGCCGCCGCACTGCACGCCGACCACCAGTTCGGATGCCGGGCAGGTCACGCGGCGACGCTTATTCAGTTCGGCGAGTTGCCCGGCGGCTGTGTCCATGATCGACACAATCATGGCTTCGAAGCCGACGTGCTCGGCATCCTGCAAACACACCACGCGCAAGCCGTCCTGCTTGCCGCCGGTGTTCTGGATCGGTATCGAACCCTGCGGGAACAACCGGCCCGGCTGCAGTTTTTCGCAGCCCAGACTGACCACCATCGCCTGGCCGCCGAAGTTGGGGTTCATGCTGATGTTGCGCAAGGTGCGGATCGGAATCTCGGCCCCCGGCGCATCGATCGCTACCCCGCAGCCATAGGTGTGCTCAAGGCCGACGACATCGTCGACGTTGGGATATTCCGGCAGCAATTCGGCCTTGATGCGCTTGACCGCGTGCTCCACCACCCCGGAAACGCATTGCACCGTGGTGCTGATCGCCAGGATGTTGCGGGTGCCGACGGTGCCGTCGGCATTGCGATAGCCTTCGAAAGTGTAGCCTTCCAGCGGCGCGGCGGCGGCGGGAATGCGGGTGGCGATCGGCAGGTTGCTCAGCTCGCGCGCCGGCGGCATCCTTACCAGCGATTCTTCGATCCAGCTGCCTTGCGCAATCGGCTGTTGCGCATAGCCGATCGCCACGCCGTAGCGCACGATGGATTCGCCTTGCGCCAGATCGCGCAGAGCGACCTTGTGCCCTTGCGGCACTTTATCGCGCAACACCAGCCCGCAAGGAAACACCGCGCCGGCCGGCAAGCCGCCGTCATTGGCCACGATGGCAACGTTGTCCTGCTCCTGCATGCGGATATACAACGGCGTGTTGTGGTCTGCTGCTTCCTTGATCATGATTCCACTCCGGATAATTTCTTGTATGGCTGCCCGCCATCGTCCAGCGGCTTGAGCTCGACCCGCTTGATGTCTTTCACGATCACCAGATAGCTGATCACCGCCAGCAAGGCATTGGCGCCGACGTACACCAGCGCCCATTCGAAGGAACCGGTTTGCTTGATGATGTAACCGATCACGATCGGCGCGGTGATGCCGGCAATATTGCCGAACATGTTGAACAGGCTACCGGTGAGGCCGATGATCTCTTTCGGCGAGGTATCCGCCACCACCGCCCAGCCCAAGGCGCCGACGCCCTTGCCGAAAAACGCCAGCGCCATGACGCCGACCACCAGCCATTGGGTATCGACGTAATTGCACAGGACCATGGTGGTCGACAACAGCAGGCCGGCGACGATGGGAATCTTTCTAGCCCAAGTCAGCGAAAAGCCGCGCTTGATCAGGCGATCCGAAATCATGCCGCCCAGCACGCCGCCCAGAAAGCCGCAAATCGCCGGCAGGGACGCCACCATGCCCGCCTTCAGAATCGACATGCCGCGCTCCTGCACCAGGTAGATCGGGAACCAGGTCAGGAAAAAGTAGGTAATCGTATTGATGCAATACTGGCCGAGATAGACGCCGGCCAGCATGCGGTTGCTGAGCAGCTGCTTGAGATAAGCCAGCTTGACGCCGCGGTTGACCTGGCGGCCCTTGCCGGCAGCCAGGCCCTGATCCATGTCGACCAGGCCGCCGCCGTCGCGGATATGCGCCAGCTCTGCCGGGCTCATGCGCGGATGGTCTTTCGGGCTATGCATGACCCGCATCCAGATCATGCTCAGCACCAGCCCGGCCACACCCATGACGACAAAGGAAGCCGACCAGCCGTAAGCATGCGTAAGCCAGGCCATCAAGGGCGCGAACAGCACGGTGGCGAAATATTGGGCGGAATTGAAAATCGCCGAGGCGGTGCCGCGTTCGGTGGTCGGAAACCAGGCGGCGACGATACGGCCGTTGGCGGGGAAGGAAGGCGCCTCAGCCAGGCCGACCATGAAGCGCAGCATGAATAATGCAGGCACCCCCCACAGTACGCCGAAAAAATGCACGCCGCCCTGCAGCAGCGTAAACAGCGACCAGATAAAGATACTGGCGGCGTAGACCCGTTTCGAGCCGTAACGATCCAGCAGCCAGCCGCCCGGCAACTGCCCCAGCACGTAGGCCCAACTGAAGGCCGAGAAGATGAAACCCATGGTGACGGCGTCGAAGCCCAGTTCGCTCTTCATTGCAGTACCGGCAATGGAGAGAATCGCGCGATCGGCGTAATTGAAAGTGGTCACCATGAACAGCATGAACAAAATCATGTAGCGCAGCTTACCGCGTTGGGCCGCTGCCGGCCCAGCCGTTTTTTCGTTATTCACCTACGTCTCCTGGTTTTGCCAGAGTCAGCGCTTGTGACGGAGCTGCTTGGAAATACAGCAGATTGCGGGTCACGGCCTGGTTGTTACAAGGTACAGGGCGCTGCTCTTATTGTTCTTGGCGTTTAGCTTGCGTTAAGCCACTCTTATGTTATCAGTCATCCTACAACTTGAATCGTAGTATAATCAGCGAAGAATAATTTAGCAATCAGATTTACCTGTCCTGCCTTACCTTTTCTGCGGCCCCACCCATGAATACACCGCTCATTACTCAGCCCGCCCCGAGCGCCCCGCGCAAAAAACATCGCAATCTGGCGCAGAGCGTGATCGCCGATATCACCGAAAGCATACGCAACGGCAGCAGCAAACCCGGGGATAAGCTGCCCACCGAATCCGAATTGATGCGTACCCAAGGCGTCAGCCGCACCGTGATACGCGAAGCGATTTCACACCTGCAAGCCTCGGGACTGGTAGAAACCCGGCACGGCATCGGCACTTTCGTATTGGCGGCAAGCAGCTCCGGCAATTTCGACATCGATCCGGAAACCGTGATCACCATGCGCGATATCCTGGCCATCCTGGAATTGCGCATCAGCCTCGAAGCGGAAGCCGCCGGACTGGCGGCGGCGCGCCGCAACGATGAGCAGCTGGCGCAGATGCGGCTGGCGCTGGACGCCTTTCAAAAGAGCGCCAACGAACACGGCGACTCGGTCGCAGCCGATGTGCAATTCCATCTGCACATCGCGCAGGCTACCGGCAACCGCTACTTTGTCGACATCCTGACCCACCTCGGCACCACCATCATTCCGCGCACCAGGATCAATTCGGCCAAGCTGGCGCATGACGATCCGGCGGCCTATCTGGACCGCGTGCATCGCGAGCACGAAGATATCTACAATGCGATCGTGCGCCAGGATCCGGAGACAGCGCGGGCAGCGATGCGCACGCACCTGAGCAACAGCCGCGAACGTTTGCGCAAGGTGCAGGACAGCATGGGGTTGACCTCGTAAGTAGCCAGGCAGGCGGCTAACGCCGAACGATTCCGCTGCCGGCGCATCCGGCAGTGCTGCAAATCTCTGTTGTGCGACAACTGACAACATAATTATCCGAACGCCGACACATCCTGTCACGGCGAAGGCGGCCGAAACCTGCCGCGTCCCGATCTACGCTCGCGCAAGATCGCCCGCCATCGGCCCGGTCGCGATATTCGGCGCCAGCAATTCCTCGCTGGCGTTCTCGGTCGCCGGCGTCGAACGCATGAGCGCGATTGCCCATCTGGCGCGGTTTGTGCTGTGGTTCATGCTGCGGCTTTTGCGCATGACTGACGGCAGGAATTTGCGGTAGCATGAGCGCAGGCCTGCAATCCAAAACAGAAATGGAATCCATGAAAAAAAAATCTGGCGACACGGCTTCTGCGCCGGCCAAGCCGGCCGCCAAGCGGGGCAGCGGCATTGTCGATCAAAAAATCTACGACTCGGTCTTGAAGGCGGTGATGAGCCAGCGCCTGCCGCCTGGCACCAAGCTGACAGAGGCCAGCCTGTGCGACTTGTTTGCGGTCAGCCGGACTATCGTGCGCAAGGCGATCCAGCGTCTGGCGCACGACCATATTCTCGAATTGCGGCCCAACCGCGGCGCCATCATCGCCCAGCCGACGCCGCAAGAAACGCGTGAGATCTTCGCCGCCCGGCGCGCCATCGAAGCCGCGATCGTGCCGCTAGCGATAGCCAACGCCACCCGCGCGCAAATCACCCGTTTGCGGCAGATCGTGAGAGAAGAACATGCGTCCTTTCATTCTGGCGATCACGCCAAGTGGATACGCCTGGGCGGCGAATTTCATATCCTGCTGTCCGACAGCGCCGGCAATCCGGTGCTGACCCGCTTCCTGCGCGAACTGGTATCGCGTTGCTCGCTGATCATCGCGCTATATCAAGCGCCGGGCAGGACCGCCTGCCCGAACGACGAACACGAACAGCTGATCGACGCAATTGCCGCCGGCGACACCGCACGGGCGATCAGGATGATGGATCGGCATCTGCTCGATATCGAGCGCGCCTTGCGCCTGAGCGACGACCAGCACGAAGTGGATCTGGCTGAAATCCTCGATATTGCGTAATGAAATACGCTCGCTGCCGGCATCCTCCGGCCATCCCGCAGCGCCATGTTTTATCCCGCAATGAACATTGCCCAAGCTCGTTTAAAGTGTATACAGATCATTAAAAAATATCGCTGATCCTAGACATTGGCATGCACTAATCCGGCTCTTTTCCGAAACAGATGTCCCTCATTTGGCGCGGGGCTTATCCGGATTCACCAATAAACGGCGTTATTTTTCTTCGGCGCCAGCCTCTCTCCAGCCATTCCGGCTTGCATTCCATGCATCGTGGTTTGGTAGCAAAAGCCATTTTCCATATGTATACAATATATTTTCGATACAAATCGTAATACCGTTTTCCGATTCTTCCTGCCTGCAGAAATTCTGGCACGGTCTTTGCGTTGCATGAATCCGTTCTGGTCAACAGCCGAGAGTGCATCTCGCTGGCCTGATCTTCACTTGCGTGATGTTGGCAAAACAAAAAACAAGCAAGTCCGCGAGCAAATCAAGTTTATCAATGTCGACAACAGAGGGATGGAAAATGGGAAAAAAAGCGAGGGCGCGCGCCCGCATGCGTTGTGCACAGGTGCTGACACTGGGAGCGGCGCTGCCGTTCGGCGCGGCAATGGCGCAGACCGCGCCGGCAGCAGCGGAAACGGCACAAGGCGGCGGCTTGCAGCTGGAAACCATGACGGTGACAGCGCAGCGGCGCGTGGAAAAGATCAGGGACGTGCCGATTTCGGTGACCTTGCTGAAAGGTGAAACGCTGGATGTGCTGAACTCCGGCGGCCAGGATATCCGCGTGCTGGCGGCCAAGGTGCCGAGCCTGAATATCGAATCGTCGAACGGCCGCACCTTCCCGCGCTTCTATATCCGCGGCTACGGCAATACCGACTTCTCCGCCTTCGCCTCGCAGCCGGTATCCCTGATATTCGACGATGTAGTGCAGGAAAACGCCGCCCTCAAAGGCTTCCCCATGTTCGACCTGGCAGGGGTCGAGGTGCTGCGTGGTCCGCAAGGCACGCTGTTCGGCCGCAATACGCCGGCCGGCGTGGTGAAATTCGATTCGGCCAAGCCGAGCCTGGACAAGGTCAGCGGCTACTACAGCGTCTCTGACGGCACCCACAATACCGCCAATGTCGAAGCGGCAGTCAACGTGCCCCTGAGCGATCAATGGGCGATGCGGTTCTCGACGCTGGTCGAGCATCGCGACGACTGGGTCAAGAACAACGGCGGCGGCACTCCCAACCTGGAAGGCTACAACGAACGCGCCGGCCGCCTGCAATTCCTGTACAAGCCGGACGGCACTTTCAACGCCTTGTTCAATCTCCACTCGCGCGCCACTGAGGGCAGCGCACGTTTGTTCCGCGCCAATATCCTGGAGAAGGGCAGCGACGGTTTCGTCGCCGGTTTCAGCCCCTCCCAAGTCACCTTCAACGGCTTGAACAACCAATCCTTGCATACCGCCGGCGGCAGCGCCCGCCTGAGCTGGAACCTGGATCAGGTAAAACTGTATTCGATCACCGGTTATGAAACCATTTCCAGCTATTTCAGCCGCGGCGATATCGACGGCGGCACGCCGACCGGCCCCGGCTTCATTCCATTCCAGGTGCAGACCGGCGGCGGCGTCGCCGATCATAAGCAGTTCTCGCAGGAGTTCCGGGTCGAATCGAAGAACGAGGGGCCGCTTAACTGGCAGACCGGCTTGTATTATTTCTACGAAGACGTCGCCGGCAACAGCTCCAACTTCGACAGCACCACGCAACTGCAAACCAGCTATCTGCAGAATCGTCAGAAAAATACGGCTTACGCGGCATTCGGCTCGCTGACCTATGACGTCAACGACAGGTTGAAGCTGCGCGGCGGTCTGCGTTATACCCAGGACAAGAAGGATTTCGCCAACGAGGTCGCCAACAATGTGACGTTTACCGGACCCAGCTCGATCAGCGAAAGCAAATCGAACGTGAGCTGGGACGCCAGCGCCAACTACGCCTTGACCAAGGACATCAATACCTATGCGCGTGTCGCCACCGGCTTCCGCGCCCCGAGTATCGCGGCGCCGTCGTCCTCGGTGCCGATCACTGTCGCCAACGCGGAAACCATCACTTCCTATGAAGCCGGGATCAAGGCCGACCTGTTCAACCGCCGTGCCCGCGCCAATTTCAGCGTCTACAGTTTCGACGTCAAGAATCAGCAGCTGACAGCGGTTGGCGGCAACTCCAACTCGATCATGCTGGTGAATGCGGCAAAAACAGTGGGCCGTGGCGCCGAGCTGGATCTGGAAGCCAACCTGACCGAGCGCTTGCGCATGACTTTAGGCGGCAGCTACAACTACACCCAGATTCGCGATCCGAACCTGCTGGTGGCCGGCTGCGCCACCTGCACCGTGCTCAACACGCAGGTGCGGCCAGGTTTGTATTCGATCGACGGCAACTCCTTGCCGCAAGCACCGAAGTGGATCGCCAACGTGACGGCGCGCTACGGCATCCCGATGGGCAACAACGACGAACTGTACTTCTATACCGACTGGGCCTACCGCAGCAAGATCAACTTCTTCCTGTACAACTCGACCGAGTTCACCGGCAAGCCTTTGCTCGAAGGCGGTCTGCGCGTAGGTTACAAGTGGGATGGCGACAAGTATGAAATCGCTGCATTCGGCCGCAATATCACCAATAAGATCGTTGCGGTGGGCGGCATCGATTTCAATAACCGGACAGCCTTCATCAACGAACCGCGCATGTTCGGCGTGCAGTTCCGGTCGAACTTCTAAACCGTCGCCGGGCTAATGCCGTTCAGTTAGGGGCAATTCCCTCATATGGCAGCCCCGTCATTCCCGCGTTCGCGGGAATGACGCAACGGGGAATTTGTGCCGCCTAACTGAACGGCATTACCGTCGCCGGGTAAATTTTTATATTTTCCAATTGAAAGTGTTTAATGAAATCGAATTCAATCCGGCGCCGCTTGTTATCGACGGTATTCATGCTGGGAGTAGCAGTCTCTGCGACATTGCCGTCGCAAGCCCAGGCCGAAGGCAAACGCAAAGTGATTATCGACGACGACATCGGCGGGCCGCGCGCGGCGCAGCTGATGGCAATCCAGTCGCCGGATGTGGAAGTGCTGGGGATTACGATTATCAGCGGCTCGACCTGGCGCGACGAAAATATCGCGCACGCCCTGCGCACACTGGAAGTGATCGGACGCAGCGATATCCCGGTGGTGCCCGGCTCCACCTTCCCCTTGCTGAATACGCAGGAAACGACGCGGCGCTGGGAAGCCTTGTACGGCAAGCTGGTCTACAAAGGCGCCTGGATGGATGAAAAATGGCCGGACGGCACCATTCAAAGCCAGCCGAACTACCACGCCTACAATGTGGTGCCGCAGCTGCCGGAAGGCATGCCGCATACCAAGCCGTCGGCTGAAATCGCCGCCAATTTCATGATCAGGAAAGTGCACGAATTCCCGGGCCAGGTCACCATCCTGGCCACCGGGCCGATGACCAACGTCGCGCTGGCGATCAGTCTTGACCCCAGCTTTGCCGAGACAGCGAAAGAAATCGTCTACATGGGCGGCAGCCTGAATCCGCATCAAATGCTGCCGTCCAAATCGGCGGAACAGTTTGCCCGCGAATATATCAATACGCCGCGCCTGGAATTCAATTTCCGCTGGGATCCGGAAGCAGCGAAGATCGCCTTGCGCGCACCGTGGAAACGGATCGTCATGGTGCCAGCCGATCCGTCGACCGCGACCGAACTCAGCGCCAGGCTGTTGAACGACATGACCAAGGCCGGCACGCCCTTGACGCAAATGGTGAAGAAGGTTACCGAAACCGGATTCCCAATGTGGGATGAGTTGGCCACCGCGGTCTGGCTCGACCCGACGCTGATCAGCAAATCCGATCAGCTGTATGTCAGCATCGATACCGATTTCGGCGCCGGCTACGGCAATACCTTGTCCTGGCCGGCCGCGTACGCACCGCCGGGCCTGATCGCCAGTCCGACGACGGTGGTGCGTGAAGTCAACGTGCCGGCTTTCGAAAAGCTGATGATCAAACTGATGAATCAGCCGACGCCGCCGGCTCCAGCGTCAAAGTAATAGTTGCGGGCCAAGCCCTGATGCTGACGGCAGCTCCGCTCAGCATCAGGCTAATAACCTGGGCAGCTCTTACTGCGCCGTCTTGTCCGACGGATATTGCAAGGAATCGCGCAGCAGATATCCCATCGGCATATTCAAATTGCTGCCTTTCGGACCGTTCGCCTGGGTGAACCAGTAGCTATAGGTCTTTTGCAATTCACCCTCGTTGATCAGGCGCACCATCTCGCGATCCACCAATTTCTTGAAGGCCGGATCGTCCTTGCGCAACATCAGCGAATACGGTTCGATCGAGAGCGGATCGCCAAGGATCGTATAGGCCGCGGGATTCTTGGCGGTCGAGCGCAAGCTATACAGCAGCACGTCGTCCATCGCATAAGCATCGGCCTTGCCCTGCTCGACGAAGGCAAACGCTTCGGCGTCGTCCTTGGCTTCCAGCACCTTGATATTCAGCGAGCGCACATTGCTGCGTTCGTTGACCAGGTCGATGGTGGTGGTGCTCTTGGTGGTCGCGATGGTTTTGCCGCGCAGGTCGGCCCAGTTCTTGATGCCGCTGCTGTTCTTGACGATCATGCGGACGCTGGAAAAGAAATGCGGCACGGTGAAACCGACGCGCGTGCGGCGTTCGGCGTTATTGGTGGTGGAGCCGCACTCCATGTCGGCCTTGCCTTCGATGATGCTGGAAAAGCGGGTAGTCGAATCGACCGCCAGATACTGCACTTTCAGATTCGGCAACTTCAGTTCGCGTTTTACTGCCTCGGCGATCTTCTGACACATGTCGATCGAATAACCGACGATCTGCTTATTGTCGTTGGTGTAGGAGAAGGGCGCGGTTTCCCGATAGGCAAACGTCATGGTCTGGCTATCGCGAATCTTGCCCAGGGTGTCGCTCGCACTTGCAGCCAGCGGCGCCAAAATACAAAACAAAGTCAAACCATGCTTGATCACACCACGCATAACAAAAGCTCCAATGAGTCGCCGGCGGCCGCCGGCAATGCCGGGCGACCGGAAAATAGTTAGGGAACAAATTTCCCCGCGACAATATATCAGCACTTTTGCTGCTTGCGGCGCATGTTACAAATTGCCTGCATTAATTTATCGTGGCGCTTCCGGCAACGGATTCCTGCGCCGGACAGCTTACGATCTGGCGGAGTAAAACCGGTATATCGCTTGATAAGGTACGCGTGCTTCTTTGCCAAGTTGCGCTTGATCGCAACCAGCCGCCGGCGCTTTGCCGCCTACGGTCTGCAGGCGCTGGATGCTTTGCGTCAGGCCGAAGACGCCAGTCCCGGAAGTTGATTTTGCGCTGAGCAGCAACCACGGAATGGCGCCGGCGTCGGGACCGGCGTTTTGCGCCTGCACGGCGCCGACCACCTTGCTGCCGTCGATCGATTCCCAGGTCGGGCCGGCGTAGTGGCGGCCTATCTTTTTACCGTCGCGGTCGAACAGATCGGCTTGCGGCGCCACGAAACGCCATTCGAATTGAGAGGCGTCGGCTTTTGCAACGGCGCATTGATAAATTTGCACGCCGCTGGCCTGCACTTCCAGCGACAGGGTCTGGGGCGGCGCTACATTCAGATTATCGGGGATGGTGATCGGCGTCGCGCCTGGCGCGCCGGCGCATGCAACAAGCAAGGGCGCACACCATGTTGCGACTGCCAGGCCTAACATTTTCCTTGCCATTTTGCTTCCTCCAGAAAGTTCGATGGATGTATCGGGCGTATTGTAAAACGTTGCGCAATTGATGAGCTATTGAGGGTTTCATCATTCATGACATCACCACGGCAAGAGTCATCTGGGGTTCAGGCGCGGCTCTTGAACCATGCTGCGGTAGCGGCGTCGGCGGGGAAGAATGACTCAATCCGTAACTCGTGCACGGTGACGTCGTGCGGCGTACCCATGGTGGCGATCGAGGTGAACAGGTTCAGCTCCACGCCGTCTTTCTTGATCGTCATCGCCAGGAACGGCAAGACGCGCGTGTCCAGATTCGGCGTTTGCGTGGCGGCCTTGATGCCGGGCAGCGCCAGCAATTGCTCAAGCAAATCGGTCGCCTCGCTGCCCGGGCCGTCGCTCATGGCTTCGCGCTGTATCCAGTGCAGCAGATCGGCGCCGACATCCTGCCAGTTGACCAGATATTTCCGGATGGCTTGCGGATCCAGCATCAGCTTCAGGACGTTGGCGCCTTCACGCGGAATCGGCTGGCTCTCCGGCATATCCAGCAGCCACTTGATCATCATGGCTGCCGGGCCGTTGCTCATCACCAGGTTCCATAAGCGGTCCACCACCAAGGCCGGATAAGGCGCTTGCTGGGCCAGCATGAAATCCAGCGCCTGCTTGACCGACGCCAATTCGGGATCAGACAATTTCCGCTCCTGATAGGCCGGCGCGAAACCTGCCGCCAGCAACATCACATTGCGCTGGCGCAGCGGGATGTCCAGTACCGTGCCCAATTTCAGGATCAGCTCCCGGCTCGGCTGCGAACGCCCGCCTTCCAGGAAACTGATGTGGCGCTGCGAGATATGGCTTTCGGCAGACAGCCGCAACTGGCTATAACCGCGTTTGTCGCGCCAGTAACGCAATGCTGCCGCGAAATCGTTAAAGTAGCGATTCCGCGCAGCGTGCTCCGCCTCCGGTTTTGCTGCGGCCTGTTTTTCTACGAGTTGTCGTGCGCCCATAACTTGTCTCCACAGAATTACCGGGCAGTGTAGCCCGGTATCGCAGGGGCTGTCGGCGGTTCATTTGATGTGATGGCTTCAAGCCGGCAGGTTGGCCGCGTCCAGAAAACCGGTGACGCTGCTGATCCGTCCGTCTGCAGCCACCACCGCGATGTCGGTGCCGTAAGCCACCGGCTCGGCGCCATCGGCCGCCAACGCCCAGGAAAAACGGACAACATCGTTATGGCCATCCTGTTTGCCATGCAATCCGAAACGCAGCCCGGCGAATTGCTTCTGCACTGCGCCTATCATGGCGTCCAGCCCGTCATGGCCGGCGTTGCGCATCATCGGATCGACATAGCTTGCGTCAGGCGTAAAGACTGCCGCTATCGAGGCCCGGCGGCGTACTGCATCTTGCTCGTTCCAAGCCGCGATATAGCGGGTGGCGATGGAGGCTGCTTCGTTTGCGATATTTTTGGCGCTGGCGGTGCTGGTCATGATCGTGCTCCTTCAAGGATGGCTGGGTTCGGAGGGATTTGCTTTGTCGTTGTCGACAACTGCATTCTCCACGCCGGACCGGGCACAGTCGATTACGTCTCAGGTAATCAAATGCAAGACGAACGGGTCGGCGCAGCAGCAGCCGAATTCAGGGGGTAAGATAGCCGGCTTGCCCTGATTTCCGGAGAATAAAGCATGCCGAATTCATTGTCTTTCTGGATCGCCGCTTTGCTGCTGAGCGCCACATTTTCTGCCGCGACAGCCCAAACCGCTCCTGCTGCGCCGGCTTACGGCCCTGAACTGCAGGGCTTCACCTATCCCTATGCGCTGAAACATTACGCCTTCGAATCGCAGGGGCGGCAGCTGCAGATGGGTTATATGGATGTTGCCGCCAGCGGCGTCGCCAACGGCCGCAGCGTGGTTTTGATGCATGGCAAAAACTTCTGCGGCGCGACCTGGGAGCAGACGATCAAGGCCTTGAGCGCGGCCGGTTATCGGGTAATTGCACCGGATCAGATCGGCTTTTGCACATCGAGCAAACCTGAGCATTATCAGTATTCGTTTCAGCAACTCGCCAGTAATACCCACGGCTTATTGGAACAATTGGGCATCCATCAGGCGATCATCGTCGGCCATTCCACCGGCGGCATGCTGGCCACCCGCTACGCCTTGCAGTATCCGCAGCAGGTGACGCAATTGGTGATGGTCAATCCGATCGGACTGGAAGACTGGAAAGCGCTGGGTGTGCCTTATCGTACGGTCGATCAGTGGTATCAACGGGAATTGAAGCTGAATGCCGACGGCCTGCGCAACTATGAGAAGAATACTTATTACGTCGGCCGCTGGAAGCCGGAATATGAACGCTGGGTAACCATGCTGGCGGGGCTAAACCAGGGACCGGGCCATGCGTTGGTGGCGTGGAATTCGGCACTGATCTATGACATGATTTTCACGCAGCCGGTGGTCTATGAATTCAAGGATCTCAGCATGCCGGCGCTGCTGCTGATCGGCGATGCAGACACCACCGCCATCGGCAGCGACGCTGCTTCAGCGGCGGTAAAAGAAAAAATCGGCCAGTACAAGCTGCTGGGAAAACAGGCCGCCAAACTGATTCCGCAAGCGACGCTGATCGAGTTTGCCGGGCTGGGCCATGCGCCGCAGATGGAGCAGCCGGCTGAGTTTCATCAAGCCTTGCTGGATTGGCTTGCCAAGCACTAGACAGCTGACTCTGTGAGAGGGCATTTGCGTGCGTCCGCGCCCTGCTCTTTCAGCCAAGCTTGCACCTTGGGATCTTTCACATTTTCGAAGTAGCGATAGGGAGACAGAAGGCGATAAAAAATCTGATCAACGTTTTTTAGATTGGCCTATGCCCCACTGCGACAACATCCAGGCCATTTCAAACGCTCTTTCCTTGATGGCGTCATAGCGGCCGGAAGCGCCGCCGTGGCCGGCGCCCATATTCACTTTGAGCAGCAGCGGATGGCGGTCGGTTTTCATGGCGCGCAGTTTGGCGACATATTTGGCCGGCTCCCAATACATGACCTGGCTATCGTTCAAGCCGGTGGTGACCAGCATCGCCGGATAAGCCTTGCGCTCGATATTGTCGTAGGGCGAGTAGCTGCGCATGTAGTCGTAGGCCGGCTTCTGGTTGGGATCGCCCCATTCCAGGTATTCGCCGGCGGTCAACGGCAGGCTGGCGTCCAGCATGGTGCTCATTACATCGACGAAAGGCACCGCCGCGTGCACGGCGTGAAACAGCTCCGGGCGCATGTTGGTGACCGCAGCCATCAACAGGCCGCCGGCGCTGCCGCCTTCAATGATCAGACGCTGCGGGCTGGTCCAGCCTTGCTGGATCAGGTATTCGGCGCTGTCGATGAAATCATGGAAAGTGTTTTTCTTGTGCATCAGCATGCCGTCGTCATGCCAGTGTTCACCCATGTCGTTGCCGCCGCGAATGTGCGCTTCGACAAACACCACGCCACGGTCGAGCAGGCTGATGCGGCTGTTGGAGAAGGTGGCTTCAGCCGGTATGCCATAGGAGCCGTAGCCGTACAGCAGCAATGGCGCGGAGCCGTCCGGCGTGAGGCCTTTTTTGGCGACAGTCCAGAGCGGCACCTTGACGCCGTCGCGCGCAGTTGCCCACAGGCGTTTGGTTTCATACAGAGTTGGATCGTAGCCCGGCACTTCCTGTTGCTTCAGCAGTTCGCGCTGGCCGCTCGCCATGTCGATATCGAACACCGTCGGCGGCGTCACCGGCGATTGGTAGGTCAGACGGTAGCGGTGTGAAGTGAATTCCGGCGTGCCGCCTGGATGCGAGGCGTACACCGCTTCGTCGAACTGCACCGTATGCCAGCTATGCTCGGCGAAGTTGTAGATGCGCGAACGTTCCTGGGCGTCGGTCTTTTCGCTGACGACCAGGAAATCGCGGAACAATTCCAGGGATTCCAGCAAGACGTGCGGATCGTGGGCGATCAGTTCTTGCCAGTGGGCCGGGTCCGGGGTCGCCAGCGGCGCTGTCACCAGGCGGAAATTCTTGGCGTCCTTGTTGGTCAGGATGAACAGCTCGCCGTTGCGGTGATCGACGCTGTAACGGTGTCCGGTTTCACGTCCCAGCACAGAATCAAAACTGCCCTCCGGCCGATCGGCCGGCAGCAGGCTGACTTCGCTGGTGTCGGTGCTTTCGGCGTCGAGTTCGATGAATTTGCGGTCGCTGCTGTTGCCGACGCCGAGATTGAACTGCTCTACCGCTTCGCGATACACCTCCACCGGTTTGCTGCCCAGCTTGAGGCGCAACAACAGATCGGAGCGCTTGGTGGTGGCGTCTTCCTGCACCAGGAACAAGGTCTGGCTATCCGCGGCCCATGCCAAGGAAGTCACACGCTCGACCGTATCGTCCAGCAATTTCCCGTTGCTCAGATCCTTGATATGCAGCTGATACTGGCGGTAGCCGGTGGTGTCGGTGGAATAAGCCAGGTAACGGTCGTCCGGGCTGACCGAGAAACTGTCGACCTCAAAGAATTCCTTGCCCTTCGCCAGCTGGTTTTCATCCAGCAGGATTTCTTCCTGGGCGCTGGCGTCATAGGCAAAGTCGGCAGCGCTATTGGCACGGCGGCGGCAGATGATCGGATACTGCCGGCCGGCTTCGGTGCGGCTGTAATAGTAGAAATTGCCGCGCCGGGTCGGCACCGACAGATCGGTTTCCTTCATCCGGCCCTTGATTTCGCCGTAGAGTTTTTTCGATAGCGGCGCCAGGTCTTTGGTCATGGCCTGGGTGTAGGCATTCTCCGCCTTCAGGTAAGCAATCACCTTGGGATTGGTTTTTTCACGCAGCCAGTGATAATCGTCAGTGACGACCTCGCCGTGGCGGGTTTCCTGCCAGGCCTGCTTGGCGGCAATCGGTGGTGTTGGAGCGGCGGAAGCTAAGGTGGTGGTGGTGGATGTCATCAGGGCCAGGAATAATGCGCCGAACCAGCCGGCGGGTTGCTGAAGAAAAGACATATAGTACAGATCCTTCTGTGGATTGATGGCAATCTTCGCGCGCCTGAATTTGCAGCGCTTCCGAACTGCCTCTTATACCTGTAAGGCCATTGCAATTTTCGAAGTTATCCGTAATTGGCCGGAAATACAATATGCCGGCCTGCGCGTCATCGGCATTCGCGGCTAGAATATCGGGCAATCCCCCCATGCATGCAATCCAAGCCCGAGCGCTGCATGGTGCGCCGATCCGCCAACCCATCTATGTTTCGAAGGCTCCCATGTCTCCAACCCAGCAAGCCTGGTCCGACGCCGCCGCCATCCTGGCGACGCGCCGCAAAGCCGGCACCCAAGGTGTGCGCCTGCCGCTGCCCATGCGGCCGCTGGATGCCGAGGCGGCGCTGGCGATACAGGCGCTGGTGAGCGCACAACTTGGCGACAAGATATGCGCGTGGAAATGCGGCTTGCCGCTCGATGGGCAGCAGGTGCTGGCTCCCATCCATGGCGGCACTGTCTGCTCCAGCGGCCCATGTGCCGCATGGACGCATGAAGGCCAGGTCCGGGTCGAGCCGGAATTGGCTTTCATCCTCGCGCAGGATTTACCGCCCCGCCCATTGCCCTATTCCGTAGCAGAGATCGACAGCGCCATCGGCAGCACCCATCTTGCGCTGGAATTGATCGACAGCCGTTACAGCGATCCGGATCAAGCAGGCTTTATTGAAAATCTGGCCGACGGCCTGCTCAACCAGGGACTGTACATCGGCCCGCAGGTGGATACGGAGCGTGCATGCAGCGCCGCCGAACTGGCGATCCGTGTCAGCATCGGAACCCAGAAAGCAATCCAGCTTGATGGCCGCCATCCCGCCACCAACCCGCGTGCTCCGCTGTATTGGCTGGCTGAGTTCCTGCGTAGCAGAGGACAGGGCATGCAAGCCGGACAAGCCGTCATCACCGGGTCCTATGCCGGCAGTTTCGAGCTACCCGTGGCGCAAGATATCGTTGTGCAATATGGCGAGCTGGGCGAACTGAGCGTTCACTTTTCACCAAGATGAATTCCGCTGCAAATTCGGTCGGCCGTTTCCGCCCGCGCCTGACGCTGCAAACCCTGGGCCGCGGCGACGGCCTGCTAGGAATGAAACCTTCCGGCCCGTTCGGACCGCGCGGCCCCAACGTGACGGTGGCGCAAATCACCTGGACCTATGTCACCGACGACGGCTTGCAGTGGGAGACCGCAGCGCCGACCACGCTGCTGAATCGCCGCCCGGCCTCATCGCAAACGGTTGAAGACAGCCAAGGCCAGCGGCTGTTGCTGCGCGACCTCGGCGCCGAAGCCGACGCCCTCGATCTGGTCTGGGAACTGGGCCTGCATCCGCTGCCCAGCGATACCCTGCAATGGCGCAGCGATAGCGCCGCGCAAGCAGCAGAACAGACCCTGGCCTCGCTCTGGACCTTGGTGCAAGAAGATTTCTTCGGCGATTTCTGGGCCGAGCAGTTGCCCGATCTGCAGGCCAAGGGCTGGGCCATCGTGGTACGCCCCGGCTTTGCCCACGAGAGTGTGGCGGTGGATGCCTGGCATCTGATCGTCAGCCCCGCCACCGGCGAAGTGCTGGGCAAGGAAGTGGCGGCGCGCATGCGCGGCCGCGAGCAGACCGTGACGGCCTTGGGCCTGCCGGTTGGCGAAGGCTCGTGGCTGCTGACCCTGGGCATCGAAATCGATGGCGAAATGGTGGACCTGGTGCCGCTGCTGGCGCACTTGCTGCAACGCGATGCGCGCTGGCTGGACGCCAGGCAGATTGCCTTGATCGACGATCACGCCTTGATCATGTTGCGCGCGCCAGGCGGCAAACGGATTGAAGCGCTAGCGGCGCCGCTGAAAGCAGTCGTCGGCAGCATGCTGGAATTGCTGACCGATCCCCTGCGCAAAGACGGGCCGCTCATGCTTTCTTCCTGGGACGCCTATCGTCTCGAAGCGATGCGCCAAAGCTTGCTGGATACCCAGCGCGAACGCGCCGGCGCTCACGGCGGCTGGCAATTGCAGGGCGACAGCGGTCTGCGCGCACTGGCGCAGCGGCTGCAAGGCGCCGGCACGCCGCAAGCCGTTACTGCACCGGCCGGCCTCGGGGTCACCTTGCGGCCCTATCAGTTGCACGGCGTAGCCTGGCTGCAGTATCTGCGCGAACATCACCTGGCCGGCATCCTGGCGGACGACATGGGCCTGGGCAAAACCGCGCAGGCATTGGCGCATCTGCTGATCGAGAAACAAGCCGGCCGTCTCGACCTGCCGGCGCTGGCGGTGCTGCCGACTTCGCTGATATTCAACTGGCAAGCCGAAGCCAGGCGCATGGCCCCCAGCCTGCGCGTGTTTGCCCTGCAGGGACCTGAACGGCAACGCGATTTTCCCCGCATGGCGCAGTACGACCTGATACTCACCACCTACCCGCTGCTGTGGCGCGACCGCTCCGCACTGGAGGCCCAGCCTTTCCACATGCTGATCCTGGATGAAGCGCAAACCGTCAAGAAAGCCACCGCCCGCAGCGCCGGCGCCGTGCGGCGTTTGCGCGCGCGGCATCGGCTATGCATCACCGGCACGCCGCTGGAAAATCATCTGGGCGAACTGTGGACCCAGTTCGATTTCCTGATGCCCGGTTTCCTCGGCGATATGCGCAGCTTCACGCGCTTGTGGCGCAAGCCGATCGAGATCGGCGGCGAAACCCTGCGCGCGCAGTTGCTGGCGCAACGCGTCCGGCCGTTCATCCTGAGACGGCGCAAGGATGAGGTGGCGAGCGAACTGCCGCCGCGCAGTGAGGCGATCAAACGCGTGCAACTGCAAGGACAGCAGCGCGATCTATACGAAAGTGTGCGCCTGGCCGCCGACGAACAGGTGCGCGGCGTCCTCAAACGCAAAGGCTTCGCCGGCGGACAAATTACGATTCTGGACGCCTTGCTCAAGCTGCGGCAAGTATGTTGCGACCCCTTCCTGCTGAAAGGCATGGCGCACCCCGACAGCATGGAACGCGCCAAACTGGAACTGCTGCGCGACATGCTGCCGGCTCTGGTAGACGAAGGCCGGCGCATCCTGGTGTTTTCCCAATTCACCGAAATGCTGGACCTGATCGCCGGCGAGCTCGATGCCTTGCAACTACCCTGGCTGGCGCTGACCGGCAAGACACCGCCGGCAAAACGCGGCGAGCTGGTGGCGCAGTTCCAAAGCAAGACCGTGCCGCTGCTGCTGATCAGCCTCAAAGCCGGCGGCGTCGGCCTCAACCTGACGGCAGCCGACACCGTGATCCACATCGACCCATGGTGGAACCCCGCAGTACAAGAACAAGCCACCGCCCGCGCCCACCGCATCGGCCAGGAGCAAACCGTGTTTGTCTACAAGATAGTGGTCGAAGGCAGTATCGAAGAACGCATCATCGAACTGCAGGCGCGCAAGGCGGCGCTGGCTGAAGGCGTGCTGGGCAGCGACGCGGCGTTGGCGACCAAGTTCAGCAGCGAGGATTTGCAGTTGTTGCTGGCGCCGCTGGTTTGAATAAAGGCACGAATTCACGCAGCGTTAAGCGTCCGCCGAATGCTGGCGCATATGCTCCGTAGTCCGTTAAATGGGGTTGTTTTTGACGTTGCTGTTGACTTGAATTCCGCATTGAGACGTTGCCAAATGTGCCGGCTGTCAGTCGGGAATTGTGGGAAGACATGTCTGAGCGCAGCGAGTTGGTCTTCCCACCCGATTGATAGCCGGTGCATTTGGGGACCTCCTGCGGAGGTGACGGCTTTGGCAGGAGCAGTGCTCCTGCCCTTTTCTTTGCTTACTTTCTTTTGGCGAAGCAAAAGAAAGTGAGTAGCTGCCGGGCTACCCCCGGCGCGCATCCACGGAGTAGCAACCGTTTTAAGTAACGACGACCGCTCATTTAACGCAACCGCATTTACTCCGTAGCCCGTTAAATGGGGTCAGAGTAATTTTCGCAAAGAACGCGAAAAAAAACTCTGACCCCATTTAACTATTAAGGCGGCTATCGAGCAGCCGCCTGGGATCACCATCCGACGCAAATGGTAAGATACCAGCCCAACAAGCTGCCAAAGCCCACCGCCATGTCATTCTCAAACTTGGGCCTGTCCCCCGCCATCCTGCACGCCATCAGCGAACGCGGCTACACCGCGCCAACCCCGATCCAGATCGAAGCGATCCCGGCCATCCTGCGCGGCGGCGATGTCCTGGCGGCGGCGCAAACCGGCTCCGGCAAGACCGCGGCATTCGCGTTGCCGCTGCTGCAATTATTGCAAGACGGCCCCAGCCAGAAGCCGCGCCGGCTACGAGCCCTGATCCTGGTCCCCACCCGCGAACTGGCGCAGCAGACCGCCGAATCCATCCGCACCCTGGCGCAAGCCAATCCGCAAACGCTGAAAATCGCCGCCCTGTTCGGCGGCGTATCGATCAATCCGCAAATGATGGATCTGCGCGGCGGCGCCGATATCGTGGTGGCAACTCCCGGCCGCCTGCTCGACTTGATCGAACACAACGCCCTCAGCATCGGCGCCGTATCGTCGCTGGTGCTGGACGAAGCCGACCGCTTGCTGGACATGGGATTTACGGATGAGATCGGTCGCATCCTGGCGCTGCTGCCCAAGCAACGCCAGAACCTGTTTTTCTCGGCGACGTTTCCACCTGCGGTACATGCGCTCGCCACCAGGATGTTGCGGCAGCCGGTCCGCATTGCCATCCCATCGCTGGAACAAAATCAGCCAGCCATCCAGCAACGCGCAATACAAGTCGACGCCAGCCGCCGCACCCAGTTGCTGCGGCATCTGCTGAAAGAAAACAAGTGGGGCCGGGTGCTGGTGTTTGTCGCCACCAAATACGCGGCGGAGCATATCGCAGAAAAACTGCAGCGGGCAGGCATCAAGGCCGCCGCCTTTCATGGCGAATTCAGCCAGGGCGCGCGCGACGAGGTGTTGGCAGATTTCAAGGCCAGTAAACTACAGGTGCTGGTCGCCACCGATGTTGCCGCCCGCGGTATAGACATTGCGCAGCTGCCGGTGGTCCTGAACTACGACTTGCCGCGCTCGGCAGTGGATTACACGCACCGCATCGGCCGCACCGGCCGCGCCGGCAAAAGCGGCATCGCCATCAGCTTCATCAGCGCCGATACGGAGGCGCATTTCCGTCTCATAGAAAAACGTCATCAACTGAAATGCGAGCGCGAACAGATTGCCGGCTTTGAACCTGTCGTTGTCGCGACCTCAGCAAATACTCCGGACGCCAAATCGCTCATCGATGCATCCAACGGCGGCATCAAGGGCAAACGCAAGAGTAAGAAAGACAAGTTGCGTGAAGCGGCAGCGCGTGATTTGCCAGACTGACCGATCCCGCAAAAAATGCGCCGCCCGCTAAACAGCTAAGTCGTATCAAGCCGCCTGCAATTGCTTGATAGTTGCCAGCTCCTCGGCCATTTGTGCGCGGCGCGTTTCCAGATCGTAATGCGATTGCAGATTGGTCCAGAAATCCGCTGACATGCCGAAATATTGACCAAGACGCAACGCCGTGTCAGGCGTGATGGCCCGGCCATGCTTGATGATTTCGTTGATACGCCGTGCCGGCACATGTATCGCTTTTGCCAACGCATACTGGCTGATATTCATCGGCAACAGAAATTCTTCGTTGAGAATTTCGCCGGGTGTTGCAAGGGCAATTTGTCTGGTCATGCTGAACCTCATCCGGATTACAGGCTTTAACCAGTAGCTTAAATGATCTTTAATTTCTATTAAAGCAATTTTTCCTAAGATATCCCGGAACAAGTTATCGAACTCAATTGAGTTTCACATAGCGATAAATTACACTCTCGCCTGCGTGACACAATCACGGCCTTACCCGTTTGCCTGCGCCAACCAGCGGCAAACACCCGTATCACCGACCTTAACCCTAGAGAACAACGGAAAACCATAAGCCGCCCTACCCGGACGAGTGAATGCTATCCGCACGGAGCCAAAAGCATGAGTACCTTCATTTTTAATGAATCGAATTTCGACAACCACGAACAAGTAGTCTTCGTTTCCGAAGAAAAATCCGGCCTCAGAGGCATCATCGCTGTCCACAATACCAACCTTGGCCCGGCCATGGGCGGTTGCCGCATGTGGGATTACGCCAGCGAAGCAGTCGCCGTCAACGATGTACTGCGCCTGTCGCGCGGCATGACTTACAAGAATGCGGTTGCCGGCCTGCCGATCGGCGGCGGCAAGAGCGTCATCATCGGCAATCCTAAAACCGCCAAGACACCCGCTCTGTTCGAAGCCATGGGCGAAGCGCTGGAACGCCTGGGCGGCCGTTACATCACGGCGGAAGACGTCGGCACCAGCCCGGCCGATATGGCGCATATCGCCGCCAAGACCAAATATGTCGCCGGCCTCGGCGCCAGCGGCGATCCGTCGCCGTTCACCGCACTGGGTTGTTTTGTCGGCGCGCAAGCGGCGGTCAAGCATTACCTGGGGCGCGATTCGCTGGAAGGTTTGACGGTCGCCGTGCAAGGATTGGGCAATGTCGGTTACGACTATGCGCGCCGCCTGCATGCCGCCGGCGCCAAGCTGATCGTCACCGATATCGATCAGGCCGCGCTGGAACGCGCGCGTACCGAATTGGGCGCTGAAGTAGTCGCGCCCGACGCCATCTACGATGTGCAAGCCGACATCTACGCGCCATGCGCACTGGGCGCTACGCTCAACCCGGCTACCCTGTCGCGCCTGAAAGCCAAAATCGTCGCCGGCGCCGCCAATAACCAGCTGGCCACCGCTGAAGTGGGCGAACTGCTGCGACGCAAGGAAGTGTTGTACGTGCCGGATTTCGTGATCAACGCCGGCGGCATCATCAAGGTTTGCTACGAATACTACGACAAACCGGAAGCCGATGTCGAAGCCCATGTACGTGAAATCGGCGTCACCCTGGCCGAGATATTCAAACGCGCCGACGCGGAAAATTTGCCTACCAGCGTGGTAGCAGACAAGCTGGCGGAAGCGCGCTTCAAGAAATAAAGAAACAGGGGCGATACAGGGGCGAAAAGCGCAATGCCTTCCGCCCCATTTTTATTCCTGCATCAGAACGCGTAACGCGCACTCAATTCAACACTGCGCGGTGCGCCCGGCAAAATGCCGATATCGTTATTCGATGAAATGTAATAACGCTTGTCGAACAGGTTCTTCAGATTCAACGCCAGGCTCCAGCCCTTCTGCGACGGGTGGTAATACGCCGCCAGATCGGTGGTCACAAACCCCGGGATTCTTACCGCGTTATCGATGCTGGCGTAATTGGCCCCGCGATAAGTCAAGCCGCCTCCCACCTGCACGCCTGGCAGCCACTGATCCAGCGATTTCAAAGTCCACAAGCTGGCGGTATGACGCGGCGCCTGGGCCAATGTCTTACCCTGCAATGCAGTCGGCGCAGCAGCCGACGCCAATGGCGAAGTCACATTGCCGACCGCCTTGGTCACTTTCGCATTCATATAAGAATAGCCGGCGATGATTTGCCAGCCCGGCGTCACTTCGCCGGTGAAGCTCAGTTCCAGACCTTTCGATTGCTGCTCGCCGACCGGAATCAGGTTGCTGGTATTGGTCGGATCGGTGACCTTGATGTCGGTGCGCGTCAATTGATAAATCGCGGCGGTGAAAGAGGCGCGGCCGTCAAACAAATCAGTCTTGCTGCCGATTTCCAGATTGCGGGTTTTTTCCGGCGCCAGCTGAGCGTTGTTGACCGCCAGCGGCGCGCTTTCGCTGGACGGCTGGAACGATTTGCTGAACGACGCATAGTAGCTTTGCCAGTTATTCGGTTGCCACACCACGCCGAAGCGCGGCGACACCGCATTGTCAGTGCGTTGCAGATCGCGATTGCTCGGCAGCTGGTCGTCGTATTTCTGGCCGAAGCGATCGAAGCGCAAGCCGACCAGCGTCTTGATGCTCGAAGTCCAGCTGGACAAGCTCTGCGCATACACCGCTGCGGTGTCCTGGGTTGCCACGCCTTTGGTCTGCGGCGCGGTCTGCACCGTGAACGGCAAGTCTTTCAAGACCGGCGCAAACAACGAGGTGGTGTACACATACGGCGCGGCGGTGGAATTATTGATCAGCTGGTATTTGCTTTGCTCGCCGACCTCAAGGCCGACCAGCACCTTGTGCGTGACCTCGCCGAGATGCACATCATGCGTCAGCTCGGTCTGGTTGAACCAGCCGTGTTCGTCGCGCTTGATATTGCCGCGCCCGAGCGTGACGGTAGGCGTCGCCAGCAAATCGTTGACCGCGATGATGCGGGTGTGATTACGATCCAGCGTGTACTGGTAATAGCGCAAGGTGTTGGTCAGCGCCGTATCCTGGTCGATACGCAGCTTGTATTGCGCGGTCGAGGCGCGCATGTCGGATACGGTGTAGTCATTGGCGGCAACATGGCGCGCGCCGTAATACAAGGATGGCGCGACGTTAGCCGGCGCACCGCGATAACCCGGCACGCCGAAATCGATGCTGCGGTCCTGATGCTGATAGTCGAATTGCAGCAACAGGCTTTGATTGCCGTCTTTCCACAACAGGCTAGGCGACAGATCGCGATTCTTCAGATAGCCCTGGTCGCGGTAGCTGCCGGAATCTTCCAGCGCGCCGTCAAGACGGATCGCCACGGTATCTGAGACTGGCCGATTGATATTGAAATCGGTACGGCGCAGATAGTGGCTACCCATCGTCACGCCAATCTCGCCGGACGGTGTAAACGTCGGCTTCTTGGTGATCCGATTAATCAGGCCGCCCGAAGAACCGCGGCCGTACAACACCGCAGCCGGCCCCTTGATGACTTCGATGCGGTCGATGTTATACAGATCGCGGTAATACTGCGCATCGTCGCGCACGCCATCCAGGAAGATATCGTACAGCGCAGTAAACCCGCGAATCACAAACGCATCGCGCTGGCCGTCGCCGGTAGCCAAGCCGACGCCGGGAATGTTTTTCATCACGTCTTGCAGGCTGCGCGCACCCTGGTCGCGGATCAGTTCTTGCGGGATCACGTTCACGGTCTGCGGCACATCGCGCAGCGGTGCATCGATTTTCAAACCGGTGGTGGTATTGGCCGGCGCATAGCTGTCGCCGTGGGCGCGCTCGGCGCTGACGTTGACATCGGGCAGTTGCTGCTGGGCGAAAACAAGTTGGGATTTAACGCCGGCGACGACTGCGCAAGCGGAAGCAATGGCGCGCAAGCGCGTTGAGGTTTTCATGGTGAGCCAGTGGTGGATCTGCTTCACTGGCTGGCTTGGGATGAAGCGGGCTGGCTAAATGCAGTTGTTAATGAGAATCGTTATTATCCATTAACTCGCACATTTTTTGAGAAAAATACTAATCGTTGTTTCTTTGCGTCAGGTTTTTACAACAGCAACGCTATCCGAAATTGCAGTTACGCTCCCGTCGTCTCGCCTCAGCCTCGGCACGCATGATCGAGATTTAGTCGGCCAAATTCGATCATTATTGAGCATTCTTTAGTCGATCTAACACGTTGTTTAAATTGGGGAAGCCCTGGATGAGGTCAAAGTTTTTAGTTGTTGGTATATATAAAAAATTTTTGTCGGTTAGATACGAAGGTGGATACCAAGGCCGTCGCACCTAAGTAATCAATTCTCATCGAAAGAGGCAGGTCGAAACCTGTCTCTTTTTTTTTGGGGGGGGGCTCGAAGGGGCCGCAAACATCAAACCTGCCTAGTCAGCAACGATGACCAGAAGAACCGGAGCGATGATCCGGTTTTTTTTCGTCTGTTGCTTTCATCACGAATTTCGCAATGCATGCCGATAGAGCCGTAACGACGGCATGAGCTTTACCTCTCGATGTTGAAACCGATTCCCTGCAGCACAAGTGTCAGAGATTGTCAGATGTGCATTGATTTCATAGACGACATAGTGAAAGCCTGATAAGTTTTTCCGGTTGGCATCTACGGCGCTACTGCATCCCGTTGAGCCCTGCCAGAAACGATAACCAATTTCAGGACGCACACCCCCTATGTTCAATACCTCTCGCACTCTTAGCGTTCATAGCAGCGTTATTCCAGAGCTGATGGGCCAGCCCCCAGTCTGAAAGTTTTTTTAATGAATTTTTCCCTTCACTGAATATAAAAGAGGCCGCATGAATCGCACGACTTTCGACGGTGTCGCAGTTGTTGTAATTGGCGATAAAACCAGCCACGGGGGTGTAGTTCTTACCGGGGATAACACAACGCTCGAAAATGGAATTGGCATGGCGAGAGTGGGTGATGAGGTGTACTGCCCCAGGTGCAAGCCACACATACATAAAATTATCCAGGGGTCATCGAATTGTCCTACACCAAACGGGCAGTCTATTGCACTACACAATGATGAAACCAGTTGTGGGGCTACGCTGATTGCCGCAGGCGCTCCAAATATAAATGCTGCAATTTCCTTTTTGACTCGTCTCGAAAAATCCGAAACTCAAAAATATGATGAGCAATTCCTGGTGGCGGATGACGAAGGAAACACTTTGGCAGATATGCCATATACCGTGAAACTGGCTTCCGGTGAGCTTGTACATGGCGTGACAGACGATGAAGGAAAAACAGAGCGCTTTTTCACGGATGACGCGCAGAAATTAGAAATTCATCTAGGTCATATCGAGGAATAAGGACGGACATGAGTAAACCTATTGGAACGGCAAATACAAACACTATTCTTCGTAGTCATCAGAAGGTAACGGTAAAGACACACTACACGAAGGCCATAGATACTACTGGTTGGTTGAGGGTCAAACTAGAACCATCAGGAGAGAGTGCATACCTTTGTGAGTACGTTAAAGTAACAATCATGAAGGAAGATGCACGAACTCACTTCATGATTCTTGAAGGGCCGAATAGAGGTAAGACGGCTAGTTTG